>CAWUIY010000414.1:0-3584 GCA_963922555.1 uncultured Serratia sp. | reverse complement strand
TGACCGCAACGCCCAGATGGCCAAGTACCATACCCCAGTGGCTACGAGACAGATGGGTCAGGCCACGCCAGAAGGTGTGACGATGGGTCGCACGCTCGTGCAGCTCCATCAACGTCAGCAGGATAACCCACACTGACATCAGCATCCCGACAACCGTCATGCCGACAATTTTGTCCTGCAACAGCCACGGCAACAGAATTGACAGCAGCAGTGTCACCACCAGCGCGATACCCAGACGACGCCACAGCTTGCTCGGCTCGTCACGACGCCAGCGCACCAGCGGACCGATGCCCAACAGTAACGCCAGCGGAGCCATCAGCCAGGTAAACATGGTGTTAAAGAACGGTTCGCCGATAGAAATACTGCCCAAGCCCAGCTGCTTGTGTACCAGCGGAAGCAGCGTTCCCAACAGCACCACCAGCATGGCGGCAACCAGCAGGACGTTATTACCTAACAGGAAACTTTCACGCGAGTAAGGCTCGTGACGGCTTGGCGCACGTACCGAGTTACCTTTGATGGCGTAAAGCAGCAAGGAACTGCCGATCACAATCACCAGATACGCGAGGATAAACATGCCGCGCGCCGGGTCAGAGGCGAAGGAGTGAACAGAAACCAGTACCCCGGAACGCACCAGGAAGGTACCCAGCAGGCAAAGTGAGAAACAGGTGATCGCCAGCAGCACGGTCCAGGCTTTGAAGGTGCCGCGTTTTTCGGTGACCGCCAATGAGTGGATAAGCGCAGTACCCGCAAGCCAAGGCATGAACGAGGCATTTTCTACCGGGTCCCAGAACCACCAGCCACCCCAGCCTAATTCGTAATACGCCCAGGCAGAGCCCAGTACGATACCCACGGTCAGAAATACCCAGGCAGCCTGCGTCCAGGGACGCGACCAGCGCGCCCATGCGGTATCAAGGCGACCGGCCATCAATGAGGCAATCGCAAAGGCGAATGCCACCGAGAAGCCGACGTAACCCATATAAAGGATAGGCGGATGGAAGATCAGGCCAATATCCTGCAATACCGGATTCAGGTCGCTACCATCGATCGGGAAGTTTGGCAGCGTACGCAGGAACGGGTTGGAGGTCAGCAAGATAAACAGCAGGAAACCAGTAGTGATCAGGCCCATGACCGCCAACACGCGCGCCACGGCGTCGTTTGGCATACGGCGGCTAAACAGCGCCACCGCGGTGGTCCAGCAACTTAGCAACAGCACCCACAGCAGCAGCGAGCCTTCATGCGCGCCCCAGGTTGCCGCCATACGATAATAAACCGGCAAGTGGGTGTTGGAGTTGTTGGCCACATAGGCCACAGAGAAATCATTCACCACAAACGCATGGACCAGAATGATAAACGCCAGCAGGATGCAGCCGAACATGCCGTAAGACAGCGGGCGAGCCATCGCCATCATGCGCTCGTCCTGACGCGACGCGCCCCACTGCGGGTAAATGCTCAAGAGTGTCGAAAGCCCCAGGGCCAGACAGAGCGCAAAAGTACCTATTTCAGGGATCATGACTGGCCGTTTCCTTTGGCGGGAGCAACATACGCCGAGGCTGGCCCGGTATGGTTATCTTTCATGGCATCTTCAACTTCAGGTGGAACGTATTTCTCGTCATGCTTGGCAAGAACCTGCTTCGCCATGACTACGTTGTCTGGTTCCATCACGCCCTGCGCCACCACGCCCTGCCCTTCACGGAATAAGTCAGGCAGAATTCCGTAATAGGTCACGGCAATAGCGCCACGTGCGTCATAGATTTTGAAATGGACTTCAAGGGTTTTGTCGTCACGCTTGACCGAACCAGGCATAACCATGCCACCGATACGCAAACGCTGGCCAACAAACGGCAACTGATGGTCTTTGCCTTTGCCCTGCAATATTTCACTTGGTGTATAAAATAAATCAATATTGGAACGTAACGCATACATCACCAATGACGTTGCCAGCCCTAAACCCACCAGGACCATCAACACCAGGTACATGCGATTTTTACGACGAGGATTCACGATAACTTCTCCCGGGAGGAGTCCGGCGACCTTGCTGCGGCAGTGTTAGCTGCTGCGCTGGCCTGTTTTTTAGATTGACGGATCCGCTGTTCGCGGGACTGACGACGGCGAATGTCAGCTAACAGCTGACGGCGATACCAGAGGGTATGAATCACAATGCCAAACAAAGAAATCAGTGTAACGATGACAGAAAGCCAGACATAAAACGCGTAGCCGCCCATTGCAAAGAAGGCCTGCCAGGTTGGAAATGCTGCGTTCATTATCCGCGCTCCTTATTAACCAGCGTGACTACCCAAGGGCGCTGGCGTTCCTGATTAATAATCAGATTGCGTAAACGCATTAGGGTCAGGGTAATAAAGAAGAACAGATAGCCGAATACCGCCCAGAACAGCGGGTAACGCATGCTCGGATCGATAGTCTTGCCAAAATCGCTCGACCCCTGATGAAGCGTATTCCACCACTGAACCGAATAATGGATGATGGGAATATTCACTACGCCGACCAGCACCAGAATTCCGGCAGCACGCCCGGCGGTGCGCTTGTCTTCGAAAGAGTTGTAGAGAGCGATCACGCCGAGATACAGGAACAGCAACACCAGTTCGGAGGTCAGGCGCGCGTCCCATACCCACCAGGTACCCCACATCGGTTTGCCCCAGGCCGAGCCGGTGACCAACGCGATAAAGGTAAACACTGCCCCTACGGGAGCCATTGCCGCCATGGCCAGTTCCGACATTTTCATCTGCCAGACCAGGCCGATAAACGCAGCGATAGCCATTGAGCTATAAATGCCCATTGACCAGATTGCGGCAGGAACGTGAATATACATGATCCGGTAGCTGTTGCCCTGCTGGTAATCCGGTGGCGCATAGCCAAAGCCCCAGATCCAACCGACGAGAAGGCAAACAATACCCGCGATGGCCAGCCAGGGGATAAAACGGCCGCAGACGTGGTAAAGCCGCTCAGGCCTTGCGAGTTGATGTAACCATTTCCACATTATTTGTCATTGCTCACGTTAAAATTACACTATATTAAATGCCGTAAACCTTAAAATGGGTCACATTGGCGGTCAGGTCCATTGCAGGTGCCTTCCACTCTTTTAGGCATAACCCCTATTGTTCCCTATAGAGATGTGTGATGTTAGTCAAAGGTTGCGTTTTTTCAGGCGTATTGTAACCACAAGTAAATTCATTACCCTATTTATGGTTATTAATCACCAAGCGTACACAGATGTAAACGCCGCCACCGGCTAGTGAACGCTTACCCTAAGTGCAGCAGAGGTTGCAAAGGGTGCCAGAGTGATACTTCCCGCCAGCATTGCCCCCAGAATCGCCAGATAACCGCCGATAGGCATCCCCATTGAAGCCGCATCTATCGCGCCGGTAGAAAAAATCAGCACCGGAATATACAGCGGCAACACCAGCAAACTCAATAATACGCCGCCCTTGCGCAGCCCAACTGTGAGCGCAACCCCGATAGCGCCGATAAAGCTCAGCGTCGGCGTGCCCAGCAGCAGCGTCATTGCCACCGCCTCCCAGGTTTTGAAGTCCAGCGACAGCAATAGCGCCATCAGCGGAGAAATGATC
>CAWUIY010000413.1:0-3609 GCA_963922555.1 uncultured Serratia sp. | reverse complement strand
TCTTTAAAAGGCATAGAAACTGCACAGCCGCGAATTCCTAACGCACGCACCCCACCAATAGCCCCTTTCAAATCTTGGGTGGTAAAGGCCTTATACAAATAATCGAGATCCAGTGCGTCGTAGAGGTAATTGTGAAAGCGCGTGCCGAAGTTGCTAGGCCTTGCAGCCAGTGACATACATACGGTGGTGTCTTTATTTAAATACCTGGTCATAACAATCGTCCTAAGAATGAATTTTCCTGTAAAGCAACGGGCGGCTTAACACAACTTGATTGCTGTCACCGGTTGCAGTTTCAAAAATAATGGCCTAAAAAGGTGAGATTAAAAACTGCTGAGTTTTGATATTTGGAGTTCCTCTTTTATGGCCGGTCGTCGTCTTGAACAACAATATCTGCGCCTGCTGGAATTATTTCCCGCGCAAAGCGTGAGCGTCACCCTGCAAGAGTTGGCGGACAGTCTGCATTGCACCAAGCGCCATATGCGCAGCCTGTTGGTCGATATGCAGGCGCTGGGTTGGATAGACTGGCAGTCGGTGGCAGGGCGTGGTCATCGTTCGCAGCTGACTCTGTTGAGAAACGCTCACCAATTGATGATCGCAAAAGCGGATAAATTGTTGGATCAGGGCAGTTACGACGAGGCAATTAATCTACTTGGTGAAGAAAAACAGCTGGTCACTTCTTTGCTGCGCAGCAAATTGGGTTATAGCATTCGTGACGATTATCAATCACTGCGCGTTCCCTATTATCGCTCGATACCTAATCTTTACCCCGGTACGCCGCTAAGGCGATCGGAAGTGCATTTGGTCCGGCAAATATTTAACGGATTAACCCGTGTTAATGAGCAAAATGGCAAGCCCGAGCCTGATTTGGCGCATCACTGGCGTCAGGTGGATGCGTTGAACTGGCGGTTTTACTTGCGTCCGGGGGTGCAATTTCATGATGGGCATGAGCTGACAAGCGAGGATGTGAGGGTTTCTCTGAATCGCTGTCTGACGCAACCGCTGTTCTCACATATCACCAAAATCTATCAAAGTGGAACACTCAGTGTGGCGGTGGAGCTTGCCGAGCCGGATAGTCAGCTTCCTCTTTTATTGTCTCATCCCTCAGCGCTAATTTTGCCAGCCGATCACCTGTCGCGTCATGATTTTGCCTCCCATCCAGTAGGCACCGGGCCGTATCAGGTCAGAGAGAACAATGACTGGCACCTGTTGCTGAAAGCCTTTGATCATTATTTTGGCTTTCGCGCGTTGCTGGATGAGGTCGAGGTTCTCATGTGGCCAGATTTATCGACGCTGCCAAAAAAAGAGGAGACGGCCTCATCCTCACAGGCATTACCTGGTCAGTCTGCGGCATGGCTAAGTTCGAGTATTAGTGATGTTGATTATGTTGCGGGACATGCGGTGAGTTTTACCGGAAAGCCTTCAGATCTTTCAATCGAAATGTTTTTGGAAAGGGGCGGATATTTTCTGCTTTGTGACAGCCGCTCGCCGCAGTGGGGAACTATCGAAAGACGCCGCTGGCTGCGTGAAAAGCTCAACCCTAACTTGTTGATTCAGCAACTTATAGAACCTATTCGTCAGTTTTGGGTACCTACAGGCAGCCTATTACCTTCATGGTTTCACTGTATGGACGGCGGAAAATCGCAGGCACCACAAACGCCAGCGCGTCTAAAACTGGCCTATCACGTCCAGCATCCGGAATATAAAATGCTGGCCGGGGATATGCAGCGCGTGTTGGCTGAGGCGGGGGTCGAGCTAGAATTAATTGAGCTGGACTACGAGCGTTGGGCCACCGGAGAAGCCGAGGCGGACCTATGGCTGGGAACAGTGAATTTTCCCGTGCCGGAAGAATGGAATGTTGGGGCCTGGCTATTAGGTATGCCATTACTGAAAAATAACCTTTCCGGTGGAAACGGCGAGTTGTTTGTTCAATGGCTCAAGCAATGGCGCAGCCAGCAGCTAAGCTCGCAACAGCTGGTGCAAAATGTTGTTGGCGAGGGCTGGTTACAGCCACTGTTTCACCACTGGATGCGCCTGAAAGGTCCTGAGCAGGCGCAGGGGATACACTTGAATAATCTTGGCTGGTTCGATTTTAAAACTACCTGGATGGAACCGGAATAGCGCACTAATTTTCTATTAATCGCATGGCTAAGTCGGGGCTAAAAACGCCCGCTTTGGGTCCGCCATGGCAGTCTGCCTTGGGAGAGTTATCGCCGTCAGAATTACCTGGCACTTTAATCCATGCAGCCAGCACGTTAGAAGTAAGCTGCTGAGTCGGTACGCCAATCTTTGGCCCCAAAGCGTTGCACCATTCTCCGGCCCTGGCGGCGTGACCGTTGCGACTGGTATCGATGAGAATAGATTTTTTATAGCCATAATTTTTAAGCAATACGGCGTTAACTCTATCGGCATAGGCTATCGAGTCAGGCGTTGAGTACGAGTTGGAGACATTAACAGCAAATCCTTTGGCATTTTTCAGCCCGGCAGCATTGAGTTCTGATGCCATGATATTGGCCGACTTCCATCGCGCGTTGCCTGCATCGAGGTATATTTGAGCTGATTGGGCCATTGCATGAAAGCGGTTAAGCGCGTACTTCAGCAGGCCAATCCTTTCAATTTGTTGATCTTTGTTGAGGCAACTTATATCTCCCAGGCTGTCGGGTTCAACAACGACAATCGCTTCTTTATCTTTGATACCTTCAGTAAATCTGTCGATCCATTGCCGATAATCCTCTGCTGTTGCAGCGCCGCCCGCAGAGGCAACACCACTGCAGTCGCGATGGGGAATGTTATATGCCACCATCAGTGGAATGGTATGAATTTTAGCTGCGGCTGAGACATAAGCAGACACCTTGAGAGTCAGACTATCTTTATCTTGAGGGCTGCCTGTGAACCATCGTGCCATAGGAATATCGGCGATAGATTGCTGGATAACAGAATAGCGCGGGTCATCGGGATGCTGTTTAACCCATTCTGCTGCAGTTGAATGCGGGTTTACGTAAAAACTCTCGGCTGCATTGACTGTGCCAACGATTAATAAAAGCAACCAGCCTGATAAATAGTGACTTTTTATCGACATAGGAACCTCACTAAACAAGCTTCTTTAGAGTGCCTGACAAACATAGATTTTACTTCCGTCGAAGAATGATGACGTGGTCGAGTGAACAGCGCAACTTCTGCGAAAGCGTGTATTATTAGCAGGTAAATGCGGCTAAATGCGGAGTCTGTGATGCAAGAAGAACAATTCCTCGAAGCCCTGAAAAAAGAAGGGTTCGAATCACCGGTGTTGGTGGAACGTCAACCTAATACCGCGTTAGACGTACATGCTCATCCTTTCGAGGCCAAGGCTCTAATATTAAAAGGTGAGATCAGTATTAAAACGTCCAGAGGGGAAAGAATCTATGCGGCAGGCGAAATATTCCATTTGCGGCCAAATGAACCTCATTCGGAGA
This sequence comes from uncultured Serratia sp., assembly GCA_963922555.1. Classification (GTDB taxonomy): domain Bacteria; phylum Pseudomonadota; class Gammaproteobacteria; order Enterobacterales; family Enterobacteriaceae; genus Rouxiella. The sequence continues at coordinate 160 of CAWUIY010000413.1, read as the reverse complement.
GTTTTGGCCCACAGGGAGTACGTTATCTATCGGGTCGCAAAAACATTTGAAGTAGCAGGCCTAAAATTTTAAAGAAATAGATAAAATCTGGAGAGAGATCTCCAGATTTTATTATTCTGACTATTTATAAAATGTGGTGCTTTCTTCTACTTTACCCAGG
>CAWUIY010000412.1:0-3610 GCA_963922555.1 uncultured Serratia sp. | reverse complement strand
GAAGTTACGTTGAACGATCTTCGTGCTTTCCCTCTGGCTTTGAACGAGCCGAGCAGTACTATCGGTCAGTTATTCGATCTTTCGTGCCGGATGAACGGTATTTTTCTTGAACCGGCGCTGAGCTGTAATCGCTTTAGTACGCTGTATGAATTCATGCTGAGCACGCCAGGTGCTATCGTGGCCTGTAGCCATTTTTCGGTGATGTTTAACGCCCGTAGTGACGGGTTGGTGTTGAAATCCGTCAATATTGAACAGCTAAATCAGCGCACATTGCAATTACAGACCCAGGCGGGTCGCCACCGGTCTGCGGCACTCAGCCAATTTATTCAGTTCAGCTGCGAGTTGCTGTCCAGCGAGGGGGCGGCGTTTGAAAGGGATTTCGGTCTGTAGCCAATTAAACCATGCATTCATTGTGAGGTTGCGGTCTGGCGTGCTGGATGACGCTGCCAGCTAACCTCTGGCCAGCTGTTGCTATCTGCCTGTTTGCGCAGCGCTTTACAGCCATTCACCACCGTCGGCTTATCAACAAACTCCAGTAATGGCAGATCAAAGATGGAGTCACTATAAGCGTAGGTTTTGCCAAATGCCGGGGTTCCTGGCTGTGAAAGCCAGGCTTCGAGGCGACGGACAGTGCCCTGATGAAAGGTAATCTCGCCAAATGTCTCGCCTGTAAAGCAACGCGGAGGGTGAGTGATTTCTGCCTGTACGGCGAACACGTGTTCAATACCTAACTTTCTGGCAATCGGCGTAACCAGGTGGTCACCAGAGGCCGAGACCAGCGCTATCGCGTCACCTCGTTCCCGATGCCAGGCAATCTGCTGGCGTGCCTGCGGATAAATTCGCGGCATAATATCACGATGTACAAAACGCTCTACCCAGCCTGCCACCGTGTGGCAGTGGTAGCCACTCATCGGAGCGAGCGTAAGTCTTAAATAGGAGGCAATAGCCGCGGGATCCGGAGGCGTGTCTGAATAGTCGGTGACGGGATGCATTTGCTGTTGATGGTGTTGAAGACAGGATGTCGACGTATAACCTTGCGAGACCAGCCAATGCAGCCACAAATTGGCACTATCATCGCTTATCAGCGTTTTATCGAGATCGAACAGCGCTAAATCCATAACCCACTTCCCGCGTTGGAGGATGATGTCATTTCAGGTTAGCGGAAAATAGTGTGAAGGGTAATACAAAATAAGAAAATTTTTGTCGACATTTGCTGTGCGGCAAAAAACAACAATCTCTGATATTTATGTGATTTTGCCTTTATGTTGATAAATTATTTAGATTTATGAGCTACTCTGCCACTAAGCTGAGGCTTAACAGCGGCAATTCGTTATCTCAGATTTAAAAACCGCTGTTTTCATTCAACTGATCTCGATCAAATGCAGAAGGTTTTTTAGACAGAATTCGCATAATTACGCTTTCAGGAGCAGACAAAAGTGCAATTATGGCTACTATTCAAAGAAACTTTACATTGGAGGAGTTTCTTATCTGCGAATAAAACGGTAATTTTTATACCGGTAGAGTTCATAACCTGATTGAAAGATAAACAAAATTCAGTTACCCGGACAGAAGCGCTAATAACCTATGACAATTTCTTTCTTATCCAAACGGAACCTTCTTTGTACGTTTAGCGGCACGGCTTTGCTGTTAACGTTTCCTGCTGCGCATGCTGACACTGCTCCGGCAAAATCTGTCGAGCTCGCGGCCCCTTCCACAACCACTTCGGCCGCACCAATTGGCCCACAAATTAACGCAAAATCATGGGTGCTGATGGATTACGGCAGCGGCAAAATCATTGCCGAGTCGCAACCTGACGCACGTTTGGACCCGGCGAGCCTGAGTAAAATCATGGTGAGCTACGTCGTGGGTCAGGCGCTGAAATCAGGCAAAATCCACGAAAGTGACATTGTCACTATAGGTAAAGATGCCTGGGCAACCGGTAATCCGGTACTGCGCGGCTCTTCACTGATGTTTCTTAAACCGGGCGACCAGGTTCCGGTATCCGAGCTGAATAAAGGGGTGGTAATTCAGTCGGGTAACGACGCGAGTATCGCGCTGGCCGATTACGTTGCCGGTAGCCAGGACGCCTTTGTCGGGCTAATGAACCGCTATGCCCAGCAGCTGAATCTGACCAATACCCAGTTTAAAACCGTTCATGGTCTCGACTCTGACGGCCAGTACACTTCTGCGCGTGACATGGCGTTGTTGTCGAAGGCGCTGATCCATGACACGCCTGACGAATATGCGATGAACAAGGAGAAAGAGTTCACCTTTAACCGCATTCGTCAGGTTAACCGTAACCGCCTGTTGTGGAGCACCAATCTTAACGTTGATGGAATTAAAACCGGCTACACGTCCGGCGCGGGTTACAATTTGGTGTCTTCCGCCGTCGACTCAAGCGGTATGCGCCTGATAGCTGTGGTGATGGGTGCCCCAAGCGACCGAATTCGTTTCAGCGAAAGCGAATCGTTGCTGACCTGGGGCTTCCGTTTCTATGAAACGATCACACCAATTAAAGCCGCCGATGCCTTTACTACTCAGCGTGTCTGGTTTGGTGCACAAAAAACCGTGCCGCTTGGCGTGGCAGAGGATGCCTCGTTGACCTTCCCTAAAGGCCAACTTAAAAATCTCAAGGCGAGCTTTACTCTTAACAATCCTCAGCTTGAAGCACCGATTACCAAAAATCAGGTGGTTGGCACCATCAACTTCTCGCTTGATGGCAAAGTGATCGAGCAGCGTCCTCTGGTGGCTAAAGAAGATGTGCCGCAGGGCGGTTTCTTCAGCCGTATCTGGGATTTTGTGATGATGAAGGTGAGCGGATTGTTTGCCAGCGTGTTCGGTAAGTCCACGTCATAATTTTTGACGCAGGCAGATAGCAAAAAGGCGAGGATCATCTCCTCGCCTTTTTATTTAACAAGATGCCAGATTATTGGCGAACCCAACCTTTGCGGATAGGCAATGCAAAGCTAAATTGGTACACCTTGTCAAACAGCTTGCTGATTTGGGTGCCAAACAGGTTCCACACCAGTTGTGAGAACAGGCAGCCCACGATCCCAACCAGGAAACCACCCAGCATGTCCATCGGCCAATGCACACCCACATAAACGCGTGACCAGGCGATGCCTAATCCCACTCCCAGCAATGCGGCTCCAGACCAGACACGATGCCAGAACAGGAAGGCAAGGGCGAAAGTGAAGATCGCCGTTCCGTGATCGCTCGGGAAAGAGCTGTCAGGGGAGTGGTGCATAAAGGTGTAGCCAAAGCCTTCCATGAATGGACGGGCATGAGGAAACAGCTCGGAAATTGTTTTCGCACACGCCATAGCGAAGAGCAAGGCAATACCCGTTTTGGTCACCAGCTTACGCTGGAGCTCGATTGCGTCGTTTTGCCCCCAAAGATAAAGCCCTACGATCAACGCAGGCACAATCATAATCATGTCGTTTGCCAGGAACAAGGCGATGTCTAATAACCACTTTGGTGAATTAGGCGTCGCATTGATCCAGGTAAACAGCTGGTGGTTGAGCTGTTCCATATATACCCTCATCTTTTAGTCGGCAAATAGGCGCCGGAAATTTTTAAATTTAATACTTACTACGATTTTACTGAAATG
>CAWUIY010000411.1:0-3636 GCA_963922555.1 uncultured Serratia sp. | reverse complement strand
TTCGAATTGGTCGCGATACGGGCCAAAGCTGAAATGATCGCCTGATACGTTCGGGGCCATTTTTTGGCGTAACATATCAGTGCGTTCAATATCAATGACACCTTCGCTAATCGCTACGCCATAGTATTTTTCGGCATTTTCCAGTGAAACATAGCCACATTTCACGTCGTGCAAGACGCTAGCCGGATCACGTTCAAGGGGCGAACCATAGCCCCCCCCGCCCGCGCCAACCAGGCGAATGACATCTCCCGCGTTGCAGGTCACCACGTCGGTATTACCCAGTACTTCAGCATCGTGTTGCTCAGGATTACGGGTAAAAATTGCATTTGCGCCGGATTTTCCTCCGAGTACGCCCCAGGAGGCAAAGTGGGTGCGATCGCGGTTGCGCGCCGTGACGGTGGTGCCCGGAGAGAAAATTTGGAACTCCATCATCAGACCAAGACCCCCGCGATACTTCCCGGCACCGCCGGAATCTGGCACCAGACAATAGCGATTAATGCGAATAGGAACTTCGGCTTCGTTAATTTCCACCGGCGTATTGCGCAGGAAGGCCACATTCGCACCAGAGCCTTCCTCCCCGTCGCCAAACGGCATCCCGCCAGCGCCACCCCCAACCGGGCCGATCGAGGCAATCACCGTTCGTCCGCTGCTGTCGATAGTTTTGACATTGAGAATGGCTAAACCACAGGCCGCACAGGCGGGCAGCCTGTCGGGCACCGCCTGAGAGAAGGCCCCAAAGGTGAGAACGTGAGTCAGTTTGCAGGTCAGACTACGCATACCCACGGCTGCGGGTTGTACGGCGTTCATGACCGTGCCCTCAGGCAACACGCATTCGACGACGCGATCCAGTCCGGCATTCAGCAGAATATCGGGATTCAGGCTATACAACACATAATGGAACCCAACCAGCGCCAGCGCGTGTCGGGACATGCCACCGGTCGGCATATTCAGCGACGACAAAAGCTGCGGATCGCTGCCGGTATAGTCCATGATGGCGCTGTCGCCGTTGATTTTCAGCGTCAGGGCGACACGCATCGGCTTGCCATTAACGCTGTCTTCATCAGCATATTCGGCAAAAAAATACTCGCCGTCAGGAATGGTTTGCAGGATGCTTTTTGCCTGTAACTCGGCGTAATCGAGCAGGGCATCAATGCCCTGAGAAAAGGCTTCGGCTCCGAAGTGCCCAATCATTTCCAGAACCCGTTTCTCACCATTGGCGAGCATTGCCAGCTGCGCGTGCATGTCACCTAGGTTTTGTTCGGGAGCGCGCACGTTGGCGCTCATGATATCCACCAGCCGTTGATCCAACACACCTTCATTGACGATTTTGGTCGGTGGAATACGTATTCCTTCCTGCTGAATTTCTGTCAATGTCCGTGAAAGTGAGGCGGGGACAGCCCCCCCCACGTCGGTGTTGTGAATGTGTCCACCCACGAAGCAGACAATATTTCCCTGATAAAATACCGGTTTCCACATCACCATATCCGGGCTGTGCGTTGCCACGTGGCCGCTGTAAGCATCGTTGGTCATTGCGACATCACCGGGCTTATAGTGATCAATCATCGATAATACTGGGCCATAATCCAGACCAATATACCAGGTGGCACCCAGCGTTTTGGGTGAGGCAAAAGCCTTGCCGTCCAGGCTTAACAGCGCGCAGGAGAAATCTTCGGTCTCTTTGACAAAAGTGGAGTGCGCCGTTCTGACCAGCGTGTAAGCCATGCTCTCTGCCGCTGCCACACAATAGTTGGCAAGAATTTGCAGTGTCGATTTATCGAATGCCATCAGTTTGGACTCCTTAATTTGCCAGTGTGGTGTTGGTCAGAACCAGATTGCCCCAGACATCGACATGCGCAGTAAAGCCGGGCAGGATAGCCGTGGTCGTGTCGTCTTGTGCAATGACTGCCGGGCCAGCCACGTTATGCCCGGCTAGAAGATGGCTGCGATGGTAGAGAGGAACATTCAGGAAGCCATCATCCATCCATACATCAATCAGCCGCATCGGCTGGACGCCTTCATCACCTTGTTTTAACGGTTGTAAAACAGGTTTGCTCACCTCATGGCTGGCAATCAGTCTCAGCGCGACAATCTGGATCGTTGCATTGATATCGGAGTAGCCGTACAAGCGCTGGTGCTCATTGTGGAAGGCCTGACGAATGGCCTCTAAGCGGCGTTGCTGTATATCGTCGGCTGACAGGGGTGTTTCAATTTCAAAAGATTGGCCTTTGTAGCGCATCTCCGCCGAAAAGATGAAATTTGCGCCGGCTGGGTCACTACCTTCCTGGATCAGCCAATCTCTGGCTTTGTGTTCAAGGTGAGAGAAGTCGTGCTCCAGGGTCGGAAGGGTTTCCTCGTTCAGCACCTGAAAAGTAATTTTCACAAAATCATTTTTTATATCGGCGACCAGACCCCCTAGGGCACTCAATACCCCAGGCGTTACCGGCACTAAAACCTCTCTCATGCTCAGGGCGCGTGCCAGATAACAGGCCATCATCGGACCGGCTCCGCCAAACGGCATCAGAGAAAACTGGCGCGGATCGATCCCAAAACGTGAAACCAGTCGGCTAATCCCGGCATACATGCCTGAAATAGCGACGCGGATAATCGATTCTGCGGTTTCTTCCAGCCGCTGTCCTAACTGAGTGGCAAGCTCGCCAACGGCGCGGCGTGCAGCGGCGACATCAACGTTTACCGCGCTGTAGCCTAATTCGGCCTGGCCCAGGATCCCCAGGCTGGCAAACGCATCGGTGATAGTTGCGCGAGTTCCTCCTCGCCCGTAACAGACCGGACCGGGGGTAGAACCGGCGCTTTCAGGCCCCACTTTTAGCACGCCAAAATTATCAACCCAGGCAATCGAGCCACCGCCATCGCCTATAGAGGTCACGGAAACCGAAGGAATATGAATCTGATAATCGCCGATATATTCACCGGTATCATATTGCGGCTGGCCGTCGACAATCAGCGCCACGTCGGCGGTGGTGCCACCAATATCCAGGCTCATCACGTTCGGACGCTGGCACAGACGTGCGACCCACGCCGCACCGATCACTCCCGATGCGGTACCTGAGAGGATCATTTGCACGCAATCTTTTTTGCCGTTTTCGGCGCTCATCACGCCGCCGTTGGACTTGGTCACTTTTAGGGAGGCCGTGACACCGGCGTTTTTTAGCGCCACTTCCAGCGCGCCCAGATAATGAGCAACATGCGGCTGAACATAGGCGCCAATGACTGCTGTTTGTGTACGCTCGAATTCACGAATAATCGGCCAGACATCGCTGGAACAGCACACGAAGAATCCCGGCATGGCTTGCTGAATAATTTCTTTAACCTGATATTCGTGTGCCGGATTACGATAAGCATGCAACAAAGAGATGACTACGCCCTCGCAGCCGTTTTGCTGGAGCTTTTCTACCGCATTTAACACACTGGCAGTATCGACGGGCTGGGTTTCATGTCCTTCGGCGTTCATGCGTGCATCGATGCCAAACACCCGATCACGACTGATCAATGACTCGGGGCGTAACGAAAACAAACTGTACATATCCGGCGTTTTGAGTCGCCCGAGGTCAAGTACGTCTTCAAAATGGCGAGTGGTGACTAGGCCGAGACGGGCGCCTTTCTTTTGCACTACGGCAT
>CAWUIY010000410.1:0-3678 GCA_963922555.1 uncultured Serratia sp. | reverse complement strand
TATGTTCGGCCACATCGCATAAAGCAGGCGTATGTACCTCACGCCACTTTGAACTGCTTTATAATCAAATGTGTTAAGAATTATAGGGTTATGGCCATTTCGCCGTGACTTTCTGCAAGTAGAATAGACAATGACGCCTGTGAAGGCGACAAAAGAGGCTGCTCAATGAGCGAGAAGTTTAATTCCAGTAAGCAAAAAAACGATAAATTTTCGTCCGACAAGTCGCGTTCACAGCGTGGCGACTCCGATAAGCCACGCGGCAAAAAGCCGGGTAGCGAAAAATCCCGTATCGAAACGGTTCGTGGTGGTAAATCTGCCGCGGATAAATCAGGTGCAGACAAAGCACGCACCGGTGGACGCAACGAAAAGCCGCGTTCAGGCAAACCTGCTGGCGATAAGCCACGTAGCTCCAAACCTCGCGCTGAATCCCTGATGGTAAAAAAAGTCAGCGATGAAGAAGCAGAAGACGCACCGAAATACGAAAAGCCGAAGAACGCGCTGGACGACGGTGAAGGCCTGCAAAGCGAAAAGCTGCAAAAAGTATTAGCACGCGCGGGCCACGGCTCACGTCGTGAAGTTGAAGCGATGATCCAGGCTGGGCGTATCAGCGTTGACGGTAAAATCTCTACCCTCGGCGATCGCGTGGAGCTGGTAGCGGGCACCAAAATCCGTCTTGACGGACACGTGTTGTCAATTCTGGAAGCTGAAGACACGGTGTGTCGCGTGCTGGCTTATTACAAGCCGGAAGGCGAGCTGTGCACCCGTAGCGATCCTGAGGGTCGTCCTACCGTGTTTGACCGTCTGCCAAAAATGCGTGGTTCACGCTGGGTGGCCGTGGGTCGTCTTGACGTTAACACTTCGGGTTTGCTGCTGTTCACTACCGACGGTGAACTGGCTAACCGCCTGATGCACCCAAGCCGAGAAGTTGAACGTGAATACGCGGTGCGCGTATTTGGTCAGATCGACGACGAGAAAATTAAACAGTTGAGCCGTGGTGTGCAGCTGGAAGATGGCCCGGCGGCGTTCCGTACTATTAAGTATCAGGGCGGCGAAGGCTTGAACCAGTGGTACAACGTGACCCTAACCGAAGGGCGCAACCGTGAAGTCCGTCGTCTGTGGGAAGCGGTTGGCGTTCAGGTTAGTCGCCTGATCCGCGTTCGCTACGGCGATCTGAATCTGCCTAAAGGGCTGCCTCGCGGGGGTTACAAAGAGCTGGATCTGCCTGACATCAACTATCTGCGTCAGTTGGTCGATATGACTGAAGAAACGGTCAGCAAGCTGCCGGTTGAGCGCGATCGTCGTCGTGTGAAGGCGAATCAGATCCGTCGCGCGGTGAAACGTCACACCCAGGTTGCTCCTGCTCGTCGCAGCAGCGGTCCGGGCAAGCGTTAATCCGTACGCATTGATGAAAAAAACCGCGGCCTGAGTGCTGCGGTTTTTTTTGTCTCAACAATGTCAGGGAACTACCAGTCAATACCCTGCTGCGCCATAATTCCCGCGTCAAACGCGTGCTTGACCGGCCGGAGTTCGCTGACCGTATCGGCAAGCTCCAGCAAGTCGCGATGGCAACCGCGCCCGGTAATAATCACCGTCTGATGCGATGGTCGGGAGTTTAGCGCATCAATGACTTCTTGCAGATCCAGATAGCCAAAGCTCACCATGTAGGTTAGCTCGTCAAGTATGACCAGATTGAGCGAGGTGTCGGCCAGCATGCGTTTTCCATGCTGCCAGACAGCCTGGCACGCCACGGTATCGGTTTCTTTATTCTGGGTTTCCCAGGTGAAACCGGTCGCCATAACCTGAAATTCAACGCCGTGTGGCTCAAGCAAATTTCGCTCGCCGTTGGGCCATTCGCCTTTGATAAATTGAATTACGCCTGCTCGCTGGCCGTGCCCAACGGCGCGGGTCACGGTACCCAATGCCCCAGTCGTTTTGCCTTTGCCGTTGCCGGTCAGAACAATCAGAATACCGCGTGTTTCCTTCGCGGCTTCGATACGCGCATCAACCTGTTCTTTCAATTTTTGCTGGCGCTGCTGGTGTCTGTCTGTGGTCATCAGTTTTCTCTGTTTATTCTGCAGGACCTGCTTTGCGGCCGGGCTGGGCGTCAAAACTGGTGCCGGTTTTACGACGGCTGTCATCGCCCATTAGATACAGATACAGCGGCATGATATCCGCGGGTGTTTTGAGCTTTTGACTATTTTCATCCGGGAATGCAGATGCGCGCATACTAGTGCGTGTTCCACCCGGATTGATGCAGTTCACCCGTAAATTAGTGTGTTTGTATTCATCGGCCAGTACTTGCATCAGCCCTTCGGTAGCAAATTTGGAAACCGAGTAGGCACCCCAGCCGCTGCGGCCTTCGCGGCCCACGCTTGAACTGGTAAAGACCAGTGAGGCGCTGGAGGATTTCAACAGTAATGGCAGCAGGCTTTGGGTCAACATAAAAGTGGCGTTTACGTTAACCTGCATGACGTCATGCCAGTCTTGCAGCTTGATTTCACTGACCGGCACAATTTCACTCAATAGTCCGGCGTTATGCAGGACGCCGTCGAGGCGGGGCACCCACTCAGCGATGCGTTCTGCAACCTGGTGACAATCATGCTGTGAGGCATGCAGCAAATCGACGGTGATTATCTCTGCGGGTAACCAGCCTGCACGAGCAATCTCTTGCTGGACGGCAACCAGTTTGCTTTCGGTTCGGCCAAGCAAAATGACCTGTGCGCCAAACCGGGCGTAGGTTAATGCGGCTTCACGGCCGATGCCGTCGCCTGCACCAGTAATCAGGATGATGCGCTGGCGTAGCAGGTCAGATTTTGGATGATAATGCACGGGAAATGTCCTCTGTTAGGTGTCAGATGCGGTGGCAATCGGCCATCAACGCAGTATCGCAACACGTTTGCTGGGAGCTGAAACCCTCAACCGAGACCAAACGAATTGCCTGAATATGTTTTATCAATGGATTGATAATTGCAGTTATATGCCTGAAATGGACATGACTTTCAATGATTAACCCAGTATTGAGCAGATCATTTGTAACAAAAATGAACCTAGGGCGCATCATGTTTAGTTAAATTAACGCAATAAGGGTGCAAATGTAGCGTTTATGTGCTGTTGAGCCTTTCTGAGGCAAGACTCACAGGCAACGATTGTCTAGAATGGACCTCGTCACTTATCAGAATGTTATAAGGCGGTATTTGTGGATTTACTTTCTCTGTATGGGCTGTTCCTGGCCAAGGTTGTCACCGTGGTGGTCGCGATTGGTGCGCTGGTGGTGCTGGTTATTGGACTGCGCCATCGCAAATCATCAGCAGGTAAGGGCGAATTGCACCTCACCGACCTGGGTGAAGAATATCGTGAAATGCAGCGCGAAATGCGCACCGCCCGTCTGAATCCGGCAGAGCAGAAACTGAGCCTCAAGGCCTTTAAAAAAGAAGAAAAAGCCGAGGCTAAAGCCAAAAAGCAGCAGGCCAAAACCGGGGTGGTTAAAAGCAAATCCTGCCTGTATGTGCTCGATTTTAAAGGCAGTATGGACGCTCATGAGGTCACATCATTACGTGAGGAAATTTCGGCAGTGTTGGCCGTTGCGACCCCACATGATGAAGTGTTGCTGCGTCTGGAAAGTCCGGGCGGCGTGGTTCATGGTTACGGGCTTGCTTCTTCTCAGCTTGCTCGACTGAC
>CAWUIY010000409.1:0-3679 GCA_963922555.1 uncultured Serratia sp. | reverse complement strand
TTACCGGTATATTCGTTCAGCGTCTGCTGTTCAATATGCAGGATCTTGTCGACGATCGGGTCGAGGAAGTCACGGTCGTGGGAAATCAGCACCAGCGTACCGTCATAGCTTTTCAGCCATTTTTCCAGCCAAATCACCGCGTCTAAATCAAGGTGGTTGGTCGGTTCATCAAGCAGCAATAGATCAGAACGTACAATCAAAGCCTGCGCCAGGTTAAGGCGCATACGCCACCCGCCCGAGAAGGATTTTACCGGCTGTTGCAGCTGATTTTGCGTGAACCCGAGTCCGCTAAGCAGGCTGGCGGCGCGAGCGGGGATCGTCCACGCCTGAATCGCGTCGAGTTTGCCATGCAATGTGGCAATGGCGTGGCCGTCGTCGCGTTCGTTGGCGTCGCGTAAATCGGATTCAAGCTGACGAAATTCGCGGTCACCGTCGATAACATACTCAATAGCAGGTACATCGAGGGCAGGCGTTTCCTGATTCACCCAGGCCAGCGCCCAGTTTGACGGAAAAGTCAGGTTGCCCGCGTCGGCGCTCATTTCGTTTTTCAACAGGGAAATCAGAGTCGATTTGCCGCAGCCGTTTTTACCCACCAGGCCAACTTTTTGGCCTGGATTGATAGTGGCAGATGCATTGTCAAGCAGGACATTGGTGCCGCGCCTGATTTGTAACGATGAGAAAACTATCATAAAACGCCGTGTAGTTGAGAGTATGTTAAATTGATTGTCATTATTCTAAGTTAAACAAGACGCCTAAAGCGTCCCATTTGGTATTTGCGGAGCATGGTAGCTGAAAAATTGCACCCTGACGACGCTTTGGAGGTATTGATGTCGCAGCCACCCAAGGTTTTGCTGCTATACGCTCACCCGGAATCACCCGATTCGGTCGCCAACCGCATTTTGCTCGACCGGGCGCGGCAGCTTGAACACGTTACTGTCCACGATCTTTACGCCAATTATCCCGATTTTTTTATTGATATTCCACGCGAGCAGCAGCTGTTGCGCGAACACAAGATCATTGTGTTCCAGCATCCTTTATACACCTATAGCTGCCCGGCGTTGCTGAAAGAGTGGATGGACAGGGTGCTGGCCCGCGGTTTTGCCAGCGGCGCGGGGGGGACGGCGCTTAACGGTAAATACTGGCGCTCGGTGATTACGACGGGTGAACCGGAAGGGGCTTACCGTCCCGGCGGCTATAATCGCTATAAGATGAGTGAAATCCTGCGGCCGTTTGAGCTTACCGCCGCAATGTGTCATATGCACTGGATGACGCCGATTGTGATCTACTGGGCGCGTCGCCAACAGCCAGAAGTGTTAGCAAGTCACGCGCAGGCCTATGGCGAATGGCTTCAGTCTCCCATGCCACACGGAGGGATGTAATCATCGACAGTTCGAACCTACCGACAGCGATTTTGCTGTTTTTATTTGCCGCGGTCGTGGCGGTTCCCATTGCTCAGCGTCTCGGTATCGGCGCGGTGTTGGGTTACCTGCTGGCCGGTATCGCGATTGGCCCGTGGGGGCTGGGCTTTATCAATGACGTCGACGAAATACTGCATTTCTCCGAGCTTGGCGTCGTTTTTCTGATGTTTATCATCGGGCTGGAGCTTAACCCCGGAAAACTGTGGCAGCTGCGACGGCAGATATTTGGTGTCGGAGCGGGGCAGGTGATCCTCACCGCGCTGGTCCTCGGCGGTTTGCTGTATTTGACCCATTATGCGTGGCAGGCCGCCTTGATTGGCGGTATCGGTCTGGCGATGTCTTCTACGGCGATGGCCTTGCAATTGATGCAGGACAAAGGCATGACCCGCAACGAAGGTGGACAGCTGGGGTTTGCCGTGCTGCTGTTTCAGGATATCGCGGTGATCCCGGCGCTGGCGCTGATTCCCGTGCTGGCGGGGGCATCGTCGGGCGGTAATAACTGGCCGATGATCGCCATGAAAGTGGTCGCGTTTGTCGGCATGCTGGTCGGCGGGCGTTATTTGCTGCGGCCGATTTTCCGCCTGATTGTCGCCTCTGGCGTGCGCGAAGTTTTTACCGCCGCGGCGCTATTGGTGGTGTTGGGCGCGGCGCTGTTCATGCAGGCGCTGGGTTTTTCGATGGCGTTGGGTACTTTTATCGCCGGGATATTGCTGGCGGAAAGTGAATATCAGCACGAACTGGAAATCGCTATCGAGCCGTTTAAGGGATTATTGCTCGGCCTGTTCTTTATTTCTGTCGGCATGGCGTTGAATTTGGGGGTGCTGTATACCCATATCCTGTGGGTGTTGATCAGTGTCATCGTGCTGGTTGTCGTTAAAGGCGGCGTTCTTTATCTGCTCGCTCGGTTGTTTGATTTGCGCACCTCGGTACGCTTGCAATTTGCCGCCGTATTAAGTCAGGGCGGCGAATTTGCCTTCGTGCTGTTCTCGGCTGCCGGTGCGTTGAAAGTCATTTCTTCTGCTCAGCTGGCAGAGCTTTTGGTGGTGGTCACACTGTCGATGATGACTACGCCGCTGCTGCTGAAATACGTCGACAGAATCCTGGTCCGTCGCTATAACGCTCAGGATGAAAGCGACGAAAAGCACTTTGTCGAAGACAACGAGCCGCAGGTTATTATCGTCGGCTTCGGACGTTTTGGTCAGGTGGTCGGCCGTCTCTTGATGGCCAACAAAATGCGCATTACCGTGCTTGAGCGTGATATCAGTGCCGTTGGGCTGATGCGCAGCTTTGGGTACCAGGTGTATTACGGCGATGCAACGCGGCTGGAGCTACTGCGCGCGGCCGGAGCGGAGAAAGCCAAATCTATCGTCATTACCTGTAATGAGCCGGAAGATACCATGCAGATTGTGCGTCTTTGTCAGGAAAACTTTCCGCATCTGAATATTCTGGCCCGCGCACGAGGCCGCGTAGAAGCGCATGAGTTATTGCAGGCGGGCGTGCAGAACTTTAGTCGCGAAACGTTTTCCAGTGCGCTGGAGCTGGGGAAAAAAGCGCTCATTACGCTTGGAATGCATCCGCATAACGCCTATCGCGCCCAGCAGCATTTCCGCCGGTTGGATATGCGCATGTTACGTGAGCTGGTGCCGCAGGTGCAGGGTGACGTAGCGCAAATCTCGCGTGTTAAAGAGGCGCGACGCGAGCTGGAGGATATCTTCCAGAGTGAAATGCATAACGAACGTCGGCAGCTCGATGGCTGGGACGACGAGGAATAGCGGCTCGACGTGGGCAATAACAGAAGTTTCCGAATATTTTTTTGTAAAGGATTTCATACGGCGAAGCAGGGAATTGCGGCTCGCGGCTGAAGTCCATGAGAGGCTAAGAATGGCTACAACCCGTAAACGTTTTATCGCCGGTGCCGTTTGTCCTGAATGTAAGGCACTGGATACGCTGATGTTATGGCAGGAAGACCAGGTTGAGGTAGTGGAGTGTGCCAAGTGTGGGCACCATCAACGTCAGACCGACGAGCAGGTCACCAAACACGTGCGTCCTGAAGAGCAGGTGATCGGTATTTTTCATCCCGAGTAGCGTTATCCCGCCCCTTTTTTTATGCTTAGGGGTACAGACGCGCGGTTTTCCGCTACAATCTTCGCCAAAATACGGTATTTGACGAAATTACAGTTTTCAAAACGGTAGGAGTTATCATGAAAGTATCTAAAGACGTGGTTGTCAGCGTTGCGTATCAGGTTCTTACAGAAGATGGC
>CAWUIY010000408.1:0-3726 GCA_963922555.1 uncultured Serratia sp. | reverse complement strand
TGGTAATTCCCAATGTTTTGGCGGCTTTTTCGAAATTACCATTCTCGACAATTGCGAGAAATCCGTTTATTCCTTTAGGCTCAAATATCATAAAAAATCCTTTTACTCATGTTTCCTGGAGTGAGTATCTATAACGAAGACCAGTAATAAAACACTACCTAATAATATCAGGTGTGGGATATTACTTTTGGGTATCGAAAGATAATTAAAATTGTTAAAACAAATACTTCATTAAATCAGATAAATAATACGAATGGCTTTTCTGATTTGATATATATAGTACAACAACAAAGTTTAATATTTAATTTGAAGAGAATAAAATCAGACTAGTTGCGAGCCAGCTCACGACTTTTTAGCCTTTACTCTCGAGTTCGAGCGTAGCGGCCGCAAAAAATCGTTGTCAGATGTAGACAATAAGTCTAGTGTGGATAAAATTTCCATAAACTAATCCGCTTTCAACAACATTTCTAATCGGGAAATCTTTTATGAGCCTTCATGATGACACGCTGCAAACGCTGGTAAACGCGATTATTCACGCTCATCAGGCCCTTCGCCCTCAGGTTGCCATAACGGCTCTGACCCATAGCGCCGCGCTTTCCGCTCTGACTGGCTGTGAAATCTATTTGAAGTGCGAGCATTTGCAGCACACTGGCTCATTTAAGTTTCGCGGTGCCAGCAACAAGATTCTCGCCCTGACCAAAGAGCAGCGGCAAAAAGGGGTGATCACTGCCTCTTCAGGCAATCACGGACAGGCTCTGGCGCTAGCTGGCGCACGTGCCGGAGTGCCGGTAACGGTTTACACCACCACCAGCGCATCGCCGACCAAACTGGCGGCCATTAAAGCCTATGGCGCGACCGTCGTCTCGCTGGACACCGATCCGCTCAGCGTCGAGCTTGAGGCGGCCAGACAGGCAAAATTGCAAAATACGCTGTTTGTTTCTCCTTACAACGACGCCGATATCATTGCCGGTCAGGGCACCATTGGTGCAGAGCTGGTTGAACAGCTGCCCGATGTCGATGCGGTATTCGTAGCGGTCGGCGGCGGCGGGCTGATTTCCGGGATCGGCGCGGCATTGGCACATTTAAAACCAGGTACCGAGATTATCGGGTGCTGGCCCGCCAATGCGCCAACCATGCAGCGTTCACTGGAAGCCGGTGAAATTATCGAGATGGAAGAAGAAGATACGCTTTCCGACGGCACCGCAGGCGGCATCGAGCCTGGCTCAATCACTTTCCCGCTGTGCCAGAAGCTGATCGACAGAACCGTGCTGGTCAGTGAGCAAGAAATCCGTGATGCGATGAAAGCGGTGGCGCGATCTGAACGTTGGATGATTGAGGGAGCGGCGGGTGTCGCACTGGCAGGGGCGGTCAAACTGGCGGCAGACTATCAGGGCAAGAAAGTCGCCGTAGTGCTCTGCGGCCGCAATATCCTGCTCGAGAAATTCATTGGAGCAGTGCAATGAGGATCTACGATCAGATGCAAATCGTTGGCGCGATGGACATGAAGATTGCCGCCAACCGCATTGCCGAGGGTTTTATTGCCTATTCACAGGGCCGGGTGCAGGTGCCGCCGGTGCAGAATTTTATGTTCGCACAGGCCAACGGCGACTGCTGCGTTAAATCGGCCTGGATTGAGGGCAGCGACTCATTCACCGTAAAAATTTCTACCGGTTTTTACGATAACCCAGCCAAAGGCTTAGCCAGCAACGATGGCCTGATGTTGGTGATTTCCGCGCTGACCGGTCAGCCGGAGGTTTTACTGCAAGACGAAGGCTGGCTAACCTGCATTCGTACCGCGCTGGCGGGACAAATCGTTGCCAAAGCGCTGGCACCCGCCGTCATTACAGGGATTGGGATCATTGGCACCGGCGTTCAGGCGCGGATGCAGCTTGAGCAGCTGATGCCATTAACGCCCTGCCGACGCGTGACGGTCTGGGGCCGCAGCCAGGCAGCGCTCGATGCCTATCGCGCGTTTGCCCGTTCGCTGGGTTTTGAGGCGATCGCCACACAAGACTGCCAGCAGGTTGCGCGCAATGCCAATCTGATCGTGACTACCACGCCATCTCGCGAAGCCTTATTAATGAGCGAGTGGATCCAGCCCGGCACGCATATCACAGCCGTGGGTGCCGACGGCGGCGGCAAGCAGGAGCTGGACCCTAAACTGGTGGCGCGAGCAGATTTTATCGTGGTCGATTCGATAAAACAGTGCAGCCAGTACGGCGAGATTTCTCATGCCTTGAAACAGGGGCTGATCAATGCTGATGCATTGATTGAGTTGGGGGCATTGCTGGATGGCAAGGCGAAAGCAAGGGAGAACGATCTGCAGATTACTGTAGCGGATTTAACCGGCGTTGCGGTTCAGGACGCGCAAATATCAGCTTACGCCATGGAAGCCTGCGCGGAGGCGCTGCCGGGCCTTTAACGGATTGATTTTTCGCGCAGGGTCTTCACATATTTATAGACCGTAGCCCTGCCCATCGACAAGACACTGGCAACATAATCATAGGCACTGCGGCCCTCGAAAGCTCTTTCGTGATACAGCGCTTCAACGAGTTGACGCTTATCGATGCGGCTTAAGCTGTTTAGCCCAAGATTATTTTTCTTCAGCCAGGCATGCAGGAAAGTGTTGATACGTTCCTGCCAGTCATCGCGAAATAGCGCCTCAGGCTGCGGCATGATCCGGCTGGCCTGAAAAAACAGATTCAGCGCGTCGCGAGCCTGTTCTAAAACCGTGTAATTGAGATTGATGCACAGCGCCATCACCGCCTGCCCCTGTGAGTCTCTCAGCACGCTGGTAATCGAACGCAAACGCTGGCCGTCCCAATTGAGTTTTTCGTAAGGCCCGATGCTCTGCTCGGCATACGCATCGCTCGGTAGTTCTTCTAACGCGGAATCGTCGCCAATCTGCCGTTTGGAGAGATTATTGGCAATGTGCACCACCTGCTGGGTTTTCAGGTCATGCAAAATCACCTCGGCATGCGGGAAAAGTAGCGTCGCAATACTGTCAGCGATAATTTGATAATTCGTTAGCTGAAACGCGTTGGCGCTGCTCATGATCATTCCCGGTTCTGACTCGTCCGGTTGATAATACAGTAATAAACCCTGGCTCGACATCCCCCCGCCGCAAATGCGGGGGAATCAAGGTTCGAGATTTAGAAGGCGAAACACGAACAACCTAGCGCCCCCCAGAAGGCATGATTGTCAGACACCGGAACTTCGGAACGCCGAGAGATATCATGCTGATGGGCGTGGATACCGCAAGGGCCGCTGCACTGATGAACGTGCTGATGCGCCCCTACGCGCGCGACGGCCTGCGGCGGTGCCGAACGATAATGTCCCGGAACCTTGACCACCGGCGACCAGTCCGGCAACACGGGAATCGACGGCGGAGCCAGAGGCGAAAATCCACCGGCGGCATAAACGATATTGCCATCCACCACGGTTAAGACAGATTCAATTCCCTTGATTTCTTCTTCCTGCACGCTGAAATAATCTTTCGACAGAATCGCCAAATCTGCCAGCTGACCGATTTTAATCTGTCCCTTTTTGCCCTGCTCAGTTGAGAACCAGGCACTGCCCTGCGTCCACAACATCAAGGCCGTTTCGCGATCCAGCCGCGCACTGTCGTCATACATCGCCATACCGCCGACTGTCCGCCCTGACACCAGCCAGTACAGCGCCGTCCACGGGTTATAGCTGGCAACGCGCGTTGCATCAGTGCCTAAT
>CAWUIY010000407.1:0-3735 GCA_963922555.1 uncultured Serratia sp. | reverse complement strand
TTGAAAGTGCTGAAATCAATACCAAAGAGAGCCTGAAGAGCCTGCTGATCGTCGATAGCGCGCTGCGCATCACCGCAATGGGTCGCGTGGTTAATATTCAGGCACTGACGGCTAATGGTGCGTCACTGCTGCCGCTGCTGGATGAGTCACTGCCAGCCGACGTGCAAAACAAGGCGCGTCCCAACGCCCGTGAGCTGACCTTTCCGGTCATAGACACCATGCAGGACGAAGATGCACGCCTGCGTTCGAAATCTGTTTTTGATGCGCTGCGCAACGTGCTCAACCTGGTTGAATCGCCAGAAGACGAGCGCGAAGCCATGTTCCTTGGTGGCCTGTTTGCCTATGACCTGGTGGCGGGATTCGAAGATTTGCCAAAATTGCGCGCCGATCAGCGCTGCCCGGACTTCTGCTTCTATCTGGCAGAAACGCTGCTGGTGTTGGATCACCAGAAACGCACCAGTCGTCTGCAGGCCAGCCTGTTCACGCCGAATCAGGAAGAGAAGCAGCGTCTGGTTGAGCGTCTGGAACAGCTGCAACACCAGCTGCAATTGCCGCCGCATGCAATCCCTCATCAAACCGTGCACGACATGAAGCTGAGCTGTAATCAAAGCGACGAACAGTTTGGCGGCGTGGTTGAACAGATGAAAGAAGCGATTCGTATCGGCGAGATCTTCCAGGTTGTGCCTTCACGTCGTTTCTCTTTGCCCTGCCCGGCTCCGCTGGCAGCCTATGAAACTCTGAAAAACAGCAATCCAAGTCCTTACATGTTCTTTATGCAGGACAACGATTTTACCTTGTTCGGTGCCTCCCCCGAGAGCGCGCTGAAATACGATGCCACCAACCGCCAGATCGAAATTTATCCGATTGCCGGAACTCGTCCACGCGGCCGTCGCGCCGATGGTTCGCTGGATGCGGATCTCGACAGCCGTATCGAGCTGGAAATGCGTACCGACCACAAGGAACTGGCCGAACATCTGATGCTGGTCGACCTGGCACGCAATGATTTAGCGCGCATTTGTGAGCCGGGCAGCCGCTATGTGGCAGATCTGACCAAAGTTGACCGTTACTCGGTGGTGATGCATCTGGTCTCCCGCGTGGTGGGTACTCTTCGCGCTGACCTTGACGTGTTGCACGCCTATCAGGCGGTGATGAATATGGGAACACTGACCGGAGCGCCGAAAGTACGCGCCATGCAGCTGATTGCCGAATCGGAACAATCACGTCGCGGCAGCTACGGCGGTGCGGTAGGGTATTTCACTGCCCACGGCGATCTCGATACCTGCATTGTTATTCGCTCGGCCTATGTTGAAGACGGTATTGCGACCGTTCAGGCCGGTGGCGGTGTGGTTCTGGATTCAGTTCCACAGGCCGAAGCCGACGAAACCCGAAATAAAGCCCGTGCCGTGTTGCGCGCCATCGCCACTGCCCATCATGTTAAAGAGGTGTTTTAAGATGGCCGACATTTTACTGATCGACAACGTAGACTCATTTACCTACAACCTGGTAGACCAGCTGCGTTCCAGCGGCCACAACGTGGTGATTTATCGCAATCAGATCCCGGCTGACGTCATCATCGAAAAGCTGAGCCAGATGGAAAAACCGGTGCTGCTGCTGTCACCGGGTCCGGGGACCCCTTCTGAAGCGGGATGCATGCCTGAGCTGTTGCGCCGTCTGCGTGGTAACCTGCCGATTATCGGTATTTGCCTGGGCCATCAGGCAATTGTTGAGGCCTACGGTGGGCACGTGGGTCAGGCGGGCGAAATCCTGCATGGCAAGGCGTCTTCAATCACTCATGACGATCAGGGCATGTTTGCTGGTATGAATAACCCGCTGCCGGTCGCGCGCTATCACTCGTTGGTTGGCAGCAATATTCCTGAAGGACTGACCGTCAATGCCCGTTTTGGTGACATGGTTATGGCCGTGCGTCACGAGCAGGATCGCGTTTGCGGATTCCAGTTCCACCCGGAATCGATTTTAACCTCTCAGGGCGCCCGTCTGTTGGAACAGACATTGGCCTGGGCTTTGGCGTAAGGAGAGCTGTCATGGAAACGCAAACTATCCCGGGTATTTTGGAAAATCTTTATCAGGCACGGGCGATGACGCAGGAAGAGAGCCAAACGTTGTTCAGCGCAATCGTCAAAGGCGAGCTTGAACCGGCTCAGCTGGCCGCTGCCCTGATAAGCATGAAGGTGCGCGGTGAACAACCGGCCGAGATTGCCGGTGCGGCTCAGGCCCTGTTGGCCGATGCACAACCTTTTCCTCGCCCTGATTATCCGTTCGCTGACATCGTTGGTACCGGCGGTGACGGCACCAACAGCATCAACATCTCGACTGCCAGCGCCTTTGTTGCGGCCTGTTGCGGTATGAGAATTGCCAAGCACGGCAACCGCAGCGTGTCGAGCCGTTCTGGTTCTTCAGATCTGCTGGCCGCTTTCGGCATTGATCTCAACATGCCGGCAGAAAAATCTCGCGCTGCACTGGATGAGCTGGGCGTATGCTTCCTGTTTGCCCCGCAGTATCACACCGGTTTTCGCCATGCGATGCCGGTGCGTAAGGCGCTGAAAACCCGCACACTGTTTAACGTGCTTGGCCCGTTAATCAATCCGGCGCGCCCCCCGCTGGCGCTGATTGGTGTTTACAGTCCTGAACTGGTTCGCCCTATCGCGGAAACGCTGCGCACCCTTGGCTATGAGCGTGCAGCTGTGGTTCACGGCGGGGGAATGGATGAAGTCGCTATCCATGCTCCGACCCAGGTTGCTGAGCTGAAAAACGGCGAAATCGAGACTTATGAACTGACCCCGCAGGACTTCGGACTGGACAACTATCCGGTCTCTGCTTTGCTCGGCGGCGAACCGGAAGAAAACCGTGACATTCTGGCACGCTTGTTACAAGGTAAAGGCGAACCCGCGCATGAAGCCGCAGTGGCCGCAAATGTCGCCATGCTGCTACGCCTGTTCGGCCATGAAGATTTAAAACAAAACGCACAAAAAGCTTTGGCAGTAATGCGCAGCGGAGAACCCTTCCAGCGTGTTACCGCATTGGCAGCAAGAGGATAAGTGATGCAGCAGGAAACCGTGCTCCACAAGATTGTCCGCGATAAAGAAGTTTGGGTCGCGGCACGCAAAGAACAGCAACCGCTGGCCAGTTTTCAGAACGATATTAAACCGAGTGAGCGCAGCTTTTATCACGCGCTGAAAGGGGCCAGAACGGCTTTTATTCTCGAGTGCAAGAAAGCCTCTCCTTCTAAAGGCACCATTCGCGAGAATTTCGATCCGGTTGAAATCGCAGGCGTTTATAAAAATTTCGCCTCGGCTATTTCGGTTCTGACTGACGAGAAATATTTCCAGGGCAGCTTTGATTTTCTGCCGCTGGTAAGTGCCGCCGTCACTCAGCCGGTGCTGTGCAAAGACTTTATTATCGACCCGTATCAGATTCATCTGGCGCGCTTCTATCAGGCCGACGCCATTCTGCTGATGCTATCGGTATTGAATGACGAGCAGTATGTCCAGCTGGCCGCCGTGGCCCACAGTCTGAACATGGGCGTGTTGACCGAGGCCAGCAACGCCGAAGAGCTCGAGCGAGCTAATGCGCTGAATGCCAAGGTGATTGGCATTAACAACCGCGACCTGCGCGATCTGTCGATTGACCTCAATCGCACCCGCGAGCTGGCACCGCGCGTTGCCCATGGCGTCACCGTCATCAGCGAATCAGGTATCAATGATTACGCACAGATCC
>CAWUIY010000406.1:0-3738 GCA_963922555.1 uncultured Serratia sp. | reverse complement strand
TATCAGGACGTATGGCGGTCGTTGGACCTTATCGTTACCGTGGTTGAAGATCTCGATGCCGCCGTTGCGCACATCCGCCAGTATGGCACCGAGCACTCCGACGCTATTCTGACTCGCTCAATCAGCAGCGCAGAACGCTTTGTGAATGAGGTGGATTCCTCTGCGGTTTACGTTAACGCCAGCACCCGCTTCACAGACGGCGGCCAGTTCGGCCTGGGCGCAGAAGTCGCCGTCAGCACCCAAAAACTTCACGCCCGTGGTCCGATGGGTCTGGAAGCGCTGACCACCTATAAGTGGATTGGTTATGGTGATGATCTGGTAAGGCCTTAAGAGTCTGGAGTGATCCTCAGGTATAAAAACCTCGCTTCGGCGGGGTTTTTTTTGAGGGATGCCGACACGAGCAGTGCCTAAACGAAGAGTATGGACGCTGATAAAAATGCGCCTATATTGTCGGATTGGCACTCAAGGCTTTGGGTCGTTAGAATGGCCTGATGCAAATAAGAGGGCACTATGTTTGAATTTAACCTCCCGCCGAATAGCGGTACGACTGAAGACCGGCTTTTACGTTCAGGTTTCACGCCGAAAGATATCAAGAAACTTCGTAATCATAATGCGAACTTTGGGTCTACATTAGATTCTGTTGTCTCAGGACTTTCGGCCAGGTTTCGAGGGATTTTGTATGTTACGACTGCCTTACTGATATTTGAAATCATCATTGTTGCTGTCAGTTCGTTAGATAATATCATTTCTTGCAGTATTGCCGTTTTTTTTGCATTGGCAGTAATATACCTCACTACCCCCTCGAAACTGGCTTATAAATCATGGTCTTATATGCATGACAAGGCTAATTCTGCTGAGCGTTAGATACTTTTATCAGCTCAAAAATGACTTTTGCCTATAGCCCATAACCTACAATTTTCATCGTGAGCTTTGGCTTGCTCATAGAGTCAGCGGTCCTATAAAAATCAGTTGATAAGTAGCGGAAAAGGCGCCAGCTACCCTTCTTTCTCAAAAAACCAAATACGCTGTAAGCATTCGCTGCTAAAAGTATTCCTAATGGAGTCATGCTCGCAACCAACAAAGTACCTCCATAAATTTGAATGCCGGCTCCTATTACCTGAGCCGCTGAAATCACGTATCCAACAATTTTATTATGCTCTTTGATAAAGTTTACTTTTGCATATAACCTGGCTGCGCCGGAAATCAACATATTATGCTGTTTATAAAGGTCTGCATTTTCAGTTTGCAAGTTTGTAATGCATGCCATCTTGGCATTATCGCTGGTGGCAGAAGCAATGGCAGAAAACTGTTGAGTAATAAATTTTCTTATTTCTTCTAAAAATGGATACGTGTTAGCCCATCTTTTAAATGATGGGTAGAAACAATATTAACTGTCTCAATGAGCTTTCTGGCCTCAAGATTAGCCATTGTCGCAAACCAAGCTTGATTGTTTGTTTGTGGGAAAACAATATCCATCCTTAATCCTTTTAATAACCAACAAAATTACTATTATACATATAGCCTTTTTGATCGAAGGCTATATAAATCTGAAAATTATGTAGAAATGTAAATTTACCAAAGCACATCTATTTCTCGCACCTTGTCTCACGCAGTGCGGGAGGAGATGTTTTATTGAGAGATATTTATTCTGCTTGGTCAAGGTTTCATTACTCAGGCTAAGATCAAAATACTAGGTAAATCATTAATCTTCTTAAGCGCACATTCGTTGACCTTATAGACGTTTTACAGTATTGCAGCAGGAGGATTGCCCCGGCGATACAAAGCTATAAAACACACTTATCTATATGATTTTATAAGGTTAAAATTAATTATTAGCTGAGGGGGAACGAATTCGTATCTTAAAGAGGAATTGAAAATACGCATAATAAATGATCTGCATTGTGTATCTAAGGGGGTAATAAGGATTTTTTGAGAATATCATTAATTTCGCTTCCCTGCGAATCCATAACTATTTATAACGGACCTCTTACCTTGAGCTTCCCTGATTTAAAACGGAACTCCCTTCCGCTGATTCCATTTCCTCCGTGATCTCAACCATTGCCGGTTTTAATACCGAATACATCACACCGGTCACGATGGTGCCAGCAATAATAGAAAGCAGGTACATTCCAACATGACCGACTGCGTGGGGAATTGCGAGCACAAATAATCCGCCGTGGGGTGCCATTAATGTGCAACCGAAATACATTGAAAGCCCTCCGGCCAATGCGCCGCCACACATGGTCGAAGGAATAACGCGCATCGGATCTCTTGCAGCAAAAGGAATTGCGCCCTCTGAGATAAAGCATAGTCCGAGTATAAAAGAGGCTTTTCCCGCCTCGCGCTCCTGTTGGCTGAATTTCTTGCGCGCCAGGTAAGTGGCAACCCCCATTCCCAAAGCGGGAACCATTCCGGCAGCCATAATGGCCGCCATCGGTCCATAGGTCTGTGAGCCGAGCAGGCCGACGCCAAACGTGTAGGCCGCTTTATTGACCGGGCCGCCGAGATCGAAGCACTGCATTGCTCCTAATAAAATTCCTAGCAAAACGGCATTAGCGGTAGTCATTCCTGCAAGGAAGGTAGTCAGCGCGCCCATGACTGCGGCAACTGGACCGCCGACCACATAAATCATGACCAGCCCCGTGAATAATGTAGCCAGTAATGGCACTACCAGCACGGGCTTAAGCGCTTCCATTTCGGCTGGAAGTTTAATTTTTTCGACTAAAAACCGGGCGGTATACCCTGCCAGAAATCCTGCCACGATACCGCCAAGAAATCCTGCACCACCAAGGCTGGCAAGCATCCCACCGATTAAACCCGGTGCAAGCCCAGGCCTATCAGCAATGGAAAAAGAAATGTATCCGGCCAGCACCGGCACCATAAGGGCAAAGGCGGCTTTACCACCGATGTTCATCAATGCCGCTGCCAACGTTCCAGGCTCTTTAAATGCCTGAATACCGAATACGAACGAGAGGGCAATACATAATCCTCCGGCCACAACCAGAGGTAACA
The DNA here is from genome assembly GCA_963922555.1 of uncultured Serratia sp. Taxonomy (GTDB): domain Bacteria; phylum Pseudomonadota; class Gammaproteobacteria; order Enterobacterales; family Enterobacteriaceae; genus Rouxiella. Next base: position 726 of record CAWUIY010000406.1, on the reverse strand, counting down.
TATGTGATACGCCGGTCATCAGATGTTTATAAACGTTATTACTCATAGGGTACGCCTTCTATTTTTTATGTTATCGGATAACGAGTATCGACAGCTTTTTTTTATATAAAAGACTGAGGCTTTGAATTATTGGAGTTCAAGCTCCTTGTCTTGCATGCTTGGCGGCTTGCTGAAAAATCTCGTCATCAGGTCGCACGCCGGTATACAAAACAAACTGTTCAACCGCTTGTATAGCAAAGACTTCAGCACCAGTAATAACTGTTTTATTTTGGCCTTTGGCATATTTAAGCAGCGGTGTTTCTGCGGGCAAGGCGACCACTTCAAATATCACCTGAGCATTTTTGACTTGCTGCTCGCTGAAAGATAATTTATCGGCATCGACGCCACCGCTCATGCCGATGGGGGTGGCATTAATCAGCAGGTCAGGATTGAGATCCGTCATATCCTTACGCCATTCAAATCCGTACAGTTTTGCCAGTTCAGGGCCAGTTTTCTCATTTTTTGCAATGATAAAGCCTTTCTTAAAACCGGCATCTTTCAGAGCGCAGGCAACAGCTTTAGCCATGCCGCCGCTGCCACGCAGCGCAAAGGTGTAGTCACCAGGCACGTTATATTGCTTAAGCAGAGTCGCGATGGCGATATAGTCGGTGTTATAGGCTTTCAGGTAACCATCAGTATTAACGATAGTATTTACCGAGTTAATGGCTTTAGCCGAAGCATCCAGTT
>CAWUIY010000405.1:0-3745 GCA_963922555.1 uncultured Serratia sp. | reverse complement strand
GCCCTGATATTTGCCAAACGGCATCACCGTGTTAGCTATCTCGATTAGATTCTCTTTTTCCATTATTTGCTCTCCAGGCTGTTTGGAGTCTCCAGGAAAAGCCTCAATGGGTGCAACCAGGCTTTTCTATCGGAGAAAATTACTCGCTTTGACCCAGCAGGCGAATCATCTCTTCTTCGTCGATCACCGGGATCCCCAGCTCTTGCGCCTTAGCAAGCTTGGAACCTGCTGCTTCTCCGGCAATGAGCATATCGGTTTTCTTCGATACGCTGCCTGTGACCTTCGCGCCCAACGCAGTCAGGCGATCTTTGGCTTCATCGCGTGAAAAAATCGACAGCGAGCCGGTTAACACCAGCACTTTTCCAGCAAACGGACTGTCGATCTCTTCGGCGACAATCACCTGTGGCGCAGGCCAGCGAACAAAGTTAAGCAGATCGTCGATCACCTCTTTGTTGTGATCCTCGCCGAGGAAGTTGACCACGTGTTTAGCCACCACGTCACCGACGTCCTGCACCTGCTTCAGCGATTCAACATCGGCCTCACGCAAAGCCTCAAGCGTGCGATAATGTCCAGCCAGATTCGCAGCGGTGGCTTCTCCAACTTCACGAATGCCTAAAGCGTAGAGGAAGCGCGCAAAAGTGGTATCGCGGGATTTCTCCAGCGCGGCGGCCAGATTTTGCGCTGATTTCGGCCCCATGCGATCCAGCCCGGTCATGATGCCCGCCGTTAATCGGAACAGATCGGCCGGATTTTTGACATATTCTTTTTCCACCAGCTGGTCGATAATTTTATCACCCATGCCGTCGACGTCCAGCGCGCGGCGAGAAACGAAATGCTTTAACGCCTCTTTGCGCTGTGCGCCACAGAATAGCCCACCAGTACAGCGCGCGACTGCCTCGCCCTCAACGCGCTCGACGTCGGAATTACACACCGGACAATGGGTCGGAAACACCACTTCACGCGCGTTTTCAGGCCGCTGATCTTCAATGACGCCAACCACCTGCGGGATCACATCACCGGCCCGGCGTACCACAACGGTATCGCCAATCCGCAGACCCAGACGGTCGATTTCATCGGCATTGTGCAGTGTGGCGTTGCTAACCATCACGCCCGCCACCAACACTGGCTCCAGACGCGCAACCGGCGTGATCGCACCGGTACGGCCTACCTGAAACTCGACGTCTTTAACTTGCGTAATTTGTTCTTGTGCAGGGAATTTAAACGCTGTTGCCCAACGCGGTGCACGAGTGACAAAGCCCAGCGTTTCCTGGGTTTGCAGCGAATCAATTTTCACTACCACGCCGTCGATATCAAAACCGAGCTGGGCGCGATCCTGTTCAACCTGGTGATAAAACGCCAATACCGCCTCGCTGCCAGTACAGACCTTAACCCGATCGCTGACTGGCAATCCCCAGGCCTTGAATTGCTGCAAACGCTCATAATGGCTGGTTGGCAGCGTACCGCCTTCCAGTGCGCCCACGCCATAGCAGAAGAACGTCAGGGGGCGTTTGGCAGTGATGCGCGGGTCCAGCTGGCGCAGCGAACCGGCGGCGGCGTTACGCGGGTTGGCAAACACTTTACCACCGGTACGGCGCGCCTCTTCGTTAAGTGCTTCAAAACCTGGCTGTGGCATAAATACTTCGCCACGCACTTCAAGTCGAGCAGGTAAGTTGTCACCGGTCAGGCGCAGCGGGATAGCGCGAATGGTGCGCACGTTCATGGTGATATTTTCGCCGGTAGTGCCGTCACCGCGCGTCGCGGCCTGCACCAACTCGCCGTTTTCATACAGCAGGCTCACCGCTAGGCCGTCAAGCTTTAGCTCACAGCAGAACGTCAGCTCGGAAGAAACTTTAAGACGATCTTTAACGCGTTTATAGAAAGCCAGAAAGCTCTCCTCATCAAACACGTTGTCCAGCGAGAGCATCGGAACCTGATGACGAACCTGATCAAAAGCTGATAACGGGGCCGCGCCAACGCGCTGAGTCGGCGAATCTGGGGTCACCAGTTCGGGATTTTCTTCTTCGAATTTGCGCAGCTCGCGCATCAGGCGGTCGTATTCGGCGTCCGGAACGTCGGGGGCATCCAGCACGTGATACAGGTATTCATGGTGACGCAGCTGGGTGCGCAGATCGTTTATTTGTTGTTGGATTGTAGCCATGGCTCACCATCTTAATGATAAAAAACCCCCGACAGGCGGGGGTTAGTAAGATTCAGGCAGATTGTAGCGCATACTGCTTCGTGAACGAAGAACTAGGCGGTAGCTTCCAGCACTTCACGAATACGCGCTTTGTAGGACTCAAGCTTCTGCGGCGTGATCATTCTACGCTCGTCATCCCAGACTACGGCACCGACATCGTCAGCAATGCGCTGAGCGGACTGGAGCAGCAGTTTGAAATTCTGATGAGCATCGCCGTAGCAAGGCACCATCATAAACAGCGTAATACCCGGGGTTGAGAAATCAGACATATTCTCTGGGTCGAACGATCCCGGTTTCACCATGTTAGCCAGACTGAACAGCACAGGACCGCTGCCCGCAGGACTGACATGGCGATGGAAAATATTCATCGCACCAAACTGGAAACCGGCCTGCAGGACGCTTTGCAGCAGAACCTCACCGCCAATCACCCCGCCCTGATGCGCAGCGACGTGCAACACCAGAACAGTTTCTTTCAGTTTTTCTCTTACCGGCTCAGGCTCTGGCTCGGCTGGAGCAAAAGGCTGAGGCTCGGCGCGAGCGGCAGGTGCTGTGTCAGCATGAATTTCAGCTGGCGGCACAGGTGCCGTATGCTCACGAACAGGCTGAGCAACAAGCTCCACCGGCGTGTCGTGATGCGGCGCATGAATCGGCTCGGCAGCAGAATATCCGCTTAGCAACGGGTCATCATGCTGCGGCTGTTGAACCGGCGCCTGAGGAGGCACAGGTCTTGGCTGCGGTGCATGTTGTACCGGCTGCTGATGTGCAGGTTGCTGCTGCACAGGTTGCGGTTGCACGGGCTGAGGCTGCACAGGTGCCTGCGGTGCACGCTTGGGTTCAGCATGCATCGGGGCAAATTTTTCAGCTTCGTCATAGCTTCCCATAGACGGCTCGTCATGCTGGTGGGGAGCACGCACGCGCACCTCTCCCACCCCATCAACGAAATCTTCGCTCGGGGATTGCTCTCGTTCTTTTTTCACTCGTTTAGCTGGACGATCACGAAAAAGCGAAGAGCGTTCTTTACGGCTGGTCCACAAACCGTGCAACAACAACGCTATTATGGCGATCGCACCAACAACGATTAATATCAGACGCAAGTCCTGCATCATTGCTATCTCTGTTGTTCTTTACCCATAGGGTAATAATTCATTGCCAACGCGGCAAACATTCACCTACCTAACTCTATTTGGCTGAGTTGATAAGTGCAAGTCTGGACACTGTTTTATGCTAATAAACATGATTGTCGCATCCTTTTTGCACACTTTTCATCCAACATGTGCCTAGGCAGTGCAAAATCATATCGATATGATAGCCCAGCCTATTCAATTGAGAGAGAAAATTTCTTTTATGCCGTCATCTGATGCCAACGGAGTTCACTATTTTGCCCAGGGATGGAAATTAATCTCATTACCGGGCATCCGCCGCTTTGTGATTATCCCATTAGTGGTGAATTTTATACTGATGGGTGGCGCATTCTGGTGGCTGTTTACCAAGATGGGTCAATGGATCCCTGCTCTGATGCGTCATGTGCCTGAATGGTTGCGCTGGCTC
>CAWUIY010000404.1:0-3749 GCA_963922555.1 uncultured Serratia sp. | reverse complement strand
TCTGGACGGCAATTGCCTTGCACACAACTCCTGGGATCCCGGAGTTTATGGATCCGGTGATTGCGCTGGTTACTGCGGGCGTTGAAATGGATGTGTTGGGGATTAACTATCAAGGCTATTCGGTGCAGGAACGTGAAGCGGTAGTGAAAGCGCATCCACGTACCGCGCAATTTAAGGAAGACATTATTAATGCCTTCTACCAGGGGGTGAAAGATAAGCCGCAAACCACTTTTGGGAATGTTAAAGCCGACGTTATCGCCGATAAACAGCCCGGTTTCGATAAAGGTAATTTCTGCTCGATTATTCGCGGCTCTCGCTGGCAGGCTTAATAGCGTCTATGACGACTTGTCCTGATAGAGAGTAAATTCAATCTTGTATAGTTCGGTGATCCCAGGGTAAATCTCGGCGATCACCGCTTTTAATTGCTCCAGCGTCATGTTTTCCTGTAAGGCTTCTGCATCCGTTAACTGGTGATAGTTTATCGGCGTCACATCAATGATCTGGATATGGCAAAAGAATTGATTATCTTCATAACGCGCAACACTGACGATATCTCCTGGCTGATAGTTGGCATCACTTTTTTCACGCAGCGTTATGGTTTTACGATGGGCAAGAATGTCTGTTTCGAAACGGGAAAAGAAGGTGATGTTTTTCATTATTATCTCGGAAGTTAAGCCCCAATTCTGGGGAACAATACGCGACTCTGTTACCTGACTTTTAACAGGCATTCATTGGTAATAATTGTCTACAAATTACCCACTGCAAATTTCTACTCGGCATAAAATGCCCATGCTAATGTTGCCAGTACTTATCGGCATAGGAAGTACAAGTATGGGAAACTTTTCTATGAAAGCAGAAGCGGGTATCTATTATACGAAAGTGGCGCAAAGACTACATTGGATTATGGCGACGATCTTTATCATTGCCTGGGGGATTGGGTTTTACTGTATCAACTTTATGAATGGCGAAGCGAAGGAAAATGCTATCGACCTGCATAAGAATATTGCTACGCTGATTCTATTCCTGATTGTCATCCGCATTTTCTGGCGCTATACGCATCCTGCGCCAAAACTTCCTGACAGTATCTCGCCATTAATGAAGAAAGCGGCACACGCGGCGCATATGATCCTCTATTTGATCCTGATTGTGTTGCCAGTGAGCGGCTGCTTGTTGAGTTGGAGTAGCGGGCATAACGTGCCGGTTGCCTGGTTGTTCAATATTCCCCAACTGGTAGGTAAAAACCCGCAAATTACCCACATTGCTCAGCCAGTGCATGTTTACCTTTCCTGGTTTGCAGGTGGGCTGGTGGTGTTACATATTCTTGCCGCGCTCAAACATCACTTTATCGATAAAGACTCGGTGCTGCTAAGCATGGTGCGTAACAAGTCTTCCTGAGTATTTTCCCTTACGCTGATTGTTCCCCTGAGACTTTTTTAAATCATGAGTGGCTTTTTAGTCACTCTGTCGCTAAATTAGGAAATGAATGTTTCCTAATTAAATAAAAGGCTCCAATCACCATGACTAATCAGACAACGATTTTCCCCGCTGCTCATGCGCCAGCAGGTTTTTCCCATCATTACGGCATTGTTGACGGCGTGAGAATTCACTACGTCGCAGGGGGTAATCCTCAGGGAGAAACGCTGGTGCTTTTGGCTGGTTTTCCAGAAAGTTGGTATTCGTGGCGTAAAGTGATGCCCGCATTAGCTGAGCATTATCAGATTATTGCTCCTGACTTGCCGGGTCAGGGAGATTCAGATAAGCCTCTGGAAGGTTATGACACACAGTCACTGGCCACCGCCGTGCACTCACTTTTAAAACAGCTAAATGTGACCAGCTATTATCTTGCCGCTCATGATGTAGGTGCCTGGGTGGCTTATCCTTTTGCAGCCCTGTTTGGCGATGAAATTAAAAAGTTGGCGATCCTGGATGCGGGTATTCCGGGCATTACCTTGCCAGATGCTGTCCCGCATTCAGGAGATAGAGGGTGGCGTACCTGGCATTTTGCTTTTCACGCAATCCCGGATCTGCCTGAGGAGTTAATTGCGGGTAAGGAACGCGTTTACCTTGATTGGTTCCTGAGAAGAAAAACCGCCGCCCCTGACGCCTTTAGCGAAGAAGATATTAACGAATACCTGCGCATCTTTATGCAAAGTGGCGCCGTTCGCGCCGGTATGGCTTATTACCGTGCGCTGGGGCTTTCGGCTAAGCAAAATGCGCATTTTAAAACCCTGGGCAAACTAAAAACGCCCGTGTTGGCGATTAGCGCAGAGCAGGGGTCAATTGCTGATATGGCGACCCCTTTGCGTCCCTATTTCGAAAATGTAGAAGGGATGATGATCGAGAGAAGCGGGCATTTTCTTCAGGAAGAGCAGCCTGAAGCGATAGTGAAAACGTTTAGGCGTTTCTTTACGCTTTAGCTTTTAACGCACCACGGCCATCAGTATCGCACTTAAACTGGCTTATCATTGCTGGTGGAAGCTGGTGGAAGCTGGTGGTCAAGGTCACCAAGTTTGTTGATGAATGTTCGCACTCATGCCGCATTCGCATTTTGATTAAAAAGAATGCGGCTTAATACTGGTCGTAAATTCTCTTTTATTTTACCCTCTAATTTTGCTCAAGGAGGGTTTAAATAATGCTGGATAATGAGTTGTCAGAACTGATTTTTATTGAGATCAAGAAGCCTGAAGAAGACAAGCGCGTCACAGAACTCATATCACTCTTGAATCATTCTTTAGAAAAGATAACCGGTGCCAGCGGCAGCAATAACGCTCTGCTGACAGACTTTGATGATAGTAAAGCCATCTTCATCATAGGAGTACGCGGGGCACGGCCTATTGCCTGCGGCGGATTTCGCCCCTTGAATAATGAGACCTGCGAAATTAAACGCATGTTTGCTCGTGAAAATGGCAAAGGCGTAGGAAGACTGACTCTTGCCGCTCTTGAGCAGAGGGCGCTTAGCTCGGGCTATTTAACTATCCAGTTAGAAACTCGCCGTGTGAATCAAACCGCTGTAGATTTCTATCTTCGCAACGGGTACGAAATTATCGACAACTATGGCATTTATCAGGGCCGTCCCGAGGCGGTTTGCTTTGCAAAAAAATTAATTTAAACCTGTCTCTCAGTGGTTATGTGGACACTTAATTTCATACCAAGTCACATAAACTCATAATTTTTACTAAAATTTCACAAGTGCATCCTGCATTAAGCACCCATTTTGGTGCTTTATTTTTTTAATTTGCATAAGGAGCTTGTGAATGACCTCTTTGCGATCCCCTCGAAATTCGGCAGTAGCCGTGGGCATAGTGGCGCTTCTGGATCCGCTGCCTGTCGGCTTTTTCACTGCGGCCTGGATATTCGACATTATCTATATTTACAGTACGGAAATTGCCTGGACGCAGGCCGCCAGCTGGCTGATTGTTCTGGGATTATTTATCGCTATCATCCCAAGAATCATTAATCTGGTTCAGGTTTGGGTCGGTGTTTCGTATCCGCAAAGCTCGCCGGTAAAATTGCATTTTTGGTTTAGCGCGCTGGCCATCATTTTGTCTATTTTCAATGCCTTTATTCACAGCCGCGACGCGTTTGCCGTCGTCCCCGCTGGCGTCACCTTATCGACTGTGGTGGTGCTGTTGTTGCTCGTTGCCAATCTGCAACTCGCCTTGCGCGAACGCACTGCTTAAGGAGGAGTGATGATGAAAAAGCTGTTTGTATTATCCGCTATGGCACTGACTTTACCGCTATTGTTGACC
>CAWUIY010000403.1:0-3761 GCA_963922555.1 uncultured Serratia sp. | reverse complement strand
TACTCATAGCAGTGTCCTTACTGGTTAGCCGCGTTTAGGGAAGAGTCCCGGACCCATTCACGGCCGTAATGCACAAGCAGAGCAATCACATCTTCAATATCTGCCGCCGTGGTGGTTGGGTTTAAAAGCGTGAATTTCAGATACTGACGACCGTTGACCTTGGTACCGGCAATAACCGCGTTACCGGAGCGGAACAGCGCCTTGCGAATGTTGGCGTTAATCTCGTCGACCTGTGCATCATTCATTCCTGGACGAGGCAGGTAGCGGAAAATTTGCGTAGTCAGTTCTGGCGCGTGCAGCACCTCAATCGCCGGGTGCGCTTTCAACAGTTGATGAGCGGTTTGCGTCAGTTCGATGATGGTATCGAAGGCATCGCCCAGCGCTGCAGGTCCCATAATGCGCAGCGTTAGCCACATTTTCAGAGCATCAAAACGACGTGTGGTCTGGATGCTTTTGTTGACCAGATTAGGCGTACCTTCCTGCTGCGCGCTTAGCGGATTGAGATAATCAGCATGATGAGTTACGTGGCTCAGATTATGTTTTTCGCGCACGAAGAAGGCACCACAGCTTACGCTCTGGAAAAAGGATTTGTGGTAATCCACGGTCACCGAATCGGCTTTTTCAATGCCGGAAAGGCGCTGACGATGCTTTTCCGAAACCAGTAACCCACAGCCATAAGCTGCATCGACGTGCATCCACAGGCCGTAATTTTTGCAGAGTGTAGAAATATCATTAAGGGGATCAATGCTGCCAAAATCGGTGGTACCGCTGGTGGCGATGATGGCAATGGGGATCAGTCCCTCATCATGGCAGCGCTGAATTTCCTGTTCGAGCTGGCCGACATCCATTCGGTAGTGTTCGTCACACTCCACCGGGATCACCGCGTCATAGCCTAATCCCAAAATCGCCATGGATTTTTGAATACTGAAATGGCTGAGTTTTGAGGTGAAGACCCGCCATTTAGAGGCATCCTGCGGCAGACCGCGATGTTTGATCAGGTGTCCAGGATGATGAGCGGCGCACCAGCTGTCGCGTGCTAATAGCATTGCCATTAGGTTTGACTGGGTTCCGCCGCTGGTAAAGATCCCGTCAGATGAGGCAGGCAGGCCGATACGGCTGAGCGTCCAATCGATAACCTTTTGTTCAATCAGCGTGCCACCGGCGCTCTGATCCCAGGTATCTACCGAGCTGTTCACGGCGGCCATAATCTGTTCCGCCAGCAGGGAAGGCAGCACGACCGGGCAGTTCAGGTGCGCAACATATTTTGGATGGTGAAACCAGACCGCGTCGCGCAGGTACAGCTCTTTTAACTCCTCGAGGGCGGCTTCGTTAGAACCTAAAGGCTGGTTGAGATCGACACGGGTAAATTGGGGGGCAAGTTCATGCGGAAGGATGCCGCTAAAAGGTTTCTCAACATTTTGCACCGTGTTGGTCAGCAGCGATAACACGTCCTGCGTCTGTTGAGTCCAGGCAGAAAGCTGGTGTTCGTTAAAAATATAATTCCCCGAACCGGCTATTTTAGGGGATTGCTCAAGAGTAGACAGCGGCTGAGTTTGCGAACGTAAGACCATATCCTGTTCCTTTATTTAAGACGTAAAAGGCCCTGCCGCCATATAAAAATGACAGCGTTAAATTTCTGAAGACGTGTAGATAATTCAGATTTATTAATGTTTTTAGCGGGGAGGGCAATGCCTCAAAACCCGATCAATCAAGTGGTATCAATTCGCTAAAACCAAATTCACTCCATTCTGTGTGGTTTTTCAGTTCGATAAGCACAAGTGATATTGAGAATCACATTATAAATAGCAATCATTATCATTCAATAGGATTTATGTTAATTTTTTTTATAAGGATGGTTAATGTTTGAAGTGTGATGGTGATCACGTAATCGTCTGTTGTAATTTGAGATTTTCGTGAAAGTTAACAACTCATTGAATAAAAATAAGTTTTAGGCAGGATTTGCTAGGCGGCAACCAGAGAGATGTGAGAGGTTGATAACTTGAAAGTTTTGGCAAGACAAAGAGTGAGTAATGGCTCCTGATTAAACAGGAGCGCGACCTAAAGATTTTCTGTTTAGAAAGTATACTGAATACCCACTCGGAATCGGGTTTGCCGATCGTGTGAAGAAGAATTTACAGACACGTTGCCGATCTCGGCAAAGGGTGTCCAGTGTTGGTTAAGGTTATAAGCAACTTTGAAATCCTCTTCATAGTCCCACCGCGCATTATCAAACAGGATTTTATTGCTGTGCTTATAGATATAGTTATATTCCAGGCGCCAATCAGCGATGCGATAGCCTAGCCAAATTTCACCGCGATTTGTCTTCTTATCACCAGCGTCATTAGTGTAGTGAGTTTCCTCGTAGCGATAGCGTGAATTAAAATAGATACCGTTAGAAAATGTATATCCGGCAGTAAAAGAGGGTTTATAAATCTTGTTGCCGGTATTCGTCTCAACGGCAAAGCCGGGTTGCAAAAAAAGTTTTTGTGAAATTTTATACTGATAGGTCAATGTGGTTTCTGTGCCGTTACCCACCATTCTGTTAAACGGTTCATTAGGGTTTTTATCTCCAGAACGCCATTTGTCTTCAAAAGATAAACCAAAGCCATTATCAAATCGATGAGATATTAATATTCTATCTTTTTGCTGCCGAGTGTCATCAAGCCATTCATGGCGCAGGTCCAGGGTTAAAGCCTGACTACTGGCGCTGGCCAGCAGCAGGCCGCAGAGCAGCAGCCTGTTAATTTTCATTGCACGGTTTCCTGAAATATTAAGAAATGACTTTGTTGTTTAGCACCTTATTCTATTAAGAAACCGAATTTATTTTGTCTCCATAAAATTACCATAATTAAATTGACCGTCGGCAAGACGAGAAATGGGGGAGGGTAACTGCACAGAAATATAATTATCAGGTGATATCTCACCATTCGAGTGATTTTCTGTTTTATGGTGGGTATAAAAATAATCGCTGTTATCAATGTTTCCTGATACTGCATCACTATATTTACCGGGCGCAGTTCTTAGAGAAATGTTTCCTTTAAAAATACCTTGATGTTTTGCGGTCGTATAAGGCGAGGGGCGAAACAAGAAGTTAAATCTTTTATTATCGACAGAGCGGTTATTTTCAATAACTAATGCGCCGGGGTTGAAATTATCGGTGAAGCCATCCAAACCGTTTTCTACTGCCACATTATTGCGGATCACATGTGCAACCGGAAGGCCCTCGCCGCCAAGTTTAAAGCCGTTGCTGCCATTATGCACTGAAAGGCTGTTTTCAATCGTGACGCTGCCGTCGGGACCATCTTCAATTTTGTTAAATAAATCGAAGCCATCATCAATATTGTCATGAGAATAGCAGTTTACGACTTTATTACCTTCACCTACGCGCATCTTGACAGCGAATCCGTCGGCATTCTTTCTGCCTGGATCCTGATTGCCCCAGGATTCCGAATTGCTGATCAGATTGTGGCTTGCCCACAGCGCACGGCCGACCCCTTCAGGAGAAGAGACCCATATACCAGTATCGTCGGCGTTATGTGCCTTAACATTATCGATATGGTTATAACTTCCTGCAATGTGGAAACTTTTTTTGGTGACAATAATTCCGTTAATATCCCAATAGCTTGCGTCGAGATTGAGGCCATCAAATACCACGTTATTGTCCTGTGGTTGCAGTATCTTATGTTGTGTTTCAGTCCCACTCGCCGTGGCTGGAATGGTGCTGGCTGGATAAACACCGTCAGCCATCCACAGTGTTCCTC
>CAWUIY010000402.1:0-3813 GCA_963922555.1 uncultured Serratia sp. | reverse complement strand
ACGGGGTGCAACGCCGTCTTCAGTACCGTCGATACCCCCGGTATCAACAATAATAAATTCGTTACCCTCGATCTCGGCACGACCATACTTGCGGTCACGCGTTAGCCCGGGGAAATCCGCCACCAACGCATCACGCGTCTTGGTCAAACGGTTAAATAAGGTGGATTTACCCACATTCGGGCGCCCAACTAGCGCGACGACAGGTATCATTTTTGGAGCCTCATTTTTTTACAGCCAACAAGTGTCGATTTCCAGAGGAAGTAAACAACCGATCGCTGTAATGCAAATCATTAAAATTCAATTTCTTACAACAGAAAAGGATAACCATTCTTGCTGTTTTTAGAATACGAAACGGCCCCTGAGCAATTCAGGAGCCGTTTAATGGCGTAGCTATTATACCCGCATCTTAGATGAATTGGGGATATAACCAAAGTATATCCCCAAAATCATTGGCGTTGTAGCAAGGCGGCTAGTGGCTAAGTCCCCGCTAAACATCACCGCTACAACGTCATGGACGACGAATATTAACGGTGGAAGGAGTAAACCTCTCCGCCTTTGGCCTGCACAACCAGCTTGTCACCCGCCACAATTGGCGCGCTTAGCAGGCCGGATGAGTCCACTTTCTGTTGGGCAACAAAGCGACCATCATTAGTGTTCATCCAGTGCAGATAACCTTCGGCGTCACCGACCACGATAAAGCCGTTGTACAGCACTGGCGCGGTCAGGTTACGATGCAGAAGTTCGCTCTGAGTCCAGATAGTTACCCCACCCTCGGTGTTCAGCGCCATAACGCGGTCGTTCTGGTCAACCATATAAATACGATCGTGGTCGATAACGATGTTATTAACAGAGCCAACGTCACGTTTCCAGGCGATTTGACCTGAACGCAGGTCCATCGCTACCAGATTGCCGTTGTAAGCTACGGTATAAACAACGCCGTTAGCGATAACTGGCGTGGTATCAATGTCGCTCAGGCGGTCGATTTCAGTCGCTCCGCTCGGCTCGGAGATACGCTGCTGCCAAATCATCTGGCCTTCTTTCATCAGCACTGCGCTGACGCGACCGTTGTCACCACCGACGATAGCGGCACCAAACGCCGTAGCAGGCGCAGATTCGCCACGCAGAGACAAGGTTGGCATATCGAGGTTGGCGCTCCAGGCGATAGAACCGTCTTTCTGGTTCAGAGCCTGCAGAATACCGTTACCGGTGTGGATCAATACCAGGCCGTCGCTCACCACAGGGCGTGAAATCGCTTCGCCCGCTACCGTGGTTTTCCAGGCTACTTTACCGTCAGCAGTATTTAACGAGTAAACTACCGCTTTTTCACTGCCGATATACAGGTTAGAACCGTCAACGGTCACGCCACCTGAAAGCTCGGCAGAGATGTTGTCAGAGAAGAAACCTGGGTTTTCGGACAGGTCAACTTTCCACTTCTCTTTGCCGTTTTCAGCATCCAGTGCTTTTACGATACCAAAACGATCGGCAGCGTAAATAGTGTTGTCTTTCCAGGCCGGGTGCAGGTGAGAGTAGAAATCGCCTACGCCATTACCCACAGAAGTGCTCCACACTTCAGTCGGTGTAAACTGGTTCTCAACCTTTGGAAGCGGAGACATTTTAACGACGTCTTCTTCGCTGTTAAACAGTGAACAGCCGCTCAGGAAGGCAACGGAGACTAATCCCACCAGGAGAGTTTTACGCAATTGCATCGGGGTTCCCCTTAGCTGGATAAATTGTTCAATTTCATACGCAGCATAGTTTGCAGCGTTTGAGATGGCTTGGAATCAAGGCCTTTACTGTATGCATCCCTGGCACCTTTGGTGTCGCCCTTCGCGAGAAGAACATCACCACGTACCTCTTGTTGCATCGCCATCCAACCGTCGCCCTTAACGTTGTCGAGGGTTTTCAGCGCGTCATCCAGTTTGTTTTCCTGCAACTGGACACGGGCCAGACGGTAGTTAACCAGTGATAATAAATTTTCGTCTTTAGAAAGTTGGCTCGCCTGGTTCAGCTGCTTTTCAGCATTGGCAAAGTCTTTGGCCTGAACGAAGTGATCAGCCAATTGCAGCGCAGCAAAAACGCCGTAGCTGTTGCTGTTGTTCTGGGCAAATTTTTCTAAATTGGCAACGCTATCGGCTTTGTTATCCGTCAATGCGGTTGTAGCCTGCTGGAATGAGGCAGAGGCTTCTGTCAGAGCGTTGTTCTCATGAGACTGCCAATAACGCCATCCACCTAAAGCAGCAATACCCAGCACGACGCCAATGGCCAGCGCTTTACCGTTTTCGGCAAAGAAGCGGCGGACGGCATCAACCTGTTCATTTTCAGTGGTATAGACTTCCACGTGGTCCTTCTCCTTAACCTAACATCGAGGCCAGACGCACAGCCAAATCGCTTTGCGCCAGCGTTTCTTGCTCACCACTTTGCAGATTCTTCACTACGACCTGCTGAGCCGCGACTTCGTCCTCACCTAACACCAGGGCGATGCGCGCCCCCCACTTGTCGGCGCGGGCAAACTGCTTCTTGAAGTTTCCGCCGCCGTAGTTAGTCATGACCTTAAGCTCTGGCAGTGCGTCACGCAGCTTCTCAGCCAGTAGCATTGCCGCACCCTGCGTACCTGCACCGGAAGAAATCACGTAAGCATCCACTGTGGCAGGTGCCTTGAAGTCAGGGTTAACCGCCTGTACCAGCAACACCAGACGCTCAAGACCCATAGCAAAACCTACTGCCGGAGTCGCCCGCCCGCCGAGCTGTTCAACCAGGCCATCGTAACGGCCACCGGCACACACTGTGCCTTGTGCGCCCAGACTGGTAGTTACCCACTCAAACACGGTACGGTTGTAATAATCCAGACCGCGCACAAGACGCTGATTAACCGTATATGGGATACCTGCGAGGCTTAAAAGTTCACACAGACCAGCAAAGTGTTCGCGAGATTCTTCGTCGAGGTAGTCTGCCAGCTCCGGCGCACCGTTCAATAAAGCCTGAACTTCTGGATTTTTAGAGTCCAGCACGCGCAACGGGTTGGTATACATACGACGTTTGCAGTCTTCGTCGAGTTTGTCTTTGTGTTGCTCAAGGAAAGCAACCAGCGCATCACGGTAGTTCGCACGCGCTTCCAGTGAACCAATCGAGTTCAGCTCGAGGGAAACGTGTTCCGCGATACCCAGCTCACGCCACCAGCGTGCAGTCAGCATGATGAGCTCGGCGTCGATGTCCGGGCCATTCAGGCCAAATACTTCGACACCCAGCTGATTGAATTGACGATAACGACCTTTCTGAGGACGCTCGTAGCGGAACATCGGCCCGATGTACCACATACGCTGTTCCTGATTGTACAGCAGACCATGCTCGATACCGGCGCGAACGCAGCCAGCAGTGCCCTCAGGACGCAGAGTCAGGCTCTCGCCGTTGCGGTCCTCAAAGGTATACATTTCTTTTTCAACGACATCGGTGACTTCGCCGATCGCGCGTTTGAATAACGGGGTCTGCTCTACAATCGGCATACGGATTTCGCTGTAGCCGTAAGTGCCAAGGACCTGCTTGAGCGAACCTTCAATACGTTGCCATAAAGCGGTGTCTGCAGGCAGGTAATCGTTCATGCCGCGGATAGCCTGGATGTTCTTTGCCACGTCAGTTCTCTATCTTTTTTATAAAAATGAACCCGATTATAGGTGTTTTGCATCCTCTGGTTCAATGCGGATACGTCAACACTTCATATCGGGTTCAGTTTAATTCAGCCCAAATGGGCAGGCGCGCCGACAGTGCAGCGCGTGCTAAGGTTACTTTTCGAGATGATTGATAACGATACGCTTACTT
>CAWUIY010000401.1:0-3845 GCA_963922555.1 uncultured Serratia sp. | reverse complement strand
GTCCCAGTTAGCCCACTGGGTATCAGTGTCGATGTTCATTTTGATCACACCGTAGCTGATAGACTCTTTGATTTCGGCAGCAGAAGAACCTGAACCACCGTGGAACACGAAGTCCAGGGAGTTGTGCGGCAGGTTATGTTTCTTGCTGACGTAATCCTGAGAATCACGCAGGATAGTTGGAGTCAGTTTAACGTTGCCTGGCTTGTAAACCCCGTGAACGTTACCGAAGGAAGCAGCGATAGTGAAACGTGGGCTGATTGCGTGAAGTTTTTCGTAAGCGTAATCAACGTCTTCTGGCTGGGTGTACAGCGCAGATGCGTCCATATGGCTGTTATCAACGCCGTCTTCTTCACCGCCGGTGCAGCCCAGTTCGATTTCCAGCGTCATGTCGATCTTGGCCATACGTGCCAGATACTTGCTGCAAATCTCGATGTTTTCTTCCAGTGGTTCTTCTGACAGGTCAATCATGTGAGAAGAGAACAAAGGTTTGCCGGTGGCCTTAAAGTGTTTTTCACCTTCGTCCAGCAGGCCGTCGATCCAAGGCAGCAGTTTCTTCGCACAGTGGTCAGTGTGCAGGATAACTGGCACGCCGTAGTGTTCAGCCATCAGGTGAACGTGGCGAGCACCAGAAATTGCCCCCAGAATCGCGCCGCCCTGTGGAATATCAGTTTTCAGACCTTTACCGGCGATAAAAGCAGCACCACCGTTAGAGAACTGAATAATGATAGGACCTTTGACTTTCGCGGCAGCTTCGAGAGCGGCGTTGATAGAGTCGGTACCTACACAGTTAACTGCTGGGAGAGCAAACGCATTTTCTTTAGCTACTGCGAATACTTTCTGAACGTCATCACCAGTGATAACACCAGGTTTTACGAAATCAAAAATTTTAGACATATTACGTTGTCCTGTATCGTCGGTCGTAGATGGATTGAATCGGATTAAAAAATTAGCGTGGGCAGATGAGCAACCTCATCTGCCCTGATTATTACTTTTTAGCACGCTCTTCCAGCATCACAACGGCTGGCAGCTCTTTCCCTTCAACGAATTCCAGGAATGCGCCACCACCGGTAGAGATGTAGGAGATTTTGTCAGCAATACCGAACAGATCGATTGCTGCCAGAGTGTCGCCGCCGCCTGCGATGGAGAATGCGTCGCTATCGGCAATGGCATGCGCCACAATTTCGGTTCCTTTACGGAAGTTAGGGAACTCGAAAACGCCAACCGGGCCATTCCACAGAATGGTTTTGGCGTTTTTCAGGATTTCGGCCAGGTGCTGTGCAGACACATCGCCCATATCCAGAATTTGCTCTTCGTCTTTGATATCGCTGGTAGATTTCAGGGTTGCAGTCGCAGTTTCGGAGAACTCTGTCGCAACACGTACGTCGGTTGGCACTGGAATATCAATGGTTTCCAGCAGCTTTTTAGCCGTATCAACCAGGTCTGGTTCGTACAGTGATTTACCGACGTTGTGGCCCTGCGCAGCCACGAAGGTGTTGGCGATACCGCCACCTACAATCAGCTTGTCCGCAATCTTAGACAATGACTCAAGTACGGTCAGTTTAGTGGAAACTTTAGAACCGCCCACGATTGCCACCATCGGACGAGCCGGGTTACCCAGCGCTTTGCCCAGTGCTTCAAGTTCAGCGGACAGCAGCGGACCCGCACAGGCGATAGGTGCGAACTTGCCTACGCCATGCGTTGAAGCCTGTGCACGGTGCGCGGTGCCGAAAGCGTCCATGACATAAACGTCACACAGTGCAGCGTATTTTTTAGAAAGGGTTTCGTCGTCTTTTTTCTCGCCTTTGTTAAAGCGAACGTTTTCGAGAACAACCAGCTCTCCCTCAGCAATATCAACGCCATCGAGGTAATCTTTTGCCAGACGAACTTTTGAACCAAGCTTGTCTTTCAGGTAGTTAACAACCGGCAGCAGTGAGAACTCTTCGTTGTATTCTCCTTCGGTTGGACGACCCAGATGTGAGGTCACCATCACGCGTGCACCCTGTTTCAGGGCAGTTTCGATGGTTGGCAAAGAGGCACGGATACGTGCATCAGACGTCACTTTACCGTCTTTAACTGGCACGTTCAGATCCGCACGGATCAGTACACGCTTACCTGCTAAATCCAGATCGCTCATCTTAATTACAGACATGGTGAATCCTCTCGTTGATTCTTTTTAAGTTGCTGAGGGCGTAACCAGCCGTAGCTGGTTTGCCTTACTAGAAACCGCTTGCGGACATAGCCAACGTGGTATCCAACATCCTATTGGCGAAGCCCCACTCATTGTCGCACCAGACCAGAGTCTTGATCAGGCGCTGTCCACTGACCCGCGTCTGCGTGCCATCAACGATGGCGCTGTGCGGGTCATGGTTAAAATCAGTAGAAACTAATGGTAGTTCGGTATAGTCAACAATACCACGAAAAGCGCCGTTCGATGCCTTTTGCAGCAGTTGGTTAACATGTTCAACGTCCACCTTTTTAGAAACAAAAACGCTGAGATCGATGGCGGTTACGTTGATGGTTGGCACGCGCACCGAGATAGCCTCAAAGCGATCACAGAACTTGGGCATGATGCGAGTGATGCCGGCAGACAGTTTGGTATCGACAGGAATGATTGACTGGCTTGCCGCGCGGGTACGACGTAAATCAGGATGATAGGCGTCGATCACCGGCTGGTCATGCATCGCAGAGTGGATGGTGGTGACCGTGCCGAATTCGATGTCGAATTCGTCATCCAGAAGCTTGATGATCGGAATAATACAGTTGGTGGTGCAGGAGGCGTTGGAGACAATACGGTGTTCGCGTTTGAGCAGCTGCTCGTTCACACCAAAGACCACGGTGGCATCGAGATCGTTTCCGCCAGGATGAGCAAAGAGAATTTTCTTGGCTCCGGCGGCAAGCTGAGCTTCTCCGTCTTCGCGACTGCCGTAAACGCCGGTACAGTCGAGAACCACGTCAACGCTGAGTTCGCCCCACGGCAGTTGGCTCGCGTCAGGCTGGTGCAGCATACGAATGGTATCATCACCCACGTAAAGCACGTCACCTTCCTGTCGAACATCCCATGCGAAACGGCCATGGCTGGAGTCATATTTCAACAGATGCGCCATCCCTTCAGGGCTGGCCAGCTCGTTGATAGCCACGACGCTGATTTCTGCACGGCGACCAGATTCGTATAAAGCGCGCAATACGCTACGGCCAATGCGACCAAAGCCATTAATTGCGATACGTATTGGCATACTTCTCCCTGTTACACGGTTGTTACCTAATTACGATAACCCTATAGTAATGCAGTGCGCCTTTGCGGTGAATCATCATTGCGCGTTATAGGCTGCAATTCAGAACCCAACACCCCTATCCAATCTAAACACGTTAGCGACCAGCCAACGAAGTTCGCCCATATAAATACGACTGAAACGGTTCAGCTGAGCATAAACCAAACTTTGCACAAAGGAAATATTTCGCTGCAATTTGGAACGCCTGCCCACGCGTTCGCTGAAAAATTCATCAATGCACAGGTTTTTTTCTATTACCGCGCGGCCCATTATATGAAAAAAGGCATTTTGGAGGTTTGACACAAGTCATTGCCGTGCCGTTTTGAAGATAAACATCTTTTAAGGCATGGCCAGTTTTGAGGTGTTTTTATGGAAAGTAAGAGAAAGGCCATTGCTGCAGGCACAAAAAAGCCCCGGCTTTCACCAGGGCTTGCTTTTATTAGGGCAGTTTTACCCGCCCCACTCTTTTCCCTCTGATAACAGCGGAATAGAGAATTTATTTCAATAGTGACTGCGCTTGTGCAACCACGTTGTCGACGGTGAAGCCGAACTCTTTGAACAGCAGATCTGCCGGGG
>CAWUIY010000400.1:0-3863 GCA_963922555.1 uncultured Serratia sp. | reverse complement strand
CTCGGTGAACGGTGGCACGAAGATAGCCGTTGGTTGCCAGCTCAAGCAGTTCGCCGATGTTAACCACAAATGAACCTTCAATGGGTAAGGCATCCACCCAGCGATCCTTCTCAACCTCGACCTGCAATCCTTTCTGCTTGTCCTGCAACAGGAAAGTCAAAAAACCCGAATCTTTATGCGCGCCAACGCCCTGGTTGCTTTCATGCTCGGCGCGTCCCGGATAACGAATCAGCTTGATGTGCTCATTGGGTTTATCGCCATACAGCGGATCAAAAGCCTCGATTGGCAGGGAGAGAGCTTCTGCAAATGCGCGCAGGATCCTGAGTGACATAGCCGTCATCGTTCTTTGCCATTCGAGTAACAGCGGTTTCAGCTCCGGCAGTGCTTCTGGCCACTGATTAGGGCCTTGCAAACGAGTCCATGCCGGGGACGTTGCGGTTTGCGGCAACGGCACGCGCTCTGCACCGAGATCGAACTGCTCTCGCCAGTCTGGCTGACCGCGAGTACGTTCAGAGGCTGCCCGGTTATAACCGCGAAAATGTTTCGAGTTGACCATAGAAACGCGGTCTTTGTCCTGCTGTGGCAAGGCAAAGAAGTCACGAGAGAGTTTTTGTACCTGTGACAGCAGATGTTGATCAACACCATGATTAGTCAGGTAAAAGAAACCAATATCGCGCGCCGCAACTCGTAGTTCACTTAAGAACTCGCTGCGCTGTGCAGCGGTGCCGTCCAGCTTTGAGAGGTCAATAACGGGAATGGTCGAGGTTGTAGAATGAGGCATAACGGACTCCTAAGTTAAACTAATTTCAATCTAACACCCGTCATCGTGCGCCCTAAAGGATTAAAAATGCATGACTTATGCACCAAAGGTTATGAAAAAACGCCACAAATATTTTGCTGGTGCTTAGAGTCTTCATTTCCCTCAAAGATAAATAGCGCGTTAACTTTAAGATAAACTCATGATTTCATCACTTTTGATTGATAACCCTATCAGGGTAAATCAGAAATCACTCAGGTTTTTATCAGTAAAGACTTCCCTGAACGTGTGAATTTTCATTAACAGCAGGTGATTGCATGAACCGTCGTAATTTTATTATCGGAGCCAGCGCGGCTTTTCTTGCAGGATGCGTGAATGCAAAACAGCGTCGGCAGGATGAGCCAGCGATGACAGAAACGTTGGCCCTTTGGCCTTCAACCCCTCCCGGCGGTGGCGGGCCTTCCGGAGCAATGGACATCGATAAGCGCGGGGCTTTTAGCAACATCAGCATGCCGCATTTGACCGTGTACGCCCCTAAGAACCCAAATGGTGCAGCGATGCTGATTGCCGCAGGCGGTGGCTACAAGCGTATTGAGATGAAATCAGAGGCTCACCCCGCTGCCCGCTGGCTTAGCGATAGAGGTATCACCGCGTTTGTACTGACCTATCGTTTACCGGCGGAAGGCTGGAATGCGGGCGCGATGGCCCCGCTTCAGGATGCGCAAAGAGCACTGCGTCTGATTCGTGCCAATGCGCAAAAGTATCGCATTGAAAAAAGTAAACTGGGCGTGTTGGGCTTTTCAGCTGGCGGGCACTTGCTGGGCATGGCCTCGGTGCGTGCCGATTTTGCCTCTTATTCGGCCATCGACGACATTGATAACCATAGCGCCAGGCCCGATATCAGCGCCCTCATCTACCCAATTATTACGCTGGAAGCGCCTTATTCCGCTACCTCCACCGCGCATATTTTGGTCGGCAGACACGCGGATGAAAAACAGGCGGCGCAATGGTCGGTACAAAACTTCGTCACACCGCAAACGCCACCGATGTTTTTAGCACAGGCTAAAGATGACCCTATTTCTAACCCGATGAATACCGTGATCATGCAGCAGGCTTGCGAAAAAATGCACGTTCCCTGCGAGCTACATCAGCTCGCCAGCGGCGGCCACGGTTTCGGCATGGGCAAGCCCGGTTCGCCGACTGAAGTCTGGCCACAATTTTATCGCAGCTGGTTGCAGCGTGAAGGTGAACTAAGCTAAGTCACTTTTTATTACGCTTGTTTTACGGACGTTGCGGCTTTGATAAAAAAATACTTAATCCTGCTAGCAGCGCCAGCACCCCGCCGAGAGCAAACGCGGCGGAGGTGCCTCGGGTATCAGCTAGCACGCCGCCAAAGAATGCGCCGCAGGCGAGTGCTATTTGGAACACGCACACCAAAAGCGCCGACCCACCCTCAAAGGATTCTGGTGCCGCTTGATAAATCCAGATATTCAGGCAGATAGGTAGCGCGCCGAAAGCCAATCCCCAAATGACCACCAGAGCAGAGGCCCATAAAACATTGCTGCTAAGCTGGGAGGCAACGAGTACGCATAGTCCGACTAGCAGAATATTAATCAGAAAAGCTTTTCTGACTCCGAATTCGCGCACGGTAATTTCAGTCAGAAATGTACCAATAAAGCCAGCCAGGCCATATCCCATCAACAGCAGCGAAATTGCAGAAGATGAGAAATGCATTTGGAATCGCAGCCAGGGTTCAAGATAGGTGTAGGCAGAATATTGCGCGGCGGCCATGAAAATCCCAATAAGCAGCCCGCGTCGCACGCCTTTGACCTTTGCTGCCGACACCAGCGCACCCAGGCCGATAGACTTTCCGGCAGGCAGAGAGGGTAAAACGGCCCACTGGTAGATAAATATCGCCACTGCCAGCGAAGCATTGATGATGAATGCCATACGCCAGCCAAAAAGCTCGCCGATATAGGCACTTATGGGCACTCCCGCCACCGTCCCTAATGCAACACCGGCACTAATTAAAGAAATGGCTCGAGCGCTTTGCCCTTCCGAAACCAGTCTTTTCCCCGCCGGAATGGAAAATGACCAGAATCCTCCTGCAGCAAATCCTAATATTATTCTGCCCAGCAGCAAGGTGGAAAACGAGTTGGAGAACATCACTACCGCATTAGAAATGATCACCGAAAGAGAGAGGGTTAATAGCAGGGTCCGGCGATTAAGCGTGCGCGAAAATAGCATTAATAATGGCGCGGCTAAAGCAGCAATAAGTCCGGGCAGCATCACTGTCCACCCGGCCTGCCCTGCACTGATATTCAAATCATGGGCAATGGGTGATAACAGACCAATCGGCAGGAACTCGGAATTAATTAATACAAAGGTTCCACCCGCTAACGACAGAACGGCCAGCCAGCTTTTCAACGTCGTTTTTGGCTGTTCAGATTCTAAAGCTGTGCAATCAGACATTTTCGTTCCCCTATTTTTGTTAGCCACTTAACGAAATAAAAGGGAACCCGTCAACACAATTTGTAACGTATTCACAGCAAATAACTTATTGGTCTTAGCTTAGCTAAAAATATGAATTACCTGAATTTTTCCTGCCAAACAAAGCTAGCACGGCGGCCCGGGCAAGCATCTGTATTAGGCTTTAGTATGTTGTAACTAAATTGCCTTTTTGGGGGTCATTTGATGCTCTAATGAAAAGCAATCTGTCCTTTCTCGGCGGGTTGGGATTTTTGATTATTTAATAACTTTTGCGGCCAAAGTGCGTTTAAAGGACTTAAAACACCCGGCCGCAGGCGGTATTTTGCGGTTTAAGATCGTGGTAACCAGTCGATAATTTCATGACACAACGTCGCAGGCTGTTCCAGCGGGATCATGTGTCCACAATCGGGAATAATGCGGAGTTCTGCTCCGATAATATGCTCTTGTAACTCGGTAGATTCCTGCAAACTGCGCATACGATCGTCCTGTGCGGCAATCACCAGTGTTGGACAATGAATTCGTGACAGCATGGCGGTATCACTGTCGCGATCCAGACGCGACTGGCGCACGAACATCTCGTAAACCAGCCGATGCCCCATCCCTTTAAGTTTTTGAA
>CAWUIY010000399.1:0-3865 GCA_963922555.1 uncultured Serratia sp. | reverse complement strand
GCTCCAGGCCAGCGGAAATACCCCGTCGGTGCTGATGTTGCCGACCGTGGGCCGCAGCCCGGTCACGCCATTGAGCGCGGCGGGCAAGCGCACCGAGCCGCCTGTATCCGTTCCCAGTGTGGCAAAGGCGCTGCGTACAGCGGCAACCACGCCCGATCCGCCGCTGGAACCTGCAGGCACTCGCTGCTCATCCCAGGGATTATGGCAGGCGCCGAAATGTGGATTGTTGGTGGTTCCACCCCAGGCAAATTCGTGCATGTTGGTGGTGCCAATTATAATCGCCCCGGCCTGTTTGAGTAACTGGGTAACAGTCGCATCCTGGGACGCGATATTACCCTGCAAAATTTTGCTTCCGGCGTTCATTTCCTGGCCACTGATGTCGATATTGGCTTTCAGCCCCAGCGGGATCCCCTGCAACGGTCCAAGATCAACGCCATTTTCCAGCAATGTTTGCTGCGCCTGCGCCAGTTTAATCGCCTGTTCGGCATAAACCTCTATCCAGCCATTTAGCTCACGCGTTTTTTGCTCGCGTTCAAGACAGGCGCTCACCAGTTCGGGAAAGCTGGTTTCCCCGGCGCGGACTTTAGCTCCGGCCTCGGAAATCGATAAATTTACTAATTCGGTCATGATGTTTTCACCTCCGAGGAGATGAAGACAGTAATCGGCACAATGTCTGGGCCGATATGCGTATTGACGAAATCACTTAGCGCAGCTGCTCGGGCTGTCCAATCAAGGACGGTTGGCCGCACGGCTGCGGCATCGGCCGGAGTCAAAGGGGAAATAACGTCAAGGCGCTGAAAATTCTGGTCGGTCATAGCAATACTCCCTGAAATGATTGAGAAGGGGCAGAGGAGAATCGCTGCCCCGACAGGATTATTTCATTGCATCTACCGCGTCTTTGGCGCGGGTTGCCAGCTCGGTATTGACGTTGGTTTTGTAAGACGTCGCATCGGACGGATAAGCCTTGATGTTCTTCGCGTACAGCGAAATCTTCATATTGTTATCCCAGGCTTTCTGACTGACCAGCACGTTTTGTGGGTATCCTTTAGCATCTATCTCGCGTTTGACCGCTTCGCGCACGATGTCTTTTGGCAAATTAGGGAAATACTTGGTTGCGATATTTACCGTGTCGTCAAAATTGCTATAGATGTAGCGCGAGGCCTCTTCAAAGGCAGTCACCACGGCCTGCGCCGCCGCCGGATTTTTATCGATATACGCCTGTGTGGTGGTCAAACTGGAGAACGCAAAAGGATACCAGTCCTGCGCTGCGGAGAACGAATACACCATGTGCAGGCCATTTTGACGGATCGCCATGGTAGTCTGCGGCTCCACCGCCAGTGCATAGTCGGCCCGTCCGGCAACCACTGACGGGATTTCGTTGCCTATTGCCACGTGTACCAGTTTCACGTCCTTGAGATTTTGTTGCTTAATCAGATAGCTCATAAACGCCCAAGTGGTATCTGGCTCAGGGCTGGTGACCACCCGTTTGTTAGCCAACGCCGTCAGATTATTTTGCAGGTTGGTCGCATCTTTACCGAAGATAAACACCGTGGGTGCGTTCTGAACGCCCGCGACTACCACGCCACCGCCGCCATTTTCATGAGATTTTGGTACAAATACCGGGTCCTGAATCGAGAAGTCTGCCGACCCGCCAATGACCGCTGACCATGACTGTGCACCGCCACCGCCGGTGCTGATTTGCACCTTAACGCCCTGTTGGGTGAAAAAACCCTTTTCCTGTGCGACATACAGCGGCAGATAAAGCAGTGACTGGAATGCCTGGTTGATGCGAACCGGTGTCTCAGCCGCGCTGGCCGGTTGCAGGGCAATTGAAACCAATAAACAGCAGGCGGTGGAAGCCGCCAATGTGAAGCCTTTAACTGAGGAGATTGTCATTATTTTACCCTTTCCCATGAGAGAATCAGTCTTTCGAGGAACATCACCACCACGTTAAATACCAGCATCATCAACATCACCAGAACGATACCGGCTAACACTATATTCATGCCGAAATTGGAACTGCCAAGCAGGATCATGTGGCCCACGCCGACGTCGGAAGAGATATATTCCCCGACAATCGCGCCGACTAGCGCGAAACCAACGTTGAGGCGCAAACCAGAAACCACCCAAAGCATTGCCGAAGGCACGACCAGTTTGAGAAAGATTTTGGAACGTGAAGCATCGAAGGAGCGCATCAGGTTGATTAAGTCCGGATCGGTACGCACCGCGCCTTTATAGGACGTGGTCAGAGACACCACAATGCAGGAGAAGGCAACGATCACCACTTTCGATAACATATCGGTTCCAAACCAGATGATGGTAATCGGCGCAATCGCCAACACCGGAATCGAACCGATGGCGGCAATAAACGGGGCCGTTAAATCAGAAATAAACTTCGAATACCACAGTAGCAATCCCAGAACCGATCCACCGACTGCACCGACGATAAAACCGATCACCGTTTCCAGCGCCGTGGTGCCAATATCCGTGAACAGCTCACCGGACTGGAAACGTTGGACCAGCACGTCCCAGACCATACTCGGGCTGGCAAACAGAAATTTGCTGATAAAACCTTCACGCGCGCCAATTTCCCAATACAGTAACAGTGCAGCCACGATGGCAATCTGAAGTATCAGTAACACGTAGCGGCGCGAAGTGGGACTTTTAAAGAAGTGGGCCTCCTGGGCGCCCAGCCGCGGAGAAATATGCCGTGCAGTGCCAGCCGAACCTTGTTGTGCTTCATCCTGCGAGCCTTTCGGCGTTTGTTCCGAAGATAGCGTGCTCATAGATTAATCCCCATAAAGATCAGAACACTACCGGTGCAGCGCCGATGCTGCGCCAGATGAGTTCGTAGTAGTCGTTGAAGCGAGGTGATAAGCGACGCTCGGGAATAATCCTGCTGTCGGTTTCTAAATCGACGTTAATCTCATGGATGATTTCCCCCGGTCGGGCCTTCATGACATAAACGCGGTCAGATAGCGTCACTGCTTCTTCAATATCGTGGGTGATAAAAATGACGGTTTTTTTCTGTTCTTTGACCACATTAAGCAACTCGCTTTCCAAAGAGATCTTGAGCGGATAATCGAGCGCCTTATAGGCTTCATCCATCAGGATGATTTCTGGGTCGGTTATCATCGTGCGCATCAATGCCACGCGTTGTTTCATCCCACCAGAGAGCTGAGCGGGATATTTATCCTCGTAGCCTTGCATGTGATAGGTATGCAATATTTTTTTAGCTTTATCACGGGCCTCTTTCTTATTTATGCCGCGCACTTCCAGTCCTAAAATGACATTCTGAATCACCGTGCGCCAAGGAAAGAGCAGGTCTTTTTGCAGCACGTAGCCCATTTTATCTGAGGCGCTGCCGGTAGTTTCTTTGTCATTAATTAAAATATGTCCGTTATCAGGCATCAGCAGGCCGGTAATAATATTAAATAGCGTCGATTTACCGCAGCCACTAGGTCCAACAAAAGAAATAAACTCATTGGCATCGGCGTGAAAATTAAGGTTTTTTAGGACTGTCACTTTACCCGCCGTCGTTGAGTATTCCTTCGAGATATTAATTGCCTCAAGTGCGTGAGCCATACATTACTCCCTTGACGATTTAACGTGGCGTTGAGATACCGTTAATGGAGAAGGCGGCGCATTAACCGGAACATAATCTTTCAGGAAATGATATCCAATATAAGCAACGCTGCGCGCCTTAAGGATTTCTGCTGAAATATCTACCGTGGCCAATGCCATTCCGCTGGCAAAGCCGGTATCAGCGATGATTTTTCCGTGGGGATCGATGATGCGGCTGTGCCCGTGGTAATTGAGTTTTCCATGTGGGCCAAACAGGTTGGACTCAATCATCCAGCACTGG
>CAWUIY010000398.1:0-3878 GCA_963922555.1 uncultured Serratia sp. | reverse complement strand
GCGTTAGGGCTGGATTTCGAGAAGTTGCCGCAGCCGTAGTACAGGCAGTAACCGCAGTAAGTACACGGCCCCATGCGCACGCCGAGCGGGTTAACGTAGGCTTTGGAAGCCTGCCCGGCTGGCACCATAAACGGATGTTGGCCCAGCGATTTTGCCGCGTCGCGGAACAGGTCAGTCAGGCGCATGCCTTCCAGCGGCGGCAGCGGATATTCGCTGCTGCGGTTGCCTTCAAACGGGTTGCCGTCTTCTACGACTTGACCATTCAGCTTGCCTGCCTTACCAGAAACACCGGCAATTTTTTCGAAACGATCGTAGAAAGGCTCCAGCTCGTCATAAGTTACGCCCCAGTCTTGCAGGATCAGTCCCTTGACGATTTGCTCTTTGCCATAACGGGCGACGGTCTGAGTATAAGGTTGCAGGTCAAAAGGCGTAAAACGCCAGGCCATACCCGCCCAGTGGGTGCCCGAACCGCCAACGTTGTAACCCATTTCATTCAGGTTCCAGTCGCGCGATGGCAGGGCTTTCTGAGTGCTGTTATTACGGAAAGTGGTGGTTTCAACTGCGGGTGGCAATAACATGCTGCGGCGGGTATCCCAGCGCAGTTCATCGGTATCAATAGAAGGCGGGAAATCGGTGGCGGTTTCAAACCAGGGGCCACGCTCGACGGCAACGACATTGAGGCCGGCACGGGTCAGCTCTTCGGCTATTAAAGACCCACACCAGCCCAGGCCAACGATGACAACGTCAGCTTTAGGACGGACATTTTTCATATAAAGGACTCTTGCTCAATCGAATCAGAATTTCAGCTTAAAGTGAGTTATCAATCAGGCTGGTTGGAATAATGTTTAGCTTCTGGCCTTTTTTAGGGATCAGGTCGCGGAAGTCATAACGAGCACCTGGGAAACCAATCATTTTCCAGCTCGTCATATCTTTATTTCCGCCATAAATCGGGTCGGATAAAAAGCCTTCGCGCACGTTCTGAAGTAGCAGCTCAAAGAAAACTTTAGTTTCAACATTAGGGCCTAAATCAAACTTGCCCGCTTCCATGGCGTGCAAAACCTGATCCTGCTGGTCGCCACTTAAATCGACAAAATTCTTACTGAACTGTTTTTGCGTGCTGGCGTCGAGTGCAGCCAGGCCAACGCGATAACGCTCTGCCGGAGTCTGTGCTTCCTGAGGTCCCTGTTCCGGAGTTCCTTTAACAAAGCGCCCAAGACGGTAAGTGCTTGATGCTTTGCCAAAATCCCCTGCCAGTTGGCGATCAACGAAAGTAGCGCAACCGGCTTCTTTGCCACTCACGCTTAGCTCATCGGCGGGAATAAAACGTTCTGCGATTGCCCCAACGGTATCGAACTCGTGCTGAGTCAGGTATTGCAAACCACCCTGGCGAGGTTGAGCAAGAGGGCGGGTATCCACCTTGCCTGGCTCCCACGGCTGTCCGCCCTTCACTTCCTGAGCTGTCGCCAACGGAATCGTTGTCGATACGCCCAGCACAGCGATAGAGGATAAAAATTCTCTGCGCTTCATAAATGTCCCCTGCTTTTAAATTATATGTTTACTGCAAATAACCAGAGAGTAATAAGAATTTGGAATTTAAATAACACAGCCGGGCGACTATGTTTTTTATTAAATAAATAGATTCTGAACGCTTTAAATAAGCGCTTGATTATTGGTTTAATTATTCTTTCAATGAATGAAAACGAAGGAATCATAAACCCATTCAATTGGTGCTGGTACTGCTGGTTTGATGGTTTTCCATCAAATACCAACAAAATTACAACAAAAGTTCACAATGCTGTTCACTAAAACGACAAGATAAAAAAACAAGAGTTTTTAGAAACAAGTTGATTGCCAAACCCGAAGCGCTGATTAAACTGGCGGTGGTATCGTCATATCTTTTCAAGGAATTCGGATGAAAAAGCTTACCCTTGATACACTGGCAAAAATGGCCGGGGTGGGTGTAGCCACAGTAGACAGGGTACTGAACGAGCGCGGAGGCGTATCGCCAGAGACTACTCGCAAAGTCTTACGAGCGGCAAAAGAGGCAGGATTAAATCGTACATTACCCGAGGAGCGGAAAAGCCCCTGGCAGGTCGAGGTAATACTCAGCTCAAACGACACTTATTTTTTCCAAAAGCTGGCGATTGATTTCAGCGAGGTAGCCAGCGCGTTGGGTTATCGCCGTTTAACGCTACATCGCACGCTCATTTCAGAATCGCAGCCAGAGAAACTCGCGCAGCACATTATTAAATGCAGCGGCCAGCGTGACGGCATTATTGTATTTGCGCAAAATCATCCTGCTATTTACGACGCATTGACGCGCTGCAAAAAAAACGGTATTCCGGTGATTACCCTGGTCACGGATCTGCCCAATGTAAAACGCCTGTGCCACGTAGGCATTGATCAGCTTCAAGCCGGACGCACCGCAGGGTTATTAATGGCTAAAATGCTGCATCAGCCGGGCGAAGTGCTGGTCGTCAGCGGTCGCTTTGACTTTATTGCCCACCAGCATCGCGTCGAGGGTTTTAAACAGGTCTTATTGCAAAAAGCGCCAGAAATTACACTCAGAGAAGTACTCGCCGGGGAGGATCATCGCGAAACGTTACGCCGCCTGCTCGAGCAGAATCTGGCACAGTCAAAAAATATTGTCGGCATTTATAATACCGGTGATGTGAATACCGAAGTCAGTGAAGCACTGGCGAGGCATAAGTTACAGGGAAAATGTCAGTACATAACCCACGAGCTTTACGAACTGACGCGCAAGCTGCTCGAAAACGACATCCTGTCATTCACGCTGGATCAAAACGCCCGCCAGCATGCGCGTTTAGCCCTCAGCCTGATGCTCCGCGCGCTGGAAGAAAACTATCAACCGGATATTTATTCCGACGGCAAAGTCGAGTTTAAAGTCATGACGGCAGAAAACATGAACTGACCGCATTGCTACAGATTTCAGCGTCGTGGCATGCAATTTGATTGAAAGCAGATTAAGTGCAGATTGAGTACTGATTAGTACTCATTCTGCACGCACAATACCCATCGGCCTGGGCCTTGTTTGAATGATGGCCGCAGTTGCCTCCAAATTGAACATTGCCCTCACAAACGAGGGCAATGTTCGCTGAAAGGAACGAATTCAGGCGATATTATCCAGTTTTTCCAGCGCATCAGCGGACAATGTCAGATGCGCCGCCGCCAGATTTTCCTGCAAATGCTGTGGCGAAGAAGTGCCGGGAATCAGCAGAATATTCGGCGCACGTTGCAGCAACCAGGCTAGCGCAACCTGCATTGGCGTGGCTTGCATAGAGGCCGCTACCTCGGTGAGTTGCGTATTTTGCAACGGACTAAAACCACCCAGCGGGAAGAACGGCACCCAGGCAACTTGCTGCTGGTCCAACCGTTCGATAAGCGCATCGCCTTCCCGATTTGCCAGATTATAGAGATTTTGCACACAGGCTATCGGCGTCATTTTCTGTGCATCCTCAATCTGTTTGGCCGTAACATTGCTTAGGCCGATATGGCGGATCAGCCCGCGCTCCTTTAATTTGATTAATGCTTCCAGAGGCGCTTCTAATGACCCTTCGGCCGGGGCATGCACGTCGAACATGCTACGTAAATTGACCACGTCTAGCACCTCCAGCCCCAGATTATGCAGGTTATCCTCAACGGCACGCGTTAGCTGTTCGGCACTAAAAGCAGGCAACCAGCCGCCCTTACTGTCGCGCACGGCACCGACCTTGGTCACAATCACCAGATCGTCAGTATAAGGATGCAGCGCCTTTTTAATAATCTGATTGGTGACGTGCGGGCCGTAAAAATCACTGGTATCAATATGACGAACTCCGGCCTCAATGGCGTCACGCAATACTTGAATAGCACGCGCC
>CAWUIY010000397.1:0-3886 GCA_963922555.1 uncultured Serratia sp. | reverse complement strand
CCGGTGGTAATCCAGCCAGATCGTAGAACTTGTTCAACGGCGTTGATTTCTTCATCACCCATCGATGGGCGGGAAAACGGCAAAAAGTTATCCATGGAGCATATCCTGTAATTTAAGGACGGCAAGGGTATTAGTTGAGCCAAACTGTATAGGGTAGTTATTTAACAGCAAGTAAACGTATAGAAGAAAAGTGGTCGGGATTATTCTTGTTTAATCTTAATTTAACATTAAGAAAATTCAACTGTTTGACAAGTAAAGAGAAGTGTTTTTTGCGATTAAATAATAGGGTATCTTGCAGGAGAAGATGATGTAAGCTCATGAAAACTCCGTATCCTTTTGGAGAGTCAGAAACAATAACTAAAAATGATCGATAAAGGAATATAAATTTTATTTAAGAGTTACTTTTTAATCTCCAGGTCACAGAGAAGATAAATAATTTTAATAGCACCGAAATTAAACCGTCACAATCCACGGTCTATTATCGAATTGATGCAATGTGAAATACACCCCGTAGTTTGCTGATAACCTCTCGGGCTGCATGACTTCCGCTGGGGTTCCGTTGGCGATGACCTTCCCTTTTGACAACATCCATACTCGACTGGCGTGGTGTAAAGTGTGGTTAAGATCATGATCGCTGATGATAGCTATCCCGCCCGCTGTACAAAAATCGTTAATAATCAGATCTAATGCCTGCTGATGAGCAATATCGAGACCGCTGGCGGGTTCATCAAGTAGCAGTAAGCGCCCTGCCGAATTGACCGTGGGCCAGACCTGTAAAAACGCCGCTACCAGCCGCACTCGCTGCCACTCGCCGCCGGAAAGACGCGTTATTTTTTGCTCAAGCTGATGGGTAATATGCAGCCGTTCGCAAAGCAGGCCCAGGGTATTATCAATCGCCAGAGGATCGCAGCCTGGTATTTGGTGCAAGGACAAGTATTGAAATACCGGCATTACCGACAGCGGCAAATATTGCTGAGGTAAATAACTGCGATAGCGAGAAAGCTCTCTGCCCGATAATAGAGCAATGTCCTCACCGGCAATAAACACCTGCCCTTCGGCTGCCAGCATTCCCGCTGTCGCCGCTAACAGGCTGCTCTTCCCTGCACCGTTTGGGCCAATTATATGCACCCGGGTGCCAGAGGGAATATCTGTGCTAAAGGCTAATAAACGGTCAGGCACTGCCAGATGATTTATTCGCAGCATAAATTAGCCATCGTAGTCCGATAAGTAGATTCAAATATTAAGCGCATGAAAAGATCTCAGGGCGTAACCAACCGCCCTGGGTATCTTTCAAACTTATTTATCGATAGCCTTTTTAATCGCCTGTTGCAGGATAGGGTCTTCCGGCGTGAGATCGGGTGCAAAACGCTGGATAACCTCACCATCTCGACCAATCAAAAACTTCTCAAAGTTCCAAAGAATGTTTTCTGGTTTGAGCGGTTCACGGCCTTTGCTGGCCAGACGTTGATAAAATTCGCTACCTTCAGGCAGAGTCGCCTTGGGTTGGGCAGCAATCAGGGCCTTATATAAAGGATGACGACCTTCACCATTGACTTCAATTTTGCTGAACATCGGGAATTTGACGCCAAACTGGGTGCTGCAAAAATTCTTAATCTCTTCTTCCGTGCCCGGCTCCTGAGCACCAAACTCATTGCATGGGAATCCGAGAACCTCAAACCCTTTGTCATGCCAGGCCTGATAAAGGGTTTCCAGGCCTTCATACTGCTTGGTGAGGCCACACTGTGAAGCAACATTCACCACCAGCAGAACTTTACCTTCGAAGGCGCCCAATGTGGTGGCTTTACCTTCGATAGTGGTCAGCGCCGTATCATAATTTGCCTTGCTCATCAGTCATTTCCTTTTGTAGTGAACGGTAACATAGAGGAGAGTTCTTTCATTCGATACTTGCACAGCCCCGACTACTCATTTTTTTCTGCTCGCGACAGTAGCCAGATAAAAAGCGGCGCGCCTAACACGGCAGTAACAACACCCACGGGTAGCTCGGCGGAATATAAGGCCGTTCGCGCGGTGATATCCGCCAACAAAAGTACGCCGCCTCCGGCCAGCCCACAGGCAGGAAGCAAGCGACGCTGGTCTGTGAATCCTGTTAGCCGCAGTAAATGGGGGATCACCAGACCAATAAAGCCGATCACGCCAGCCAAAGCCACGCTGATGCCAACAATCCAGCCCATCGCCAGAACTAGCAGATTGCGCCAGACGACTACCGGTAATCCGAGCTGTTGGGCCTGGCTGATGCCCAATGATAAAAGATTCAGGGTACGCCCTTGGCAGCATAGCCAAATCACCGCAGGCAATATTAGCAGTCCCAACCAGGATTGCCGCCAGTCTATACCGCTAAATCCTCCCATCATCCAGTACATCAGCTGACGTAAATCGAGGCTCGAACTAAAATACACTGCCCAGGTCATGATAGCGCTACAGATAATGCCGATGGCGACGCCCACCAGTAATAGCCTCGATTGAGCAAAAAGACGATGGCGTGCGAAATACAGCAGCAGAAACGTCACTGCCAATGCACCTAGAATGGCACTAAGACTCATGATCCACAGAGGCAACAGATCCTGACCCAGCATCACGCAAATCACCAATGCCACACCGCCGCCGCTGGCAACGCCAAGCAGACCCGGCTCGGCCAAAGGATTTTCAAACAGCGACTGCATCACGGCTCCAGAAACGGCAAGCCCTGCCCCCACTAAAATAACCGCGAGCGATCGAGGCAGTCGAATCTGCCAGACAAAAAGTTTTGCGGAAATGCTTAGCCATTGGTCTGGCCAAATCCATTGTTCGCCTGCACAAAGGCTAACGATGAGCACCACAACAAGCAGCATCGCCAGTAGCCAAAGCCGTTGCAAGTCACGACGTTTTTGCCGCCGCTCGAGATGAATGAAGGTAGGAGAAGATGACATGTTTGGTGGACAAGCTCCTGAGACTTCCTGGTGATTACCTTCTCTATATTAAACAGTTAGCGCAATATTTGAATGCTTAATATGGGTGCAGGAACAAAAAGACGTAAAAAAGCCGCCGCAGGTGAACGCGACGGCTTTCGGAGAAACTTACTTTAACAGCGATTTTGGCATTAATTTAGAAATTATTAGCTGTGTGGACCAGCAGTTGGTGGGATCGGCGCATGGCCATCAACGCCGTGAGTGCCGTTACCCATGTCTGGGCGGTCACCTTTTGGGTGTGGTTGCGGCCTTGCACCATGTTTCGGCGGCGGTGCTGAGTCCCAACGATCGCCATGCCAATAGAGGCCTCGGCTATTGCGCTCACCAATACGTTTATTATGATGCTGATTCCACCAGGTTGGGCTGCGCCAGTTATAGCCATCCCAGTAATTCCCGTGACGGTCTTTATCGCCAATATGTACAGAAACGCCTGGGGCATTTACGTTAATAGTCGCTGCCTGCACAAAATTCACTTGGGCGATAGCAGGCAGGGCCAAAGCTACGCACAACATTAAATGAGATTTCTTCACAACGTCCACCTTAGTATTAATTTCTATGAGTTTGCTATCCGATAAAAAAAGACCTCAATAAAATGATAGCAGACTATAAGAATAATGCTGGCTTTCGCTGAAATTGCTGCACCCTTACGATAAAAATACAAATGTATCCTGGCTGAAATACTTCAACAGGATTGTGCGTAAATAACATTCAGTTTTCATAATTGCGCTAACAACTCTTAACGTTAGTCTGACAACAGTTATTTATTGTTTTATTTATAATCGAACTGTTTAATCAAACAAAGGAATAATTATGCGTCGTATTTTGGCATTTGTTACTGTGGCTCTGGTTGCCTGTAGCCTAAGCGGCTGCTTATTCCCACCGTTTTGGGGCCCCGGTGGCGGCGGGGGGGGGGGTGGCGG
>CAWUIY010000396.1:0-3887 GCA_963922555.1 uncultured Serratia sp. | reverse complement strand
TGAGGCCGACGGAGGGGTGCTGTTTTTAGACGAGATTGGCGATATGCCGCTGGCGCTGCAAACCCGCCTGCTTCGCGTGTTACAGGAAAAAGAAGTTGCGCCGCTTGGATCGAGTCACAGTTGGCCGGTTAATTTTGCCGTGATTTGTGCGACCCACTGTAACCTGCCCCAGCTGGTTGCTGACGGTAAATTCCGCGAGGACCTTTTCTATCGCCTGCAAGAGTTTTCCATGACTATTCCGCCGTTGCGCGAGTGGCCTTATTTACCGGCGTTTATTTTACAATTATGGCGTGAATTAGGTGGCGAACAGCGCGGGATTCAACTGGCTCCGGCCTTAAAGGAACGTTTGGCAAAACATCCCTGGCCCGGTAATGTGCGGCAACTGCGTAGCCTGTTGAAAGTGTTATTGGCGCTGGCAGACGATCATCAAGTCCTGGACTGTGACACCCTGCCCGCCAAATATCAACTGGAAGAATCGCCGCCGCTTTCTGCACTGCAACAGCATGACGATCGCTTTATTGCCGATACCGTACAGAGTTTTAACGGCAACATTACCAAAGCCGCCAAGGCGCTGGGTGTTGCGCGCAGCACGCTTTATCGACGCGCTGCGCGAGAGCAGCGTGAGTAGAACGGCAATAATCAACAATATGCTGATAGACTCAATGGCCACAATGCCGCATAAGGACTGGCTGAGCCGCCGTCAGAGGCAAAAACAGGGGATTGAACGGGCGCATACCCTGGGGAAATACCGGGAAAACAGGCCGATCTTGAGCGACACCAAAAAGTACTGTATTACCGGCAAGTAAAAAATCTGAGTATCCGGGAAACTGCGGATGCAACAGGTTACAGTGTTTCACAGGTCTGCCGGATACAGGCTCTTTATAAAGTCGGAATGTGATAATAAAAGTTTTAACAAACAATAATTCCGGTTTATTAATTAGACCTTATTCTGGATAATTCTATGAAATTGTTAGAAAGTGAAATTCGCGACGTGATTTCAGGAAATAACGTCACCATCATCAGACCTGCCAATATTTATGAATGTGAACTCAAGGATAACGTATTCATTGGCCCTTTTGTTGAGATACAGAAAGGGTGTCTAATTGGTAGTGGTAGCCGGGTTCAGTCACACACATTTCTCTGTGAAAACGTCAAATTAGGCATGAACTGCTTCATCGGCCATAACGTGACGTTCGCAAACGATCTGTTTCATTCCGGTGCGCCGGACCCGTCACCGAATAACTGGATCACCATTTTCCTCGGAGATTCGGTCACTGTGGGAAGCGGAGCCACCATTCTGTCACCCTATATATGCAGTGGTTGCGTCATCGGCGCAGGTTCCGTAGTGGTTAAACCGATTGAGGTAAAAGGGATTTATGCAGGAAACCCGGCAAAATTAATCAGGCTATTATGAAAAGTAAAAGAGCCTGTTACGGCCCTTTTTATCAGAGATTGACCCGTCCTAAATCAAGGGAAATACGCCCTCATCCCAGGCATTCGGCAACAGTCGCTAACGTTAAACCGGAAGTTCATAGACCCTCACTTATCCAATGGGGTTCGAATTTGTGCGCCATTATTCAATATATTTATTAAACCAATGCTCTCAGACGGTGAGTGTTCACAGTAATTTTATAAAACATCTTTAAATTAGCATCACGGTATTAAATGACTATTCTCAGTATAGCTACCCCGGGGAACCGGAAAGGGATTTAGCCTGCTTAAGTGAATAATTAACTATCTGATTTGGAAACTGTTGAGGATTACCGGATGTCAAGTGACAACGTAACGGAAGAGCAAGCCCCGGCAGGCACCAAGCTGTTGGCGCTGGGGGCATTAGGCGTGGTTTTTGGCGATATCGGCACCAGTCCGCTTTATACATTGAAAACCGTACTGTATTTATCAGGCGGTGGTTCCTCACCTGAGGTGGTTCTCGGATTATTGTCACTTATATTTTGGACATTAGTGATAGTCACCTCGTTAAAATATGCCATGTTCGCTATGCGAATGAGCAATAACGGTGAAGGTGGAATACTGGCATTAATGTCTTTATTGTTTACGCAAAAGAAAAATCGTCCGCTGGTTATTTTTGCCGGTATCTTTGGCGCAGCACTGATTTATGGCGACGGCTCGATTACTCCGGCAATATCTGTCCTTTCCGCCATAGAAGGGGTAAATATAGTCTTACCGGAATCCAAACCTTATATTGTGCCCGTGACTGTCGCGATCCTGCTGGTTCTGTTTGCCATTCAGGCGATGGGTACGGCTAAAATTGGCAAACTCTTTGGCCCTATTATGGCGCTGTGGTTTGTGGTGATTGCCGGTCTGGGAATTTGGGGGATCCTGCAACACCCTGCCGTTTTGGCGGCCGTTAATCCTTATTATGCCTTCCGCTTCCTGTTCTCTCACGGCTTTAGCAGTTTTCTGGTGCTTGGTGGCGTTTTCCTTTGCGTGACAGGTGCCGAAGCCTTATATGCCGATATGGGACATTTTGGCAAACGCCCTGTCTGGCTAGCCTGGTTTGGACTGGTCTTTCCGAGCCTGTTGCTCAATTATGCCGGGCAATCCGCCTTGATTTTATCTGGAGGCGACGTTACCCAGAATATCTTCTATCGCCTTTGCCCACCCGGCATGCTTATTCCGCTGGTCATTTTGGCTACACTGGCGACTATAATTGCCAGCCAGGCCATTATTAGCGGTGCATTTTCTATGACCCGCCAGGCAATGCAGCTTGGCTGGTTACCGCGGCTGAGGATTAAACAAACTTCTGAAGAAAGTTACGGCCAAATTTATATTGGTTCAATTAACTGGCTACTGATGATAGCGACCGTATTTCTGACTGTTTTCTTCCAGTCGTCCGATCGCCTGGCAGCCGCGTATGGTATCGCCGTGTCTTTCACAATGATCATGACCAGTGGGCTTATCTACGTTGCGATGCGTGAGGTCTGGCGCTGGGGTCTGCTGGTTAGCGCGCTGATTGTCGGGCTATTTTTCGTTGTAGATTTGAGCTTTTTAACCGCTAATCTGGTCAAGATACTCGAGGGTGGATATGTTCCACTGCTGATGGCGATAGCGTTGTATGCCGTTATGATGATCTGGCATCACGGTGTCAGAATTGCCACCCTGGTCGTGCGCGAAAAAACCATGCCGGTTAAAGAGTTTCTGACCGATATCGAAACCCATCAAATTCCTCGTGTGCCAGGTACAGCCGTATTTTTGACACGTTCGACGGAAACACCGACTATTATGCGCTGGCACGTGACGCGCAATGGCTCGCTCCATGCACAGGTTATTTCATTAAATATCCAGATTGAGAATATCCCGCGAGTCGATGTTAAAGACCGGCTGGAGATTGCGGAAATTGCACCAAACTTTTGGCATGTTATTGCCCACTACGGCTTTATCGAGGAACCTAACCTGGCTCAATTACTCGGCTATAAACAAATTGCCGATCTTGATATCGACAGAGAAAATCTGACCTTCTACGTGGGGCATGAAAATATTGTTCGTGGCGATGGGCATAAACGGTTGCCATCATGGCAACGGCATATTTTCTCACTGATGGTGCGAAATAATATTCACATCACCGACCATTTTCATCTCCCCATCGATCGCGTGGTAGAGATAAGTCGTCAGGTCGCTCTATAAAAAAAAGCCCGGAAATAATCGCATTATTTTCGGGCTTCAGGTTCCAGGCTGACCGCTAGGTCAGACTCTGTAACGATTCCATATTAGTAATCCGGCGGCACGCCCTGATTATCTTGTGGATAATAGTCTGGTGGTGCCCCACTTTCCTGCTGATTGTAATCTGGCGGCGTGCCAGAGTCAGAGGATTGATAAGTCTGGTTAAATCCAGCTGGCATCGGCACTCTTTCCCCTTTGGCATACAT
>CAWUIY010000395.1:0-3910 GCA_963922555.1 uncultured Serratia sp. | reverse complement strand
AGTCGCAAGACGCGAAGCCGAGATGAAAGTAAAAAAATAATACAATTCTAATCATCGCCTTATCAGGGGCTTATACTGTCTCTTGATGGGGCAATGATTATTTAGCGCCCGCCACCATTGAAGGTCAGCAGGCTAATTAGAGCTTTGATTTTGTTCTCATGGAGAAGATATGTCCCTCAGTCGTCGCAGTTTTTTACAGGCATCTGGGATGGCTTTGGCCGCAGGATCGTTGCCACTGAGGGCAAATGCAAGCGGAGCTCAGCCAGTATTACCCGTTCCTCCTCTGATTGAATCACGCCGCGGGCAGCCTCTGTTTCTGACTTTGCAGCAGGCACACTGGTCTTTTCTTGGCGGCATGAGAGCCCCGGTCTGGGGATTCAACGGCATGTATCTTGGCCCGACCGTGCGTGTCTTCAGCGGCGACGACGTCAAGCTTATCTACAGCAACCGCTTGCCCACGCCAGCCTCAATGACTATCAGCGGTTT
Organism: uncultured Serratia sp.; assembly: GCA_963922555.1. Taxonomy (GTDB): domain Bacteria; phylum Pseudomonadota; class Gammaproteobacteria; order Enterobacterales; family Enterobacteriaceae; genus Rouxiella. The sequence goes on along the minus strand of CAWUIY010000395.1, from coordinate 3,424 downwards.
ACAGGTGCCAGGAACACTAACCGGCGGCGCCGCGAGGCTGATGTCTGCGGGCAGCGACTGGTCCCCTGTATTACCTATCCGCCAGCCTGCGGCAACCTGCTGGTATCACGCGAATACTCAGGGTCACATGGCTCCACAGGTCTATAACGGCCTCGCAGGTATGTGGCTGGTAGAAGACGACGTCAGCAAGAGCCTGCCGTTGCCGAACCACTACGGGGTGGATGATTTCCCGATTATTATCCAGGACAAGCGTCTGGATAATTTTGGCGTGCCACAATACGACACGCCAGCGAGCGGCGGATTCTTTGGCGATACCATGCTGGTTAACGGCGTGCAAAGCCCGTTTGTGCAGGTTTCGCGCGGTTGGGTGCGCCTGCGCCTGCTTAATGCTTCAAATGCTCGTCGTTATGAATTGACGCTAACCGATGGCCGTCCGTTCCACGTTATTGCTTCCGATCAGGGGTTCTTACCGGCTCCGGTTAGCGTGCCGCGCCTGTCGCTGGCACCAGGCGAGCGCCGTGAGGTGCTGATCGATATGTCGCAGGGCGATGAGGTTTCTATTTCTGCCGGAGAAGCGGCCGGAATTATGGATCGCCTGCGTGGCCTGTTCCAGCCGTCAAGCATTCTGGTTTCGACCATCGTGCTGACGCTGAAACCCACCGGATTGCTGCCACTGGTGACCGATAATCTGCCGATGCGCCTGCTGGCCGATCAGTTGATTACCGGCAACGTGGTGCGCAGCCGTGAATTCCGTCTCGGGGACAATCAGCCGGGTATTAACGGCGCGGTGTTTGATCCTTCACGAACTGATGTGCAGGCGATGCAGGGAACCTGGGAGCGTTGGACTATTCATGCCGACTTGCCGCAGCCTTTCCACGTGCAGGGCGTGACCTTCATGGTCAAAACGGTTAACGGTGCTTCGCCGCTGGTGGAGGATGCCGGATTCAAAGATACGGTATGGGTAGATGGCGAGGTTGAACTGCTAGTGTACCTGAATCAGCCTTCTTACGATCACTTCCCGTTCTTCTTCTACAGCCAGACGCTCGAGTTGGCCGATCGCGGCTCAATGGGGCAAATGGTGGTCCAGCCCGCAGCAGGTTTCTGATAAAAAAAGGGGAGCCGCTGTCTGCGCCTCCACTTTTTTTCACAAATCACTCAGATCTTGTGTCTTGTTTTAATCAAAATAGATCAGAAATTCAGTTTATCTTCAGGATTTGGCCCTAAACGATTGCCAGTATCCAGCTTGATAAATTCTGCCAGTTCTTCTTTCTCCAACTTGAAATCAAACACTTCAAAGTTTTCATGGATACGTTTAGGCGTAACCGATTTTGGAATAACAATCAGGCCATTGTCCAGATGCCAACGGATGACAATCTGCGCTGGGGTCTTGTCGTATTTTTTCGCCAGTTTCTGAATCAGCTCCTGATCAAACAAGCCGTCGCCGCCCTGAGCCAGCGGGCTCCAGGATTCAGTAGCAATACGATGTGTTGCGTTCCAGGCATGCAGCTGGCGCTGGGCCAGAGAAGGGTGCAGCTCAATCTGGTTTACCGTGGGTGCAACGCCTGTTTCATCTATCAGCCGTTGCAGGTGCGGTATATGGAAATTACATACACCGACACTTTTTGCCAGACCCTGTTCTTTCAATTTCAGTAGCTGTTTCCAGGATTCGACATAGTTGCCCTGGTCCGGCAATGGCCAGTGAATAAGATAAAGATCGACGTAATCGAGTTTGAGTTTCTCAAGACTTTCTTCCAACGCTTTTTGTGCATATAGCTGCTGATCGTTCCACAGTTTAGTGGTAACGAAAATCTCTTCACGAGGTACGCTGGTTTCCTGCAGGGCTTTACCTACGCCTTGCTCATTTTTATACGCCGCAGCAGTATCGATATGGCGATAACCGGCGTTGAGCGCTGTACCCACCGCATTTGTCGCTTCGTCATTGGTGGCTTTCCAGACCCCAAGGCCTAGCTGAGGAATGCGATTGCCGTCGTGAAGCTTTATGATGGATTGCGTTGACATAAATTTCTCCTGTTGGGGGAATGCGTAATCCACGCATTAGTTGCCTGATTGGGTAAGTTTAGTAAACGAATAGCCGTTGCGCAGAAATTGCTAATGATTCATTTTCAGTTATTTATCTGAAAAGTACCGTTGTATAACTCAATACCTTAGTGTGGCAGGAAGTTTTCCATTGTTTGATGCTTATTTCTGTTTAAAACTTGCCTAATCCTGTAACCCGGTATAGAAAAATCCGAGAATATGTCAAAATTATTGCCGGTTCGTTTTTAATCGGGGAAGAGTAATGCAAGATGTTGAAAGCCTGTGCGCCGAGTTGGCAAAAAAAGTGGAGCTTCTTACCGAGAGTTCACAAAAATTTCAGTCGAGCGTTCCGCAGGCCACACTCATGTGTTATTCCAGCTACCATGCCCGCCAGCCAGTAATGTACAACCCGAGCGTGACTATCGTGTTTCAGGGCAGCAAAATCGGCTATCTCGGTAATAAAACCTTTTCCTATGATCCGAAAAACTACCTGATGCTTACCGTTCCGTTGCCGTTTGAGTGTGAGACCTTTGGCACGCCTGAACGTCCCGTTACTGGCGTGTCGATCCGTATCGATCCAGGCATGTTGCAAGATTTGCTGATTGAAATGGGCGATGAAGGTTTTTCGCACCAACCGGATAACTCTTCGGGCTTAACCTCTGGTGTGCTTGATGAGGACATCCTCTGCGCCAGTGAGCGATTGCTTGACGTGATGGATAAACCGTTGCGCGCCAAAGTGCTTGGACCGCAGATTATTCGCGAGATCTTGTTCTTTATTCTGACCAGCGAAAATGGCGGGGCGTTGCAGGCGTTGGTCAATCGCCATACTCATTTCAGTCAGATAGCCAAGGCGCTACGCAAAATTGAAAATCAGTATGCGCAACCTCTCAGCGTTGAGCAGCTGGCCAGCGATGTCAATATGAGCGTGTCGGCGTTCCATCATAACTTCAAGGCAGTAACCAGCACCTCGCCGCTGCAATATCTGAAAAACTATCGCCTGCATAAGGCGCGCACGATGATGATATATGACGGCGTCAAGGCCAGCACGGCCGCGTTGAGCGTCGGATATGAAAGCGCATCACAGTTTAGCCGCGAGTTTAAGCGCTATTTTGGCGTCACGCCAAGTGACGAGATTGCACGCATGCGAGAGAGTAATGCGCTAGCCATCACCGAAACCGTGTTCGGAAGCTAATACCCATATCTTTCAAACTGTAGGTGCGTTATCTGCGCTCATTCACCCCAATCACTGACTCAAGTCAGCTCATGGGGACTCACTCTCTTGCTGCCTTCCTACAGCTCGAAATCTATAGGGTATTACCCATATCTTTCAAACTGTAGGTGCGTTATCTGCGTTCATTCACCCCAATCACTGACTCAAGTCAGCTCA
>CAWUIY010000394.1:0-3927 GCA_963922555.1 uncultured Serratia sp. | reverse complement strand
AACGAATCTACAACGATTGGCAGGTCAGTTGCGACAACTTAAACCGTTGTTCGGCCAGAAGTTCCCAAGACAGTCAAGGGCTGGTGTTGCAGTTAACGCGCGATGCCGGTCCTGATGGCAAAGCCAGCGTCAGTATTGACTATCAGCGTAACAGTGACGAACTCAGCACCGACGTGGCGATTGCTAACCGTCTGACGCTTAATGGCAAAACGCTGAGTTTCAATCGTCGTGAATGGGATGTCAGCAAAAAACATATTGCTACGACCAATCGGCTGGTGGTGGATGACTTTGTGAATGCGATTCGTGAGGGCAAAAGCATTCAACTTGGCGGCAAACTGGATGCACAGCAAGCGACACATCCGAGCATCTCGTTGAATGGATTAAAAGCGGCTCTGCAGGCTATCGATCAGCAACAGTCGCGCACCGGCACCAAAACTGCGTGGGCGAGCAGAGGCAACAAGCCAGCGTCCAGCGTGCCTGCTGCGCCAGCCAAGCCTTTGCTGCCGCGTTTCAGCGAACCTCATCCGCTGACTGACAGTGAAATCTCAGCCATCACGCAAAACAACGCCACCAACGTTGAAAACAACGATTGCAGCCTCGATCCAGCTGAACGCGAGGTGCATCTGTTCCCGCTGTCCAATGACAAGGCGCTGATGACCGTTAACTGTGATATGGGGGCTTACAATCTCTACGTGCTGGGCTATATCGTTTCTCGCGAAGCGCCGTACAAGGCAGATAATCTGGTGCTGAACATGCCGTTTAAATCTTCAGACGACGACCAGCCGCCTGAACTGATTAATGCGGATTTCGATGAGAAGACCGGTATTTTATCGACCTTTGACAAGGGGCGTGGGCTGGGAGATTGCGGAGTGTCAACGCGCTGGTTGTTTGACGGCAAGGCATTCCGTCTGGCGTCTTATGCCTCGGAACCTAGCTGCGATGGTTACAGTAAAAGCGGCCAGTGGCCCATACTCTGGACGACAAAATCTCAGTAAATAACGTGAACAAAAAACGCCCCGCAGTCAGGACCAAGGTCCCGAATGCGGGGCGTCTTGTTAATTAACGCCGTGTAAGACTCTTACTGGATTCAAGATTTCGGTAAGGCGTAAGCAATAACAAAGTTACCGCGCGGCGTGTGCATGAAATGATGCCCCGTCGCGGTAATGGCTACAAACTCGCGCCCGTCCTGCTCGTAAACCATCGGTGTTGCCTGTGCGCCTGCTGGCAGCGGCATCGACCAGAGGGTTTCACCGGTGGTGATATCAATGGCGCGCAGCAGGTTATCCGTCGCGGCGGCAATGAAAATCAGGCCTGATTTCGTTACCACAGAACCCCCGTTGTTCGGCGTACCGATGTTGATCGGCAAACCGGTTGGCAGGCCAAATGGACCATTCTCACGTGCGGTACCCAGTGGGCGATCCCACACGGTACGGCCATCGCGAATATCGATCGCACGGATCCCACCGTATGGCGGCTCTTTGCACAGCATACCGGTGAACGGCAACTGCCAGCCTGCATTCACGTCTACGGCGACCGGCACGCCTTCTTGCGGATCGCCAGCCCCTTCTGCCCGTCCTTCGGTAGCCGGATCGTTCAGAATGTCGCGAGCCTTCCAGCCCAACGCGTCAGCTTTCTTGCGAGAAACCAAAATAGTGTAGTTCGGCATGTCATTGTAATTGGCAATGATCAGACCTCGTGCCGGGTCAAACGCCACGCCGCCCCAGTCAACGCCACCGTTATAACCCGGATAATCAATGATCGGTTTATCGAGACCCGGAGGCGTAAACTTGCCGCGATAATCCGCTTTCGCGAACTGGATCCGGCACGCCAATTGGTCAATCGGTGTCAGGCCCCACATGTTCTCGGGTGTAAGATCAGGCTTGGCTAACGAGTTGAACTTTGAGAAAGGCTGGGTTTTGCTTCGCGCCTGTGGCTCCAGACCTCCCTGCGGAACAGGACGCTCCTCAACGCCAAACAGTGATTTACCTGTCTCACGGTTAAGTACGTAAGTTTCACCATTTTTGGTCGGGAAGATGATTGCCGGAATTTTAGTGCCGTCTGGCTGAGGATAATCAACCAGCGTCGGTGAAGCGCCAGGATCGTAATCCCAGACGTCATCGTGGGTATTCTGGAACGACCAGCGCGGTTTGCCGGTTTCGATATCCAGCGCTGTCAAAGAAGGTGAGTACTTGTTTTCGTTTGGCGTCCGCGTGCTGGAGTAGTAATCCCCGGAGGCGTTGGCCACCGGCAGATACACCAGACCCAGCTTGTCGTCGCCTGTAAATGAAGTCCACACATCCGGTGAACCGCGCTTGTACTGATCGTCCCCGCTGCGCGGAGCCGTATTTTGCGGATCGGCGGCATCCCAGACCCATTTCAGGCGACCGGTCTTGACGTCATAGGCCTTGGTCACTCCTGCCGGGCCAAAGGCGCGTTGCCCGTCTACCGTGGTGTGCCCAACCACAATCGTGTCGCGGATCACCGCTGGCGGAGAGGTAATGGCCACATAACCGTGATAAACCTTGCCCATATCTTCTGTAATGCTGACTTCGCCATTTTTGCCGAAATCCTGACAGCGTTTGCCGGTTTGTGCATCCAACTCGATTACGCGAGCATCGAGGGTCCCAACGATGATACGGCGCTCACAGGCAGCGGGAGCCGCAGCGCCCGTTGCGGTCGTGGACGCAGAAGGGTCCTGATAATAGGCCATCGAGCGGCATGACGGGGTATAAGGCACTGATTCAGGGGTGATGCCCGGATCAAACTCCCACTGTTTTTTACCGGTTGAGGCATCCAGCGCCACGACTTTATTCAGATAGCCGCAGACATACAGCGAATTACCGATCTTCAACGGGGTATTTTGCACCCCCCAGCGGGTATCTTTAGGGACATCACCCGCTTCGGCCTGCCAGGCAACCTGCAGATTTTTCACATTTTCAGGCGTGATCTGTGTTGCAGAAGAATAACGATCGGTGGCCTGATTGCCGCCGTAAGAAGTCCAGTCGGTTGAAGGGATTGTGTGATTCAAGCCGCTCCCGCTATCGGCTTCGAAAGGATTATCCGCGCTGGCCGGTACATCCTTCGCTTCGGTAACATGATAAGGCACAAATGCCAGACCGCCCGCGACCACAAAGGCCAGAACCAGCAGGCCGGAAACGGTGCGCGATATGCCACGTGAAAGCCTCGGGTGCAGGGTGGGCAACAAGAATGAGAACGCGATGGCTAAAATGAGTATCAGCGCGAAACGTGGCACCCAGCCCCAGTAATCAAGGCCAGACTCGATGAGGGTCCATATCAGTGTAAGCACGAAGAGTATCGTGAACCACAAGGTCGCTTTCGAGGAGCGTCGTGCCAGCAATATGGCGCTGATGAGGCTGAGGATCCCTGCGATCGCGTAGTACCAGTTACCGCCCAGCGCAATCAGCCATGCGCCACCAGCAATCATCGCGACGCCGAACACGGCTAAAACAATGGCGAGCAGCCATCGTCCCCCTTTAGTAAAGGCCCTTTCTGTACTGATCATATTAATCCTTAATTGTCATTGTTATCCGGCCTGGCAATATCCTTATCCCCTGTGGTCGGGACAGATAGCAGGAACTCAATGATCTCCCTGCCAAGAAAACAAAAAGGCTACGCTCTTGAGCCGCCTTTCTTTACATATCTTGACGGTTCCATGTAACTTGTTTGTTACAAAAGTTGCTAATTAGTTGGATTAATATTTATAAATGTAATTAAATTTGGTGTTTTAATTAACAAAAGCGGGGTTAAAGAAAATTCAGGACGAAAAAAAGCCCCGATTTTCATCGAGGCTGGTAGCAGATATTGATGTGATTATTACAATCAGGGCTTACTTCAGCAGTGCCTGAGCTTTGGCAACCACGTTGTCGACGGTGAAGCCGAACTCTTTGAACAGCAGATCTGCCGGGG
>CAWUIY010000393.1:0-3931 GCA_963922555.1 uncultured Serratia sp. | reverse complement strand
AGCGGTTTTATCGCCAACGATAATCTCTACCTGCTTACCGCGGCGAAGTAGTCCCATAATATTGCGAGCTAATAGGGCAGGCATATTAAAATAGGGAGTACACAGCGTCAGTTTCTCATCAGTGCTCGCCATCAGGTGGAAAATAGTCTGGTTTAACGCATTCTGTTTACCCAGGCCGACCATCGGCGTGACCGCAAGCTCGTTCTCTGAGGCGCTATCTTTGAAGTGATAGCTACAATTGCGCAAACCCTGGCGGAACTGGCGGGTCTCGTTTTTGATCTCCGGACTCTTCGGACGATCTTCACGATCCAGTCGCTGTACCGCATTAGCACTCAGCAATGATTTCTTGATGTATTCAACCATGCTGTCAGCCAATTGCGGATTTGTCAGCAGATGATAACGGTCAAAACGGTATTTCTCATGGCGATGAAGATAAACATCATTCATGCTCGCGCCACTGTAAATCACACGATCGTCGACGATATTGCCTTTCAGATGCAGTACGCCCAGCGCTTCACGTGTATTGACTGGCACGCCATAAACCGGCACTGATACTTCCGGGTTTTCCTGTGCCAGACGGCAATACCAGTCGGCATTGGTGTTCGTCGCAGCAGCGCCAATACGGCCACGCTGAGCGCGATGCCAGTCAACCAGAACGCAAACTTCCAACTCGGGACGTTTGCGTTTTGCTTCATAAACTGCTGATAACACATCCCGCCCGCCGTCATCGTTCTCCAGATACAGAGCAACCAGATAAATCCGTTGGGTGGCGTTGGCGATGACCTCAAGCAGCGTCGTACGGAAATCTGTGGCGCTGTACAGTGTCTGTACAGCATCAACCGATTGGGGGAGTTTGGGCAGTTGAGCAAGATGTTGTTGATGTTTGTTTCGCTTAAATTTAGACAACATCACAGTGCGCTTCTTCTCTCTTAATGAATGGCAATTGCGGTGCAAAATTGACAAAACAGACCGCACAATCGGTCGATAATACCATTAGTCTCCACCGATGTGCGCAAGTTTTGCCTGTGACGCCGTCTTAAATCTGTAATGGAAGGGAAAGACTAACGATCCCTTCCGATAACTGGACGTCGACTTCAAAGCCTAATTTCCGCGCCAGTGCCAGCATACCGCGGTTGTTTGGCATGGTGATGCCTGCCAATCGCTGGATGCCGTGCTCGGTGGTATAGGCAATCATTTTTGAAAGCAGCCTGCCACCTAAACCCAATCCTTTCAGATCTGAACGAACCAATACTGAAAACTCGGCATCGATATTGTCGGGATCGGAGATGGCCCGCGTGACGCCAATGATCTCGATTTCATGAGTCTGGCCTCGAACCGCCACGAACGCCATTTCACGATCGTAGTCGATTTGCGTCATGTTCGCCAAATCCTCGTGGGTAAACTCGTTGATCTCGCTGAAGTAGCGATAATAGAGGTCTTCTTTGGTGACCTTCTGGATAAACGCTTTCAGCAGCGGTTCATCTTCCGGCAGGATAGGGCGAAACAGGCAGGTGGATCCGTCTCTTAGCTCGACTCTTTCCTCAAGACGCTGCGGATAGGGGCGAATGGCCAGGCGAGACTGCTGACGATCGCTGTCTGGGCTAAGTTCTAAGGCCACGTCGAGCAGGGTCAGTTCATTGCCGGATGCTAGCAACGGGTGAATGGTTAATTCAGTAATTTGCGGGCAATCGATAATCAGGTTTGAAACCTGAACCAACAAACGGCTGAGGGCAGGAATATCCAGCGGCCGTAGCGCATTGCGTTCGCGGATCTTGCCGCTTTTCAATCCTTGTAAAACCAGATAACTCGCCAACGCCATATTTAGCGGCGGCAGAGCGACAACGGCATGTTGCTCTGGACGCCATTCAATGCCGCCTTCCCCGAGCATGATCAGCGGCCCAAATACTGCATCATATTGTACAACAATGCGCAGCTCTTGCGCGCCGGGCCTGTTCGCCATAGTTTGCACTAACAAACCGTTGATGCGCGCCTGTGGGAAAGCCCGTTTTGCGCGATCAAAAATGGCCTCGGCTGCCTGATTTACCTCTTCAGGCGTGCGCAGGTAGAGCATGACGCCCTGAACTTCTGAGTTGTGGTCGATGTCAGGGGAACGCAGCTTCAACGCGACCGGATAGCCAACGCGCCCGGCAATTTCTACCGCTTCACTGCTGTCGCTGGCAATCCAGGTTGGCAGTACTGACATGCCGTAGTCTTTGAAAATTGCCCGTACTTCATGGGTATCCAGCCGGGTGGTGCCATCGCGCAATGCCTGTTCAATAAGGCGATGTGCGCCGTCGGTATTCTTGTTCAGATCCAACGGCAGAGAAGGGGTTTCCTTAAGCTGTTTCTGGTTACGACGGTATTCGACCATGTGCATAAAGGCCGTTACCGCGCCTTCTGGCGTGCGGTATGTCGGCAGGCCAGCTTCGGTAAATAGCTTACGGGCTTCGATAGAAGAGAATTCGCCGCACCAGTTAGTCAGCAGAGTAATCCGTTTGCCGCGCGGATGCTGGTTAATGGTTTCAATCGCTTTTTCCGCCGTGATGGTCCCTGGAGAGGCCGCGCTGGGAGCATGAATTACCAACAGCGCGTCATAATCCTGGGCATCAAGGAGTGTAGTGAGTACTAACTGATATAGCGCGGGGCTGGCGTCGTCGCGCAAATCAAGTGGGTTGCTCACTATGATGTTATCTGGCAGCAAATTACGCAGTTGTTTTACGGTTTCATCACTTAACGTGGCCAATTTTCCGTGGTTGCTCAAGAGCTGATCTAAAGCCATCGCCGCCGGGGCAGCGCCGTTGCTAAGAATTAGCAAGCGCTCGCCGCGTAACGGGCGCATATGGCTGAGTGTTTCTACCGCTGAAAACAGCTCGTGGGTATCCTGCACCCGCAGCAGGCCTGCCCGCTGAATAGCTGCATCATAGGCGGCATCGAGACTTAACGGGCTGTTCAACAACTGTTGCGCCTGCGCGCTGCGTCCGCTTTTGATCACCAGAATTGGCTTGTTGCGTGAAGCACTCCGTGATGCCGATAGAAAACGGCGGGCATCGCTGACGTGTTCGACATACAGCAGGATGGCGCTGGTTTTACTGTCTCGGGCGAGGAAGTCCAGCAGATCGTCAACGTCAATATCCAGGCTGTCGCCGAGAGAAATAAAGTAGGAGAATCCCACCGAACGCTGCTGCGCCCAGTCTAAAATGGTATTGGCCACCGCGGCAGACTGGGAAATAAACGCCAACTTGCCGGGCAGGATGGGCACCGGCGAGAAGCTGGCATTGAGGCCCAGCCATGGAGCCAGAATGCCCAGACTGTTAGGGCCAAGCAGGCGCATGGAATAGCGCTGGGCCATGCTTTTCAGTTCTGCAAACTGCTGCTGGTGGGATGAAAGCACAATCACCGTTTTACACCCGAGTTCTCCCAACTGCTCAAGCAATGGCAGATTGCGGTCGGCGCGGGTGCAAATGACGGCCAGATCTGGCGTCATGGGCAGGCTTGCTACGTCAGGGTAAGCCAGAACGCCGCACACAGCCTTCCAGGCTGGCGTGACCGGCAACACTGGCCCTTTGAAGCCTCCTGCCAGCAAGTTACGCATCATCAGATAACCGGCACGCCCAGGTTTATCCGAGGCGCCCAATACTGCAATCGACTTTGGTCGTAATAAAGCTTCTAACCCGCGCTGGCTCATCCTGCCTCCTGTTAAAGATATAACTGGATTTTAGAGGCTTTCTTCACAATTTGCTGTGAGTTGATGCACTGGATGATGAGGTTTTCCGGCTAAATACTTAGTGCGGAACAGCTCAAACAGTGCCGACATGCTTTTCGAGGCCCGAATATCGCCCGATTTTTCTAATAATGCGGCCGCCACTTCTACCGTGCAGTGTTGATCGGCTCGAGGGGATTCGCGCAAGACGTAGCTCGATTTCGCGCTGAC
>CAWUIY010000392.1:0-3951 GCA_963922555.1 uncultured Serratia sp. | reverse complement strand
CCGTAATAATCGCTGTCATTCTGGAATGCGCCGTGCTCGACCACGAGTTTGCGGGTATTTGGGCTATCACGACCGGTGTACCATCCCATCGGCTTTTTGCCCAACAGATCGCCCAGAATCGCCACCGCCTTCTGCATGTGCTCGACTTCCTGCGCCTCGCTCATATCCTGATAGTGGATCCAGCGCCAGCCGTGACTCACCACGTCATAATCCGCCTGTTTAATTGCCTCGACCACTTCGGGATTTCGCGCCAGCGCCATTGCCACGCCAAACACCGTTAACGGCAAACCGCGCTTCTGAAACTCCTGATGAATACGCCAGAAACCGGCACGAGAACCGTATTCATACAGTGAATCCATTGACATATGGCGCTCCGGGAAACTGGCCGCGCCAATGATATCGGAAAGAAACTGCTCGGAACCGGCGTCCCCGTGCAGCACGTTATTTTCCCCACCCTCTTCATAATTAAGCACAAACTGCACGGCAATGCGCGCGTCGTTCGGCCAGTTGGCGTGAGGTGGGCGGCCTGCGTAGCCAATTAAATCGCGTGGATAATCCTGGGTAAAACCATAATCGATATCAGACATAAGATTCTCTGCTTGTTGCCGGTTATTAGGGTCTTAAAAGTATTTATAGGATCTCAAAATCAGTGATTAAGATCTTTAAAGCGCCCGGAGAGGGGTTTGCGAATCGGATAATCGAGGTCGCCAAATTTACTGGTTGTCAGGCGCAGTGCATGCAGGGATTCAATCAGGCGCACTGCGGCGCTGACCCCGTCAATCACTGGAATGCCCAACTCGAGAGTCAGCTCCTGGGCCAGGTCAGCCATTCCGCCACAGCCGAGCACGACAGCCCCGCTACCGTCGTTTTGCTTGGCCTTGATGCACTGTTCACGCACTTTCTGCTGTGCCAGACCGCTGCCGTCATCGAGCGATAATACAGGTAAGTCAATAGCATGCAGCGCGGCACAGTGACGTTCAAAGCCGTATTGATGCAGTAAATGACGGGCAATGACCAGCGTGCGCGGCAGGGTCGTGACGATTGAAAAACGTGTCGCCACCAGCGTAGCCACATGCATTGCGGCCTCGGCAATACCCACTACGGGCGCGCCGGCGAGTTCACGAGCGGCTAACAGCCCCGGGTCGCCAAAGCAGGCGATAATGTGGCCATCAACGCCTGCGTCGCGCCCGGCTTTGACCTGTTGCAATACGCCAATTGTCGCAATCGCTTCGTCAAAATGTCCTTCGATTGAGGGTGCCCCTTCGTCGGGACAGACGGCGAGGATTTCGGTTCCCGGCGACGCGACCTGCCGCGCCGTTGCAGCCATCACCTCGGTCATGCCAAGGCTGGTATTGGGATTAATTAATTGTATACATAACGGACGTGGGGAGGATTCAGCCATTACAGCGTTTCCTTATGATGTGCCTGTTGCTGCGCAATGCCTGAGAACATCTGCGTGAAGTCTGGCGTTGGCCCTTCGCTATTTTCAAAACGCAGGCTGGCAACGATATTATCGAAATGGCCAGCCATTTTTTCTGCCAGCGCCGGTGCATCGCGCTTTTTAAGCAGATCCAGAAGATCGTCGTGATCGTGGCAACGACAGCCTTGCTGCCACGGCGCGCCCCAGGCGGCAATCGCCAAAGACGAACGTAACGTTAGCTGAGAGACGGTTTCAGTCAGCACTTTGTTTCCTGAAATCGCCTGTAGCTGCACGTGAAATGCTGCCGAAAGGCGGATCGCGGCGGTACCGTCACGATCGTCGTGGGCCTTCTTCTCCTCACTGACGATCTTTTTCATCGCCGCCAGATGGGTTGACTGACAGTGTGCGACGACTTCGGCCATATTGGCACACTCTAAAATCTTGCGCGTAGTAAAGACACTGCGAGATTCTTCTGCATCAGGAACGGTGACATGCGCACCACGTTTGGGCAAAAGTGTCACCAGTTGCACTGCCGCAAGGCGCTGTAACACGCGGCGGATCCCGGTACGACTCACGGAAAATGCTTCGGCCAGCGCTTCTTCGGGCAATTTGTTACCGGGTAAAAGCTGATGTTCAACGATCGATTTTACCAATGCGTTGTAAATGTGGTCGTCCTTATCCTCAGTAAAGTAAGCCGTATTCAGGCCGTTCCAGCTGGTCATCGTCACTACTCCGTATACCGAACATATAACTTATCGTATACATGAATTTATTTTTTTGTATACAAAAAATGATTTTTGGCCTAATTCCTGCAATGAACATTTGAATGGTTAATTTTTTGGATTGCCGGACACCGGCCTCCCATCTTCCAAATGTTGTTTATGACAGGAGCACGATTTATGCCAAACAAGGGAAACACCTCTGCGGCAGCCCCGGAATTAAGCGCTGGCATCATCAAGCCGCACTATAGCCCAAGGCTATGCAACGACGATCTGGCGCCAACCCGCGACCAGAACTGGAGCTGGTACAACATCTTTTCTTTCTGGATGTCCGACGTACACAGCATGGGCGGATACGTGGTGGCTGCAAGCTTCTTTACCCTCGGGCTGGCCAGCTGGCAGGTGCTGATTTGCCTGTTGTGCGGCATTTGCATCGTGCAGCTGTGCGCTAACCTGGTTGCCAAACCAAGCCAGCAGGCGGGCGTGCCGTATGCGGTTATCTGCCGTCAGGCGTTTGGCGTGTTTGGCGCCAATATTCCGGCGGTTATTCGCGGGCTTATCGCGTTCGCCTGGTACGGTATTCAAACCTATCTGGCGGCTAGCGCGCTGATGCTGGTGCTGCTGAAATTCTTCCCTGCGCTGAATCCGCTGACCGTGCCGCACTGGCTAGGCTTGTCGGCTCTGGGATGGGTATGTTTTGGCGTGATGTGGGTGTTGCAGGCGATGGTGTTCTGGCATGGCATGAGCGCCATCAAACGCTTTATCGACGTCGCCGGTCCGGCAGTTGATGTGGTTATGCTGATGCTGGCCGGATGGATTGTGTACAAGACGGGTCTAAGCAATATTTCCTTTACTCTGGCCAGCAAATCGCTGAGCGTTGGCCAGCAAACCTGGGAAATGATCACAGCAACCGCGCTGGTAGTGTCTTACTTCTCTGGCCCGCTACTCAACTTTGGTGACTTCTCGCGCTACGGTAAAAACATGAGCGAAATTCGCCGTGGTAACCGCTGGGGCCTGCCGTTTAACTTCCTGCTGTTTTCGATTGTTACCGTAGTGATCGTTTCTGGTACCCAATCGCTGTTTGGCACCATGATCACCGATCCAATCGAAACCGTGAGCCGCGTGGGCAACAGCGTTGCGGTCGCACTTGGCCTGCTGACCATGATTATTGCCACTATCGGCATTAACATTGTCGCCAACTTCGTTTCACCGGCGTTCGATTTCTCTAACTGTTCACCGCAGAAAATCAGCTTCCGCACCGGTGGGATGATTGCCGCTATAGGTTCGGTATTATTGACGCCGTGGAATCTGTTCCAGTCTCCAGAACTTATCCACTATACGCTGGACGTGCTGGGCGCCTTTATCGGGCCACTGTTCGGGATTTTACTGGCGGATTACTACCTGATTAAACGCGGTCATCTGGATGTCGATGCGCTTTTCAACGCCACGCCTTCTGGCCTTTACTGGTATCGCAGTGGATTTAATCCAAAAGCGATCGGTTCGCTTATTCCGGCGGTGTTGATTGGTCTGGTGATTAGCTTTACGCCTGGGCTGCATCAGGTGGCGAATTTTAGCTGGTTTATCGGTGCATTCTTGTCAGGCGGATTCTATCGTTTTATTGCCCGTCACGATCGCGCGGCAAGCGGCTCGGTGAGCTATGTCAAAGCCGAGCTGGGTAAAGAATAGGTAGAGCGTTAAATTCGAAAGGGCTAAACGCAGCGAAGCCCTGATTCATTTCTGAATCAGGGCTTCTGAATAGTGGCGGAACGGACGGGGCTCGAACCCGCGACCCCCTGCGTGACAGGCAGGTAT
>CAWUIY010000391.1:0-3964 GCA_963922555.1 uncultured Serratia sp. | reverse complement strand
ATGATGAGCGTTTTGAACTGCTGTTTATCATGCAAGGCCGAGGCACTTACCATATCGATGGTCAGGATTATCAAGTCAAAAGCGGGGATGTTTTGCTGTTTAACTCAGGCGTTTTACATGATGAGCATCCACATCCCAGTGACGATTTGTTGATCTTCAGCTGTGGGGTTGATCAGCTTAAATTTGATGGCGTGCCGCTGAACCATCTGATACCCCGTTCGGGGGTTCCTCTTATGCCTAGCGGCGAATATTATGACGAGATCCGCCAGATTTTTTATCAGATGTGGGATCACGTCAGTTATAAGAAAGCTTACTCCAGCGAGCTGGGCAATAGCTTGTTGAGAGTACTGTTATTGCTTTGCCGATCCCTGTGGCAGGAAAATCACCAAGAGCGCAATAAATCACCCGAAGAGGTAGGACAAAGGATACGCAACTTTATCGATGAGCATTACAAAGATGAAAGAGTGTTCAACTCAATCACCTCCGAGTTGAATATGAATAAATTTTATCTGGCGCATATTTTTAAGGCTTTTTCAGGATATTCTCCAAAACAGTATCAAACTCGCCGACGAATTGGAGAAGCACAGTCTTTATTATTGAGCACTGATTGGGGGGTCACAAAAATAGCCAATGCCGTAGGCTATGACAACGTTAATAACTTCCATCGTATATTTAATAATATTGTCGGTCTGCCACCCGCTCGCTATAAAAAATTTTGGCTTACGGGACAAATTAAAAGTTAAGCATTACCCCTACATCTTTTTATATAACATCTAAAGCAGGTTAATCTTTTAACCTGCGGACCTCTAACGTCTATAATTATAATTGGAGTTGAGCATGCATAATGAAAATAAATGTAATGCCCGATATGTCTACAGCTTATGTTGCATCGCGACTTTAGGCGGAGTCATGTTTGGCTACTCGACAGGCGTGATTTCCGGCACGGTCGATTCTATTCAGGCCTATTTCCATCTTGATCCCTCAAAAACCGGCTGGGTAGTTTCAAGTATTTTTGTCGGCTGTATTATCGGCTCATTGGCTGCGGGCCGACTTGCCGATAAATTAGGCAGAAAAACAGTGTTGCTCATGGCCACGCTGGCTTTTGCCCTTTCGGCAACAGGATCCACATTTGCAGACTCCTTTAGCGTATTTTCTGCCTCGCGCATTATTGCCGGTTTGGGTATCGGACTGGCAGGCACAGTAGCGCCAATGTATATGGGTGAAATTGCTCCGGCAAGCATTCGCGGCAAAGCCTCCGGCATCTTCAATCTTTCACTTGTCGGCTCGCAAACGCTGGTTTTTTTGGTCAACTTCCTGATTGCACGTGGGATGTCAGAAGCCTGGCTCATCAATGAAGGTTGGCGCTGGATGATGGGCGCACAGTTTGTACCCGTGGTACTTATGCTGTTCTGCACCTTAATTCTCCCGGAATCGCCACAATGGTGCCTCAAAAATCGCCAGAACGATCGTGCGTTGAAGGTGCTATCGCGGATCTATCCCAATATGAATCAACAGGAGACGCAGCTTATATTAAGTGTACGCAAGGATGAGCCAGCCACTGGCAAAGGCAGCAACAGCCTCGGCTACATCATGAGTACGCCGGTGCTGCGTTATGCCCTTATCATCGGCTGTAGCATTGCCGTATTACAGCAGTTCACCGGGGCCAGTATTGTCATGTATTACGCGCCGCTAATCCTTCAGACCGGTGAAATGAGCAAAGATACCCTGCTTTTTCAGACGATCTTTATCGGCCTGTTAAATGCCATCGGCGCATTTGTCGGCATGAATCTGTTTGATCGCTTTGGACGCTTGCCGGTGATGAAAACGGGAACCGTGGGATCTGTCCTTGCGCTGCTGTTGCTTTCATGGAGCATGCTCAGCCATCAGAGCGGTTATCTGGCCATCTTCGCTGCACTGTTATTTATGGTGATGTTTGCGATCAGCTGGGGGGCTGGATGCTGGGTGCTTATTTCAGAAATTTTCCCGCCGCGCATCAAAGGTTATGCGATGGGGATGGCAGTTAGCCTGATGTGGATTTTCAACTTCCTGGTTACCCAGTTCTTCCCGTTGATTAATCAAATCCCCCTCTTGCAGCAAGCCTTTCACGGCGCATTTACCATGTGGATCTTCGCCGCATTGAATCTCTTTTGCCTGTTTTTCCTCATTCGTTTCGTGCCGGAAACTCGTGGCGTCGCGCTCGACGATATTGAACAACTGCTTTCCAGCTGCATTAAAACAACGAAAAACCAACATGACGATAGCGTTGTAACGGTTACACAAAATGGTATGAGAGGTAAATTATGATTAAGGCGCTGCACGGCATTTCAACTCACTATTGCAATGTTATCACCGAAACGCGAATCGCTGCGGAAACTGGCTATGATGGCCTTGAGTTTCTTCATTACAAGCTACTGCGCTATTTGGATAATGGCGGTTCGACGGCGACATTGAAAAAGTTAGTCCACGGCTATGGATTGCAAACTGCCTGTCTTAACGCCTTGATTGATATCGAGCGTTATCGCGATGGCGAAAAGCAAGCCCTGCTGGCTGAGGCAACGCGCCTGACTCGAATTGCAGCCGAGCTTGAGTGCCCGACCATTCAGATCCTGGCGCAACACGGCATAGATCATCTGCCACAGCCGCAAATCATGGATATCATGACCGAAAATATTTCGGCAATTGCCGAGATTGGCGAACAATACGGCGTGCGCTACCAAATTGAAGTCATTGCCCACACTCAGTTTAATACTCTCGATCAGGCACTGGAGGTTATTCGGCGCGTCGGAAAAAATAACGTGGGTCTGGTAATCGATTTTTGGCATCTGTTTGCCACCGGTAAGACTCATCCCGAAGATATCGCCGCGTTAGACCCAGACTTAATTTTTGGCGTGCACTTCTGCGATGGTCGTAAACCAGAGCCGGGTGAGGAATGGATAGAAACGGTTCTGCGCGCCTATATGCCAGGTGAAGGCCAGATCGATATTCAGACATGGGCAGATGCCGTCAAAGCCACCGGTTTTGACGGTGTCTGGTCGGCAGAACTGTTTAGTCCAGCATGTTGGGAAAGGGATCATCTGGAATTGGCCCGCTTAGTCCATGAAAATATGACTCGTTATATCGATTAGTCCGCTTATTACCAAATGTTGCCCATAACTTGACTTGGTTAAGTGATACTGCAAGTATCGTTGCTGCTTAAAAAAGCCCCCGCTGAAATAATTCCCTGGGGGTAACAGCATTTGATACTTTGTTACATATGCTCATCGAACCCTATTGTATAAGTAGCAAGCCAGACACAAGTGATGCCTGGCCTAAACATCAGGTTGAATATCAAAATGAAAAAAATGCTTTTGTCATTGCTGGTCGCCGGCTCTTTGACCAACATGGCACACGCCGCAGATATGATTGGCGATTATACGGCTGCCGGTTTCACCCATTGCGGCGGTATGAAAGTCCTCACCAGCGCGATTGCCAGTGATGACACCATGGTTCTGCAAATTACCGATCCGAAGACTAACGCCACTCAAATCTATTTCGGAAACCGCACTGCGGACGAGAGCGACAAAGTTAAATATACCTTGTCGACTTATAACGCTGACAGCAGAACTTTCACTCCAGATCCTTCTAATACCACGATTCGTTTTGGTATTAATGAAAGCCCTGCCGGTACTAGCGGTGCCGAGTTGTACCAGCTGACCATGGCCGGACAGCAATACAAATGCACGCCATACACTGTGTTTGACCCGTTAGCCAAAAAATAACGTTGTCCCCTCTGGATATCGCCATAAGCTCTAATTAATTCAAGGCGATTCATTCAAGCCCTGTTGCTTTTGCACCAGGGCTTGATGCTTTTAACACCGCGCGATTAATCTCCCGTTGCCTGCAAATCAATCACGCCACAGTGAAATGCCAGCCCCGGCGTGACGTCTTTCTCCAGCCAGGTCGGCCCGTCAAGATCGATAAATTT
>CAWUIY010000390.1:0-3972 GCA_963922555.1 uncultured Serratia sp. | reverse complement strand
ATAGAAAAGAGATTGAAGAGATCCCGAGCAAAAAGAGATCGGAATATCGTAAGCGCTATGTTCTGCTCGACGACTTAAAAGCGAATTTAATGAGCGCGCTCAAATAACGTAAAGAAACCTCTGGAGCCTGTGTGGATATCCCGCGTCGTTAGCCTAAGATATTCATGCAGTTGCCCCAAATCATCATCTATGAGGTTTCACATGTTTAAAATTTCCCTCCGCCAAACGGCCATGATGGCCTTTTTTTCACTTCCTATTCTATTAAGCAGTCAGACGCTGTTGGCTAAAACGCCCTCAGATTTAAACACCATTCAACAAAAACTGTCTGCTTTAGAGAAAAGTTCCGGCGGTCGTCTGGGTGTGGCGCTTATCGATACGGCCGATAATTCGCAAATCCTCTATCATGCCGATCAACGTTTTGCCGTGTGCAGCACCAGTAAAGTGATGGCGGTTGCACTGCTTCTAAAGCAGAGCCAATCACAGCCGAACTTGATGAATAAGCAGGTTGAAATCAAAAAATCTGATCTGGTGAACTACAATCCCATCACTGAAAAGCATCTTAATAGCGGCATGACGCTGTCAGCGTTAAGCGCGGCGGCTTTACAATACAGTGACAATACCGCCATGAACAAGGTGCTCATCGAGCTGGGTGGTCCCGCTAAAGTTACCGCGTTTGCGCGCTCGCTGGGTGATAAAGTTTTCCGCCTCGATCGCAACGAGCCGGCTTTAAATAGCGCAATCCCGGGCGATAAGCGCGATACCTCGTCGCCGCTGGCGATGGCGACCAGTCTGAATACACTGACTTTGGGTCATTCTTTGGCCCAGCCGCAGCGCACTCAACTGGTTGAATGGATGAAAGGCAATACCACCGGTGCTGCAAGCATTCGTGCGGGTTTGCCAGCCTCCTGGACTGTCGCTGACAAGACCGGCAGCGGCGATTACGGCACGACAAACGATATTGCGGTGATATGGCCAGATAACCATGCCCCGCTGGTTCTGGTGACCTACTTTACCCAGCCGCAACAAGACGCAAAATCGCGTAAGGATGTGTTAGCGGCCGCGGCTAAAATTGTCACGACAGGCTATTAATTCCGTTCCAAACCATCGATATGCCCGCGACGATCATCATGCCTGCAACTAACAGGTGAAAGAGGCGAGTGGGCATACGCGCAACTAACCCCTTGCTAAGAAAAATTCCCGCGATCTGCGAAGCTCCTACAAATATTCCACTGAAAACCACGCTTGGCGGCAGTGCACCGATAGCCGCAAAGGTCGAGGTTTTAGTCACAAAAACAATCAACGAGGCAGCTGATTCGGTAGCGATAAGCCCCTGTTTCACCAGTCCGAACCCGGCAAACAGCGGCACAGTCATTGGCCCGGTTGAGAAAACCATCCCGGTGAGGAAGCCGACAATCAGGCCACAGGTTGCGAGTAGCCCGATATTAAGTCGCAAATTGTGTTTACGTGACCACGCCATCAGAGGAACAAGGATCAGGAAAAACGCCCCGATACAAATATCTGACATTTGGGGAGGCAGATGCCAAAGCGTGTTTGCACCTAGAACGGCTCCGGGGATTGCCAATGCCGAGTAGGCAAAACAGGCACGCCAGTTAATCTCTTTCCGCCAGATGATTACTCGCGACAGATTACTCATGATTGATGCCACCGCCATAATGGGAACCGCGACCTGTGGCCCAAATCGCCAAGAAAGGATCGGCAACAGGATGATGGAACCGCCCGTACCAATGATGCCGCTAACAAACCCTGCGAACGTGCCCAGAATAACAATGGCGAGATAAATCATCATTTTTAACCTCTGCTATGTGATTTTTTTATTTTTATGAATGAGTACTAAGTTTGTAGATGCATCTCCAAACATGAGTAACCTTACGTTGCGATTCACTTTACGAGGTGATTAAATCAGAGTTAATCGAGATATTTAGATCAGCTAAGTGAGGAAAAATCACAATGCCGAGACGACTCCCTCCGTTAAATTCTCTTCGTGCCTTTGAGGCTGCGGGAAGGACGGGTCTGATAAAGCGGGGTGCAGAAGAGCTATGCGTCACACATGGCGCGATAAGTCGGCAGGTTCAGCAGTTGGAAGACTGGCTGGGCGTTACTCTGTTTGAGGGATCAAAACATGCTCCTAAACTCAGTGAAACCGGGCGTATTTTGTTACCGGCGCTAACGGCCGCTTTTGATCAGATAGAATCGGCAGTGAGTCAGATTGCCGACAGCGAACAGGGCACGCTTGATGTCTCTTGCCCCGGGACTTTTACTATGCGCTGGCTTATACCGAGGCTCCACCGATTCCAGCATGCCTACCCACAGATTGAGGTAAGGCTTAACTCGTCTGGCACCTCGGCGGACCCGATTGGCAATCACGTTGATGACGTTTTAACCGGTAGGCTTATCGCCCCCCACGGATTTATTCAAAGCGGTCTCGGGTATGTGGCGCTAAAAAGACAAAAAACCAACAGAAAAGCCGATATCTTTTGCCAGTGGCTAAAAACCGTAGCGCAGGAGTATCAGGGCAGCCGGACTTCTCAGGCCCCTTTATTCCTGAAATAGGTACGATACTGCGCGGGGCTAACTTTTAGCTGTCGTTGAAAGGCGCGGCGAAGGATATCAATGCTTGAATACCCGCATTTAGCGGCAATCTGCTTGGGCGAAAGCTCTGAAGACTCAAGCAGAAAACGCGCCTGATTAATTTTTTCCTGTTCCAGCCATTCGCCCGGCGTCAGCCTAATTTCCTGGGTAAACAAACGGGTCAGATGTCGGGTGCTAACACTTAAATGGTCAGCCAACGACTTGACAGAATCGACGTTTTCCAGATTTCCAATCGCCCATCGCTGTAGGTCCTGCAATGCAGATCGGCCACTCAGGGAGGTTCTTCCCGAGCGGCTGAACTGCATCTGGCCGCCGGGGCGTTTAAAGAACATTACCAGTTGCGCGGCCACCGCCATAGCGACTTCACGGCCAAGATCTTCCTCCACCATCATCAGGGCTAAATCCAGCCCCGAGGTGACGCCCGCCGCAGTACGCACGGGACCTTCGGCGATATATATCGCGTCTGCGTCAACCTGGATACCTGGGTATCGATGCGCCAGGATCTCGGCGACTGCCCAGTGGGTCGTTACGCGATGGCCTTCCAGTAAGCCGGTAGCGGCAAGCAGCAGAGCGCCGGTACACACTGAGCCAAAGCGCTG
Organism: uncultured Serratia sp.; assembly: GCA_963922555.1. Classification (GTDB taxonomy): domain Bacteria; phylum Pseudomonadota; class Gammaproteobacteria; order Enterobacterales; family Enterobacteriaceae; genus Rouxiella. The sequence goes on along the minus strand of CAWUIY010000390.1, from coordinate 763 downwards.
GCTGTTTAAGGCCCGCTGGTGAATCGCCTGCAAGAGTGTCTCAGAGGGAATGAACTGCGCCATATCCGGTGCGCCGGCGACTAAAAAGGTATCGATCGGGGCGTTACTCTGCTGATGCAAGCATTGCCCGGCCAGCAGGCAGATCCCGGAGGACGTCACAATCTTTAGCTCATCGAGCGCGACGACCTCAAGCTGATAGATTTTACGACCCATCTGCTGATTCACTTCGGCAAACACGTCTAACGGCCCCGAGACGTCCAATAACTGCACGCCTGGGATAGCCAGTATTTGCACGGTTTTGATCATTCGCTTTCTCCGGTGTCTGCGTTCGTCATTATGTCTTTAATCGTCATATTACTACGATTGAAGACGTTTTGTTCGGGATTTATTCTGTTTGCAACAACACACTTTATCTCTCTTAAACAGGCAGGAATCATCATGACACTTAATATTAAAGGCATTCACATCCCGGACAGTCAGATGGCGCGTCAGGCAACCGAACTGGTTCGCGATACAGAATCAGAGCTGCTGTTCAATCACTCTAGCCGCGTTTATTACTGGGGCGCACTGGCAGGGCAACAGCGCGGCCTGCAGGTCGATCACGAGCTGCTGTATATTGGTTGCATGTTCCATGATATGGGGCTGACTCACGACCATTGCAGCTGCGACAAACGTTTTGAAGTTGACGGCGCTAATGCGGCGCGAGACTTCTTGCGTCAATATCAAATTAGTCGGGCGGATATTGATAAGGTCTGGACGGCAA
>CAWUIY010000389.1:0-4002 GCA_963922555.1 uncultured Serratia sp. | reverse complement strand
AATCGTTCTTAAACCCTGACGGCGACACATCAAAATTCATTGTTTTCACGCTGAATTTCTTTAGCACGAATCAACGGCTGGATGCCATTTTTACCCACTACGCTGCTACTCATACGCGCTTTGAGACCGATAATAAAATCGGGATTATTGGCAATAGCCTGACGGACGCCGACCTTGTCTATCTGCGTCATATCCGCCAACTCGTTTTGCGTCACGATGCCGGTACGGGCGATGTTTAGAAAGGCGAAAACGTTGGTTTTGGCTTCGCGTGTAATACGATAAAAATCATCAACATCATTTGCGCCAGTACTGCCGGCATCAATAACCGTGGTAACGCCACTGGCAACACCGATCAAATCCGGCTCATCGTGATAAATCGGCGATTTTGAATAGCAGTGCACGTGAGAATCGATCCAACCCGCGCTGGCCCAGTATTTACCCTCGAGATTGAGGATTTTCGCTGCGGTCGCGTCTGCGGCAAGCTGGCCAATCGCTGCCAGCTTGCCGTCGAGAATCGCAATATCTATCAGGCTGCCGTCTGCGCTTTTGGCCTGTCTGACAATCACATCATACATACGGCACTTCTCCTTGAAGCCTGTGTTTTGTTGCTATTACAGTGAGATAGGGAAGATAGCCCCAAGGATCATCGCCCCGAGGATTGCGCCACCAGTCAGCGGTTTCTTCCAGAGATAAAACACCAGCGCGCCTAGCAGCGATCCTAATCCAATTGGAATAGAGGCCGAGATAGCAGAAAGAATAATTAATGGCCCGAGGAAGCGACCGGTGGTGTTGCCTGCGCCCATCATCACGTCAGCACCGTAGGTTGAGTTGCCTTGATTGATGGTGAATTTGCGCGCCAGAATAATGATGTAACCCACCGCCAATCCAAGAACCAAACCGGTCACCAGCGAAGCGGCAAAGTTGGTTACCGGGAAGAGGATCCCCGATCCGAGCAGCAGCGCAGGAACGCCCAGGCCGATGCCGGTCTGAATAGCCCCGCCGATATCCAAAATACCTACCAACGAACCTTCAATAATGCGGGCGAACAGGAAGCTGGCCCCGAAAGCCGCGACTGCGCCGTATACGCCGGTGTCCATTCCCGAACGCAGCATTGAGACAAACGCTACTTCGTTGAATGCGCCGATGCCGTAGAGGTAATACATGTGTGTCCCAGCAAATACCCCGGCTGAAAGCAGCCCGACAAAGATCGGAAATGACCATTCGGCATACCAGAAACCACTTTTGGCTTGTTCTTCCATTGTCATGTACCCCTTATTTGCCGCTGAGTGAGTTGTGGATGCCGTTCAACCAGCTCGGCACGTTAAGCATGAACGACTGCAACAGCTTGACGTCGAAACCGCGGAAGAAGCCGCTGAGCACGAACAGGGCAATAATTGCCGCCATCATCACCTTGGTGACGTGGTTCCAGCCGCCCTCTTCAACGCCTTTACCGATTAAAATACCCAGCACCAAACCCGGTACCGCATTGCCCATAATCAGCTGCGCCAAACCACCAAAAATGGTGCCCCAGAAGCCGGAACGACGGCCTGCGTCGATGGCTGCGAGCCAGAAAATCACCGGCATCACCGTGTTAACCAGCAGATTGGCTGCCGGGACCAATACCTTGATAGCAGTGACCTGTAAGGCAGGCGGCACGGCCGAGGCGGTAGTGTTGAGGAAGGCAACCACGATCATGCCGATGATGCCTCCGGCGATCGCCATCTTGCGTGGATCGTGCAGGGTTTCAGCCACGTTACGATTCTTCATCATCAGCACGGCTGCGGCCCAGTTTGGAATAATGCGGTGATCAACGTCCTGAGTGAAGGAACCGGCCGCCACTGAGGAAGCCCAGGCGTTAAAGAAGAAGCCCAGTCCGAAGGAGAAGTGCGAAGCAGGATCGCCTTCACAGGAATTGAGTTCCCCAAGCGTACGAAAAGCCCCCATTCCTTGCACTGTAGGAGCGTGGAACATACGTGCAGCACCTGCACCTACGCCAACGCCTACAAGTCCGCCGATAATTAGCGACTTAAATAAGATAATTAGAAACATCAGGTTATCCTTGTGATTATATTGACTCGCTCTGGTTGGCCAGATCTTTTCGATTAAGGCTTTGCCTGACGAGTCTTTATTTCTTGGTGAATATGACCTGCTCGGTATTAATTACCGTCATGTTGACGGTAATGTCTAACGCCACGTGATAACTCTTCCTTTCTCTTGGCAGAAAAAAGAATAAAAACTTTTCGTGAGTAATCTTTTCTTCCGCTGTAATGACTTTGACGTCCTGCGGTTCGATGCGCAGCAAAATATTATCAGTAGATTTAAGAACGGTTCGCTGAACCTGACTCAACGCAGAAGAAAAAGCCGCGGCCTTGGTCTCGCCTTTGCCCTCCACTCTTACCGTCGTGGTTAATTGCTGCTTCATTACGATTGGCCGTGTTTCTTGATGTAAGTTTCCACCAGTTTTTGACCCAGCTCTTCTTTATCCATAAAGCCGAAGCCTAAAACGGTACAACCTTCATTAATTGCGGTGACGCCTTCATCAACGGAGCGCATTCCATGTTTTGCTTTATATTTATATTTATTTTGCGCGGTGATAGCACCAGCACCGCCGCTGCCGCAGAAAGAGATGCCAAAGCTGGCACCTTCGGCATTCATCACATCACCGAGTTTCATATCCGCGGCAACGCCTGGAATAACAATCGCTTTACCGCCCGCAGCTTCTACACCTGCTGCAACTTTCTGGCCTTTACCTAAACGATCTCCAATCACTACGATGACTTGTCCCATTATTTACATCTCCAGATAAGTTGTTTATTAATTTATAATGTCAAAATGAAATAAGATCAGCGGTTATTGTCTTTTGCCACTTCGAAATGCACCGAGAGTAAATACGCTTCCTCAATCGGTAAATTATCCAGCCAATTGACAACCTCTTCGGCCATCTTCATTGATTCTGGTGAAATTTCGTCAAACAACTCCTTGTCAACTTCAGGCAAAGGTTCGCCGGTAATTGAGCGTAATACCATGGCTTTCACGTGAGAGGTCAACATCTGCTGCTGGACGTCATTGGTATATATATTTTCAGCATTCAACATTCGTTGAATATCTGCCAATAACTGCTCGGTTCTTTCTGGCGCATCTTTTAATTCAAGTGCATTCTTCATAACAATCTGCTCTGCCCCTTTTACAGATGCGATCCCATTTTTACTGATCCCTGGCCTGCTCGAAAATGATGTTATGGCATTCACCTTTCATCTGTTCTTACCCTACTCGCAGCGGGAAGAGGTGTGTAGCCGGTTTTTTTCCAGTTCAAACTGGAAATAGCGGGCACCAAGCGGATCCATTTCTCAAAAATAAAATGTCTGGCGCAGGTGGACTGCAAGAATTGAATTAAGCAGTGGAATTGACTGAAAAATACGGAAGGGTCAAATATCCTTCCTCCACATTTTCAGTAGAGGAAGGCATAAGGTAGCAAGGTTATTTGAATTTCTTGTGATTTTCGTTGCGGATGGCTTTAAGGCCTTCGGCCTCTTTCTTCGCATCGGCCATCTTGCCAGCGTCAGCCAGCTCAGAGGCTTTGTCGATATGCGCAATCAGGTTATCCAGACCTTTGTGATAATCCTGAATCTCAGGGCTGTTATCGGGTTTTGAATCCAGTTTCGGTGGTTTGGATTTCTTGGCATCTTCCGCCGCGGCTTTCATTTTTGCCAAACCCGCCACAAAATCGGCCTTGCTGTCGGTTTTCAAAACTTTGGCGTAGTTAGCGTTGATAGTGTCCATATCATCTTCTAAATCTGCCGCCAGCGACTGAACGCTCCAACCTAACAGCGCCAATGCAGCTATCGCAATTACATGTTTCCGCATGCTCACCTTCCAATTATATTTTTATGGGTTACCCAAAGACTTGAAGGACCACGGGTATAACGACATTGTTTGTGTGACTATTGCTTCTATTAACATAGATGTAACAGCCGGGAAGTGGCATCAGTTTTTTGTAAAGAA
>CAWUIY010000388.1:0-4005 GCA_963922555.1 uncultured Serratia sp. | reverse complement strand
CCCGTTCAAAAACTTTTACCGCTTTGCCCACAATTTCGCGCACCTGCGGATCCACGGCGGCATAGCCCCAGTCCGCGCTGTAGGCAATGCGCAATCCTTTCAGGCTGCCTTTTAGCGCCCCCATCCAGTCGATATCACTGGTGGGAATTGAATGGCGATCGCGAGGATCGGGTCCGGCAATCACTGATAACATCAACGCAGCATCGGCGACACTGCGGGTCATTGGACCGATGTGCTCCAGAGATTCCCAGCTCGAGACGCCGGGATAGCGCTCGTCGCGACAACCTGGGTATAACGGCACGCGGCCCATAGAGGCTTTCATGCCATAAACGCCGCTATGGGCTGCAGGAATGCGCACTGAGCCGCCGCCGTCGCTGCCCAAGGCCAGCGGACACATTCGTGCGGCGAGGGCGGCCGCAGAACCGGCACTGGATCCCCCGGTTGTCAGGTCGGTATTCCAGGGATTACGTGTGGTGGGGAAAACCGGATTATGGCCGGTGCCGCTGTAGCCAAATTCCGGTGCATTGGTCTTTCCGAGAATAATCGCACCAGCGGCTTTTAAACGTTCGACGGTGATATCGTCTTCATCGGGAATGAAGTTTTCATAGATCCACGAGCCAGAAACCGTCTTGATCCCCTTGGTGCTAATCAGATCTTTAATCGCCACCGGGATCCCGGCCAGCGGCCCGGCATCTTCGCCACGGAGGATCCGCTGCTCGATTTTTTTTGCCTGCAGCAGCGCGCTATCGGTTGTGGGGGTGCAAAAGGCGTGCAGCTCAGGCTCAAGTTTTTCCATTCTTTCTATAGAGGCAGACACCACCTCGACCGGAGAAAGGCTTTTATCGCGAATACGAGCCGCAAGCGTTATGGCATCAAGCTGTAGAATATCTTGCATCGTCAAATTCACTCCCGTTATCAAATTTAAGACTGAATGGCATATTGCTAGCAATGCACTTTTCAGGCCAAAAAATGAAGCGATGGAGATATAAACAGAAAAAAGTTTCTAACATCTTGTATACGGTGCGGTATTCCAGACGGCGGCGGCGATTGTTTTTACTCTCGCCACTGCATGACCTGTGAATACAAATCGGCCATTCCCTGCCAGAGTGCAGCAGCTTTAAAGCATGGTGCAAAATCAGCTTAAAGCTTGAAATAGCGAGATTTCGCCCCCATCTGAGAGAGACTTCGGAAAAATATTGCTAGCTGCTATGCACTTTTTCCGGATCCTGAACGTTATCCCGCAGTTTAGGGTTTAGAGCCTACCCTCTGGATCCTGAAGTGCTAACATTGCTTGAGTTCCCCCTTTTCTTGCAGGAAAGATGATGACTGAAAATGATTTGCGTCAGCTAAGTATCGATGTCGGTGCCGCTCTGAAATCCAGAGGCCTGTGGCTTACCTGTGCTGAATCCTGCACTGGTGGTTGGGTTGCGAAAGCGATTACAGATATTGCCGGGAGTTCTGCCTGGTTTGATCGCGGTTTTGTTACTTACAGCAATGCCGCCAAGCGCGAAATGCTCGACGTCTCCGAATCTACATTGAAAGAACACGGCGCGGTGAGCGAACCGGTGGTGCGAGAAATGGCCCGAGGTGCGCGCTATGCGGCCGGGGCTGATCTGGCGGTATCGATTAGTGGAATTGCGGGTCCCGACGGCGGTAGCGAAGAAAAGCCGGTGGGTACCGTATGGTTTGGATTTGCCGATGAAAATGGCCGAATCTATGCCTGTAAAAAGAATTTTTCTGGCGATCGTGATGCAGTGCGTTTGCAAGCCGCTGTTTTTTCACTACAAACTTTACTCGACGAGTTTTTGAAAAAATAGGCTTGATACTGTATGAGCATACAGTATAATTAGTCTCAATTACCTGCATCTGTACTTGCATCCGACAACAACATTCAGTGACAACGGCGTGTGGCTTCACATGACTCGTCACGCGAAGGAGTGAAAATGGCTATTGATGAGAACAAGCAAAAGGCGTTAGCTGCGGCACTGGGCCAGATTGAAAAGCAATTCGGTAAAGGCTCCATCATGCGTCTTGGCGAAGATCGCTCCATGGATGTTGAAACGATCTCCACCGGCTCTCTGTCTCTGGATATCGCACTCGGCGCAGGTGGCTTGCCAATGGGCCGTATCGTTGAGATTTATGGTCCAGAGTCTTCAGGTAAAACAACCTTAACTTTACAGGTTATCGCTGCTGCGCAACGTGAAGGTAAAACCTGTGCGTTTATTGATGCCGAGCATGCGCTTGACCCAATCTATGCCAAAAAACTTGGCGTAGACATCGATAACCTGCTGTGTTCCCAGCCGGACACCGGTGAGCAGGCGCTGGAAATCTGTGATGCTCTGACCCGCTCTGGCGCGGTCGACGTTATCATTGTCGACTCCGTTGCTGCACTGACGCCGAAAGCAGAAATCGAAGGCGAAATCGGTGACTCTCACATGGGCCTCGCGGCACGTATGATGAGCCAGGCAATGCGTAAGCTGGCCGGTAACCTGAAAAATGCCAACACCTTGCTGATTTTCATCAACCAGATCCGTATGAAAATTGGTGTGATGTTCGGTAACCCGGAAACCACCACCGGGGGCAACGCGCTGAAGTTCTATGCGTCTGTTCGTCTTGATATCCGTCGTATTGGCGCAATCAAAGATGGTGACGTCGTAGTCGGTAGTGAAACCCGCGTTAAAGTGGTCAAGAATAAAATCGCTGCACCGTTCAAGCAGGCCGAATTCCAAATCATGTACGGTGAAGGTATTAACATCAACGGTGAGCTGGTCGACCTGGGCGTTAAGCACAAGCTGATCGAGAAAGCCGGTGCATGGTACAGCTACAACGGTGAGAAAATCGGGCAGGGCAAATCTAATGCCAGTAACTTCCTGAAAGAAAACCCTAAAGTGGCTTCTGAAATCGATAAAAAACTCAGAGAGATGCTGCTGAGCGGTACCGGTGAACTGAGCGCGGCTGCCACGGCTGAAAGCCTGGATGACAATGCTGAAACCAGCGAAGAGTTTTAATACTCCTTGCTGAACCTGCTGGAAACCCCAGCAGGGTTTCGCTAAAGGCTAACGCCTTCCAAAAAACAGCCTGCACAACGGGCTGTTTTTTTGCTTTATAAGGAATCAAGCATGACGCAGGATACTGAAGATTATCAGGAACCCTCCTCGCTGTTCTCAACAACTCAGGACGACCAGGCGAAAAAACTCAATAACCTGATTGCCCGTGCAATGCGGCTTCTGGGCCAGCGTGACCACGGAGAGGCCGAGCTGCGGCGCAAATTACTAATCCCACCCCAGCCCTTTACCCGACCTTCCTCTTATAAAGCTCGACAAAATCCCGATTCTCGCCGTCAGGCAGCGCCTAAAGAAGTTGAAGAGATTGATCCGGACCAAGTCGAAGAGGTTATCGCCTATTGTTATCAGCATAACTGGCTAGATGACGCTAAATTTGCCGAGCGCTATATTTCAGGGCGTAGCAACCGTGGTTTAGGCGCCCAACGTATTCGATCCGAGTTAACACAAAAGGGCGTTGATAAAGAAGTCATCACCCAGGCGTTGGAAGAGTGTGAAGTTGACTGGTGTAGCAAAGCTTATGAGCTGGCGACCCACAAGTTTGGGCAACCTTTGCCGACCGACTGGAAAGAAAAGTCGAAAGTATTACGTTATTTGCTCTACCGCGGTTTTTTTCAGGAAGAAATTCAGTCTATTTATCGCGATTTTGAGGATTGAATGCATACGGGATTTTACTTCCCAGCGAAGAAATTTTATCTTATCCCCACTTTTTGTTCGTGAGCGACAAAGTAAGCTGGACGTTATCACGCTAATCTTGCTCACGGGCCGACCTTTTTAGCCTTATTCCGGGACATTTATGAGCAAGAGCACCGCTGAGATCCGTCAAGCGTTTCTCGATTTCTTCCATAGTAAGGGCCACCAGGTTGTAGCAAGCAGCTCCCTGGTGCCTAACAATGATCCGACATTGCTGTTTACCAATGCCGGCATGAACCAATTTAAAGAT
>CAWUIY010000387.1:0-4023 GCA_963922555.1 uncultured Serratia sp. | reverse complement strand
GAATTGCCTTTGATGGTGCATATAGGTAACAACCCGCCGAACCTGGATGAAATCGCTGATTTGCTTGAGTCAGGCGACATCATCACTCACTGCTTTAACGGTAAACCTAACCGCATTTTGACCCCTGAAGGCCAGCTGCGCGAGGCTATCAAACGTGCGCTCGAGCGCGGCGTTCGGCTGGATGTGGGACACGGTTCAGCCAGCTTTAGCTTTGCCGTCGCCGAGGTGGCGATTAAACAGGGCATCATTCCGCACACTATCAGCTCGGATATTTACTGCCGCAACCGTATCAACGGCCCGGTTCATAGCCTCGCGACCGTGATGTCGAAATTCTTCAGCGTGGGCCTCACGCTGCCGCAGATTATCGATTGTGTAACCACTCACGCCGCAGAAGCCCTGCGTTTGCCGAACAAGGGGCGGCTTGGAGTTGGCTGTGATGCTGACCTGACCCTGTTTGACATTGAACACGCGCCTCAGGTGTTTATCGATTCGGAAGGCCAGTCGCTCAAGGGTGACCGCATTCTGGTGCCGCTGGCGTCAATTGTTGCCGGTGAGCCGCTATTAACGGATGAAGGGAAGTCAAAAAATGTCTTCAATCTATGAAAAGTACGATTTAAAACAAGTCATTAATGCTTCTGGGCGCATGACTATCCTCGGCGTGTCGACCCCGCGTGAGGATGTGGCAGAAGTGGTGAATTATGGCCTGAATCATTTCTTCGAGATGAAAGATCTGGTCAACAAGACCGGCGCGTATATCGCCAAACTGCTGAACGTTGAGAATGCTGTCGTTGTTTCCTGCGCATCTGCCGGGATCGCACAGTCGGTGGCGGCTGTCATCATCAAAGACGACGCCTGGTTGCTGGAAAATCTGCATGCCGCGCCGCTGAGCGTGCCCAACGAAATCGTGCTGCCTAAAGGCCATAACGTCAATTTCGGCGCGCCGGTTGCCACCATGGTCACTCTGGGAGGTGGCAAGGTTATCGAGGCCGGTTACGCCAATGAATGCTCGGCGGCCCAACTGGCGGCGGCCATCACGCCGCGCACTGCCGCCATCCTGTATATCAAATCGCACCACTCGGTACAGAAAAGCATCCTGTCAGTAGCGGAAGCTGCCGAGGTTGCTCGCGAACATAATTTGCCACTGATTGTCGATGCTGCCGCGGAAGAAGACCTGACCTGTTACTACCAGATGGGCGCAGATTTGGTGATTTATAGCGGCGCTAAAGCGCTGGAAGGCCCGACTAGCGGACTCGTTCTGGGTAAAAAACAGTTTGTAGAATGGGTAAAAATGCAATCCAACGGCATTGGTCGCGCGATGAAGGTCGGGAAGGAGGGCATTCTCGGGCTAACTCAGGCGATTGAAAGCTACATTAGTCTGCCAAAAACTACCGGCCAGGAGATGGCCGATAAAATGACGCCGTTTATCAACAGCCTTAATGCACTGAACGGCGTATCCGCTAAAGTCGTTTGGGACAGCGCCGGGCGTGACATCGCTCGTACCGAAATCACTTTCGACGAAGCGCAACTTGGCTGGAAAACCAAGGCGATCGTTGACGCGATGAAGACCGGAGAAATCGCGATTTACTTCCGTGGCTATCGCGCCAACGAAGGCAAGATCGACGTGGATGTGCGCAGCGTAACCCCGTCGCAGCTGGTGACGGTTGCTGACTGTTTCAAAGCCCTGTTTAGCGGAGAGAAAGCATGAAGCTGACCCCCAATTTTTATCGCGACCGCGTATGCCTGAATGTGCTCGCAGGTTCGAAAGACAACGCCCGTGAAATCTATGAGGCGGCGGAAGGCCACGTGCTGGTTGGCGTGCTGTCAAAAAATTATGCCGATGTCGAGAGCGCCGTAGCCGATATGAGAGAGTACGCCGCTCTGATTGAAAATGCGCTTTCTGTCGGGCTTGGGGCGGGCGATCCACGCCAGTCATTGATGGTCAGTCAGATTTCGCAGCAGGTTCAGCCGCAACACGTGAATCAGGTGTTTACCGGCGTCGGCACCAGTCGCGCGCTACTGGGGCAAAATGACAGCGTGGTCAATGGCCTGATATCTCCCACCGGCCAGGTGGGAAGGGTAAAAATTTCTACCGGCCCGCTGAGTTCGGCCGCCAGCGACGGCATCGTCCCTATCGATACGGCGATTGCCTTGCTGAAAGACATGGGCGGCAGTTCGGTAAAATATTTCCCAATGGGGGGGCTGAAAACCCGCGAGGAATTTGCCTGCGTCGCTCGTGCCTGTGCCGAGCAGGATTTCTGGCTGGAGCCGACCGGGGGGATCGATTTAGAAAATTTCGAAGCGATTATGGAAATTGCTCTCGACGCCGGGGTCAGCAAAATTATCCCGCATATTTACAGTTCGATTATCGACAGCACCACGGGCAATACCCGCCCTGAGGATGTCAAAACGCTGCTGGCGAGTGTGAAAAAGCTTTTAGGCTAATCGGCGCATTCGGGTTGTAAGCCGTTGTTCATTCCATTAAAAAGCATAAGGGGAACTATGAGAAACTGGCTACGTATTTCAGGTTTAACTTCAGCGCTGCTGGCTGTGACCGCCATGCCGCTGTGTGCAGCAGAGAAGGCTATGAATCACGAGACAGCTCAATACGCTTATGTAGGCACTTACAACCCGAACGGAGAAGGCGTTTATCGCTTTAAAGTGGATGCCAAATCCGGCGCGTTAAGTGACAGGGTTTTGGTAAGCCAACTGCCAAATCAGTCACAGATGGTGGTTGGGCATCAAGGCAAGACGCTCTATATCGGCAGCGAAGTTGACAACTACAACGGCGGCAAGCACGGCTCTATCGCCGCCTATCATATTAATCCACAAGACGGCAGCCTGAGCCTGATTAATCAGGTTGACTCACAGGGGGCGGGGCCGGTCTATCTTTCGCTTACGCCCTCGGGCGACCATCTGCTGGTAGCAAACTATATCAGCGGCGTCGTGGCTGCGTTTCCGGTCGACGCCAACGGTAAGCTCAGTGAAGCGAGTTCGGTACATCAGGACGCAGGTCCTGCAGGGGCGGGTAAACCTGCCGACGCCGTTGAGGGCAGTTTTGCAATCAGCGATCATAACGGCCCGCATGCACACATGATCGCCACCGATCCCAGCGGCAGATTCGTCTTTTCAACCGATCTTGGTCTGGATCGGATTTACCAGTGGATGCTGGATCCTGCCAACGGCCAACTGGTGGCTAACGATCCGCCGTTTATTAATGCTTCTTCGGCGGGAGCGGGTCCGCGTCATTTCGTGTTCCATCCTGACGGCGACGTGGTGTTTTTAATCAACGAAGAAGCCTCGGTGCTGACCAGCTATCATTTTGACAAATCCAAAGGCACGCTTACTCAGCTGCATAGCCTTTCCACGCTACCTCCCAACTTCAAAGGGACTAACTTTGCAGCAGGGATCGTGCTGAGTAAAGACGGCAAGCATTTATATGTCGCTAATCGCCTGCATAACAGCATCGCGCTGATTAATGTTACCGCCAGCGGTGAGATGCATTGGGCAGAAGAGTTCTGGACGCGGGGCGATTATCCGCGCACGCTGACCCTCTCCCCCGACGGCAAATACGTTTATGCCATGAATCAGCGCAGCGATAACATCACTCGATTCAAAGTTGAGAGCAGTACTGGAAAATTAATTTTTGTCGACGATTATACTGCGGTAGGCAGCCCGTCACAGATGGTCATGGTGCCTTGATAACAGAAGGTTTATGGTGAGATTTCCTTATCAACGACTAGCCGTATTGTTTGATGCATTGCAGACGGAAACACTGCCTCAGGAAGAGCTGGCTAAACGTCTGGCGGTATCGACGCGCACCGTGCGTGCCGATGTCACCGCGCTTAATGAAATCATGCAACAGTATGGCGCGTGCTTTGTGCATAACCGTGGCAGTGGGTATCAGCTAAAAGTCGACGATATCGCGCTGTTTTCTATGCTGCAACAGCCCGTGAGGCCCAGTAACCCAACCCCACGTAGTGCTGCCGAGCGGGTAAACCGCTTGCTCATCCGCTTTCTCACGTC
>CAWUIY010000386.1:0-4036 GCA_963922555.1 uncultured Serratia sp. | reverse complement strand
TCGGTTCCGTTCAAACGGTGCAAATCGCTGTTCTGCCATCCACGGCTTCAGACAAAACGTTCATTGCATCCACAACTGACTCTTCTATTGCAACATTTTCCGTTGCGGAGGGTGTTCTCACCATTACGGGCGTGTCTGCGGGCAGTGCCAACATTGTTGTTTTGACGAACGATGGCCAGAAAGTCGCTATTGTTGCCGTGACAGTCTCGTAATCTTATTAGCCAGTAAATCGGGGCATTGCCCCGGTTTTGGAGTCGTCCATGTTTCTTAAAAGCGCGCCTTTTACCTTTAACGATGAAACCATCACGCTTTATGAGCTTTCTGCGTTGCAACGCATCGAGTACCTGAAGTATCTGGCAAGAGATGTGGTCCCTGAGGCTGAGCAAGAAAAAGAGTCGTCTGTTCTTCAGGCCGAACTGGTGGAAAAAAGCATTCGTGCCAGCGCTATGCTGGTGGCTATGTCCCTTTGGCAAAACGATACCCAGGGTCCTTCTGTTGAAGCGTTGAATCTGGTCTTGCTATCCAGTTGGCCCGTGACTGCCCTGGGAAAAGCGGACCAGCAGGTAAAGTCCCTTTCGGGGCTGATCCCAGAAGACCAACCCCCGCTTGAAAGCCACGAATATCAGTCTGAAGAGCCTGCACTATCGGCGGAAAAGTCTTAGCCGGTGAGCTTAGGTTTGTCATGCGCCTCGCCAGGGAGTTTAACCGACCTGACTGGCGCAGAATGCTTGCCGGTATGACGTCAACTGAGCTCGGGGAGTGGTGGGCATTCTATAAAGACCATTTTTTCCATGACAGCCTGATAGATGCACACTTTTCTAATTTAAGTCACCTCGCCGTCTCTTTAATGTGCAGCAAGCATGACCTGACCCCGGCCAGTTTTAGCCTTCTTCATCCACCCATATTGGGATCAGAACCTAGCGATGAACAATTGATGTCACTCGCTGAAAGCGTTAGCGGAGGAGTACGTTATGTCCCAGCCAGTGGGTGATTTAGTTGTCAATATTGATCTCGAAGGCGCAAAGTTTGATGAGCAAATTGCCCATGTGCGCAAGCAGTTCAGTGGGTTAGGCACCGATTCAGAGATTGCAGGTAACAAAGGGCAAGATGCCTTTAGCAAACAAGAGCTGGCGGCGAGAAAGGCTGGGATCTCGGTTGGCCAGTATAAAGCCGCAATGCGCACGCTGCCTGCCCAGTTCACGGACATCGCCACTCAGCTGGCCGGCGGGCAGAGCCCGTGGCTGATCCTGCTGGAGCAGGGCGGGCAAATTAAAGATTCGTTCGGTGGCCTCAAACCGACTTTTTCTGCTCTGCTAGGCACGCTTAACCCAGTCATGGTAGGCGTGGCGGGCTTGACAGTTGCCGTTGGCGCTTTGGCTTATTCTTTCGCAACCGGCCAGGCTGTCACCAGTGAATTTAATAAATCGCTGGTGATCACGGGTGACAGGGCGGGCCAGACAGCAAATAATTTACTGTTTATTGCCGAGGCGATGGATAAAAGCGGCACATCCTTTGGCAGTAGCCAGGCGGCCTTGATGGCGTTGGTGAAAGCGGGGGCCAATCTGGGGAGTAGTTATCAGGAAGTGGCAACAGACATAGCTAATCTCTCTGATGCGACGGGAACAAAGGTTGAAGCGCTCGCGCAAGTATTCGGAAAGATTACCTCTGATCCCGAGAGCGGGCTGAAGGCGATGGCCCAGCAGTACGGTAACGTGACTGCGCAACAGTTGGATTATGTGAGGTCTTTGCAGGACGCCGGGAAATATACCGAGGCGCTTGATTATGCCAACGGCGTGGCGGCACAGGGCTTTCGCACCATGTCGGGTGACATCAAAAACAACATGGGAGCATTGGAGACAGCGGCTGATGCCGTGGGTGACGCCTTCAAATCCATGTGGGACAGCCTGATGAGCATCGGGCGAGCCCAGTCTCTGCAATCACAGTTGGCTGATGCTACCGACAAGCTTTACGATCTGGATAAGGCATTAAGAAACACCGGCGCGCAGGGGCAACAGCGGTTAGGGCTTGAATCTGCGCGCGATCAGGCGCGTGAGGCCGTGACTTCCCTTACCGACCAACTCCATGCTGAACAGAAAAAAACCGAGGAAAAACAGAAACAAGCCACTCTGGAACAAAGCTCGCTTTTGAACCGGCAACATTTCGAATCCATCGCGGATGCCGGCTTAACGAAAGAGCAGCAGCGAACGGCAGAATATAAGCGCTTAAACGAGTATATCTCCGAGCGAAAAAAGCTTAATCAGGCCTTAAGCGATGACGAAATTGCCCAGATTAAAAAAGGCATAGAAGAACGGTATAAGGATCCCAAAGCACCCAAAGCCAAAGGCATCAGCGTTTCTGCTGGCGATCGGGCTTCCGACAGCGTGAGTGCCGAAACGCTCTCCTTGCAGACTCAGTTAAAAGTGCTGCAGCAGCATACGGTATTGGACGATACCATTAGCCAGCAGCGCAAAAATCTTTGGGAAACCCAGGCAAAATTCACCGTCCTTGAAGCGGCAGCTCAAACTCGCGCTTTGAGCAAATCTGAGCAATCGTTGTTGGCTGATAAAGACAAGGTGCTTGCCCAGGCTGAAGTTAACGCTAAGTTAGGGGATCAAATTGTTGCTCAACAAGCGTTAACCAAATTGCAGGAACAGTTGCGGGGTAAAGAGGAGAAAACGCTCACGCTCACCAAACAAAGACTCGATCTCTTAGACCGCCTTAAAGCCAGCGGCGGGATAACGCCCCAGGACTATGACAAGACGTCTCAGGACGTGGCAAAAAAATCCATCACGGATTTGCCTGATGATGTGAAAAGATCAATGCGTAAGTCTACGGAATTTGGCGGTGGGCTTGCAGGAACGTTTGGCGGTGACATCAGTCAATTAACTCAACTGGAACAGCAATCCAAAGAGTTACAAGCCTGGTACCAGAGCAATTTATCTGCATTATCAGAGTATCGACAACAGCGATCTGATCTTAATGCGCAATGGGACGATCAGGAGCTTCAGTTAAGAAAAAAACAGGCCCAGGCTGAAAAAAATATCGAGCTCCAGAAGAATCAAATAGTCAATTCAGCTATAGAGTCGAGCCTGGGGTCAATGGTGGATATCACCCGCACGGCGTTCGGCGAAAAATCGGCAATTTATAAAACGGCTTTCATTGCAGATAAAGCTTATGCAATCGCGCAATCAATACTGGCTATTCAAACCGGGATTGCTCAGGCCGCCGCCAACCCCTTTCCTTATAATCTTGTGGCGATGGCCTCTGTTGCAGCCGCAACAGCCAGCATTGTCTCCAACATACAGTCAGTTGCATTAACCGGCATGGCGCATGACGGGCTTGATTCCGTGCCTGAAACAGGGACCTGGCTCCTTCAAAAAGGGGAGAGAGTAACAACGGCAGGCACCTCTGCAAAATTGGATAAAACGCTGGATCAGGTTAATCAGCAACGCCAGGCTGCGAATACGAAAGGCGGAGATTTTCATTTTTATAATTCGTTCACCGGTAAGCCAGATGAAACAACGATGCAGGCGATGGAGGCGAGCAGTAAAAGAATGGCCAGGCAGGTTAAAAAAGAATTAACGGCCGATGTCCTTAATCCCCAGGGAGAGTTCGGTAATTCCCTGAAAAATGTTTATCCAAACAGAAGGAAATCATAATGACAGATATTTATTATCCCCATGATTATCTGTCTTTGCCGCTCCAGAATGGTATTTCGTTCAAACCGGTCAGCCCCTTATTGCGCACTAATCAAACCTCAGGCCGTGCCCGGCAACGAAGACTTTATACCTCGGTTCCCACACAAACTCCGGTCAAATGGCTGTTTAAAACAGCGGGACAAGCTCAGCTCTTCGAGGCCTGGTATCGAGATAAACTGGCAGATGGATCTGCGTGGTTTTTAATGAAGTTAAAAACGCCTCTGGGATTAAACTTATATAAATGTCGTTTTACGGATATTTATGAAGGGCCAACTCTTACCGGTGGGCGATATTGGGTGTATTCGGCGACGCTTGAGCTTTGGGAGAGGCCAATACTC
>CAWUIY010000385.1:0-4038 GCA_963922555.1 uncultured Serratia sp. | reverse complement strand
CCGGCACTGCCGGTTAAATGCCCATTGCATTTAGTGAACCGGAAAAACTCCTCGGAGCTTAATGCCCTTAAGAAAGCCCGTGCGCAACACAAAAGCCCGGCGCGACCAACGCCACACACGGCGGTGATTGAAACGAACTCATCGGCTGGTAAAAGGCATGTAAAAGACACCAAAAGGGCGCGGAGATGCAAGAGGGCTCGCCCTGGAGACCTCTTGCCCGGTTCCGGCTCTGCCGGTTAAATGCCCATTAAATTTAGTGAACCGGAAAAACTCCCCGGTGCTTATTGACCTTAAGAAAGCCCATGCGCAGCACACAGACCCGTGCGTAGCACAAAAACCACCTTAACTTTAAAAATTGCCATTTAAGTCAAGCATCTATCCTTTTGCATCTTGCGGGAATTCCGAGTCAGTTCCAACCTCCGGGAGGTCGTCAAGCTGGGGTCGGATCCCCTCGGAAATATAGTCTTTAGCAGCCTTAACGTGTTCATTGCCCTGCTCGTCGCGCACCAGTACGTGCTTGATAGTGCCGTCCTGTAAAACCTCACGATGAATTCCGGTAAATTGCGCCATTTATCTCTCCCTATGCTGGATCAACCCTGATTAATTTGACCATTTTGGCCTACTTAATAAGCATAGCGTTTTTATGGCTTTTAGGACCTCAACCCCGTAAATCGATAAGTTACGCGCATGCCTTTCCCATTACTTATCAGCAAGACTTATTGGTCAATAAAAATCCGAACTTAAGCCAGCGGGTTTTACAATTTCCTGTTAAATTAAGACTATAGTCATTGACCCAGTGACTGCTTCACGGCCGCAATATTCACAGGAGAAAGACACATTGGATGCGAGTACTATCAACACACTTTTTTTTATAGCCGCATTGTTGGTAGCAGCAAGTATTCTACTTAGCTCGCTTTCTTCACGACTGGGCATCCCTATTCTGGTGATTTTTCTGGCCATCGGCATGCTCGCCGGGGTCGACGGCATCGGCGGTATCGCCTTTGACAACTATCCAGCTGCCTATCTGGTCAGTAATCTGGCGCTGGCGGTAATCTTGCTCGACGGAGGAATGCGGACTCGCGCCTCATCCTTTCGCGTCGCCCTGTGGCCCGCCCTTTCGCTGGCAACTGTCGGGGTATTAATTACCGCCGGGTTAACCGGACTGGCCGCCGCGTGGCTGTTTCATATCAATCTGATGCAGGGCCTGTTAATCGGCGCGATTATCGGATCTACGGACGCTGCGGCCGTGTTCTCTTTGATTGGCGGGAAAGGTTTAAACGAACGCGTAAGTGCGACGTTGGAAATAGAATCCGGCAGTAACGACCCAATGGCTGTTTTCCTGACCATTACCCTGATCGACATGATTGCCAAAGGCGAGCACGGACTGAGCTGGATGTTTGTCGTCGACGTCATCCGCCAGTTCGGTTTGGGGATCGCTTTCGGATTGGTCGGCGGCTGGTTGCTACAGCAGCTGATTAACCGAGTGACTCTGCCGACAGGCCTTTACCCGTTGCTGGCTTTCAGCGGCGGACTGCTGGTTTATGCCGCCACTGTCAGCCTCGACGGCAGCGGAATTCTGGCCGTTTATCTGTGTGGCTTGATGCTCGGCAACCTGCCGGTGCGCAATAAACACGGTATTATGCAAACGTTTGACGGGCTGGCTTGGCTGAGCCAGATTGCTATGTTCCTGGTGCTCGGCCTGCTATTGACCCCAAGTGATTTGCTGCCGATTGCCATTTCCGCGCTGGCGTTGTCACTGTGGATGATCCTGTTTGCCCGTCCGCTATCTGTCTTCGTCGGATTGCTGCCGTTCAAGAATTTTACCCTGCGCGAACGCTTTTTTATCTCCTGGGTAGGGTTGCGCGGCGCGGTGCCGATTATTTTGGCGGTGTTCCCTATGATGGCCGGTATACCGCAGGCACATCTGTATTTTAACGTGGCCTTCTTTATCGTACTGGTCTCCCTGTTGTTGCAAGGAACCTCGCTGGGTTATGCGGCGAAAAAGGCCAAGGTAATCATTCCCCCTGCCCCAACGCCCATTTCTCGCGTCGGGTTGGATATTGATATCTATACTCAATGGGAACATTTTATCTATCAGCTTGGCTCGGAGAAATGGTGCGTCGGCGCGGCGTTGCGTGATTTACAGATGCCAAAAGACACGCGCATCGCGGCACTGTTCCGCGGTACCGTCATGCTGCATCCCACCGGCAGCACGCGCCTCAAAGAAGGCGATATTCTCTGCGTGATTGGCCAGGAAAAGGATTTGCCCGAGCTGGGCAAACTGTTTAGCGATACAAACGCGGTGGTGATGGACGATCGCTTCTTCGGCGACTTTATTCTTGAGGCCGATGCGCCTTTGGAAGCCATTTCTCAGGTCTATGGATTAAATCTTGATGACTCTATCGACAAAACGTTGTCGCTGGGACACTTTGTGATACAGCTGCTGGGCGGAGAACCGGTCATCGGCGACCATATCGAGTGGGACGGCCTGACCTGGACCATTGCAGAGATGGAAGGCAAACGCGTCAGCAAGGTTGGCGTGCGCATCGTGACGCAAGAAGCCTGATCTGTATATCTCTATGTCTGATCAGGGCGCATAAAAAAAGCCTGCCATCACGGCAGGCTTTTCTTTGAAACTCAACGCACGCAGATTAGTTACTTGCCTGCGGGTCTTTATCGTAATCTGAACAGGTCTGATAGCCTTTGTTCATTACGTGGCCGGTGTCATTGTAGCTAACAAAGTAGGTCTGTGCTTTACCATCACGAGGATCAACTGCGTAGGTCTGACAGGTCCCTTTCGCATGGATCATAGTGATTTCGGTAGATGGTGGACCGGCAATCGCACGTACCTGCGCTCTTGTCATACCGACTTTAACGTCGCTAACCACAGGAACTGAAACGTAGCTTGTAGCCCGGTCGTAAGTTGAACAACCTGCAAGCACGGATACCGCTGTAGCAACAATAATCAACATTTTCTTATTCATGACTTCTCCTCCCGAAGTACTTTATGTCTGATTAAGGCTAGAAGAAAATGGTCACTAATCAAATTTTTAGTACTTTTATTTGTTGATTAAGGCCGTAATTCGGCTTTATCTGATCTTTGGACCCTCGACCTGGTTAGAAAACCGTCACTTGTGCGTGATATTCCGCCTGATTTGTTCTATATATGAAGAAGGTAAGCCATTGAGATGAAGTCGAGCCTGTTAATGAATGCTCGCTAAAACCTGCCTATCAGGCCAGTGCCCACTACGGACAAGGAGCAGTGCCAATGCCGCTGGATCGACGACGCTTTTGTGCTCTTTTCGGTTTGATACCGTTAATGACGCTTCCGCGATGGAGCCTTGCTGAGCCAAGAGAGGTGGCGATGGAGATTTTACATATCACCAAGCCCGACGGCGGCGTACCTAATAGCCCCCTGCCAGTGCTGGTATATCATCGAGTTATTCCCCCCGACGCGGTTGATAATGCCGACTATCTCGAGCACCTGTTTAGTGCCAACGGCTGGCCGCCGCAGTGGCGCTACGGCGTCTATACCTTCACCCACTTCCACAGCAATACTCCCGAGGCGTTAGGCGTATTCTCCGGCTCGGCAAAACTGCAGTTAGGAGGCGAAAAAGGCGAGATAATTCAGGTAAATGTCGGCGATGTTCTGTTGCTGCCTGCTGGCGTGGGCCATAAACAGATTTCTGCGGATGATAACTTTATGATGGTGGGCGCCTATCCACCGAATACCACCGCAGACTTATGCCATGACGAGCCTGCAAAACTGGCTGCTCGCATCAAGGCAGTGGCTAAAGTTCCCCTGCCGGAGAGCGATCCGGTTACGGGCCATTCAGAAGGCAGCATGTTGTTATGGCACAGCGCAGGCGAACAAAACAAATAAGTCGATATTTAAGCTCGCGATAACGACGTTAATATCGATTTATCCAGACCAGAAATAAGTAAATGTGATGGAAAAATGGCCAGAACGGCCACTTTTTTGCTTGGGTATTGATGACTGCTCATTAATTTTCAGTTTAACGATTCTGCAAAGTTCAA
>CAWUIY010000384.1:0-4060 GCA_963922555.1 uncultured Serratia sp. | reverse complement strand
GGAGCTAACAGATTGACTGCGCTGTTAAAATCCAGAGGATGCTGTTTTGTCCCATCATTGGTTGCGATTCCTTGCGGGGAGGTATAAAGCTCTTTAGGATTTTTTTTAGGCATCATCCGCACTGCAAAAGTTTCACTCAACGGTTTTCCGTTATCCGGGGTAAATAGCACATTTATTTCCGCAGTCTGATGTTGAATATTTATAGGCACAGCAACGACATTCCCCGCCATTATCGCTTTATAATCTAACAGTATTTTATTCGAGGCCTGGATTTTCAAATGTCCGTTAACATTACTTCTTAACTGGAAAATGCTGTCAGTCTGAGAAATAAGCGGTGAGGACATTATTTCAATGCGCGGCTCAAGTTGAGGAGGAATATAGGGCGCGGATGGCTCAGTTTGTGCTGAGCTAAGGATCAGTTTAGCGCGATTGACTGTCATACTCGCGTTGCGAGAGGCAAAAAATCCAACGTAATAACCCGTTTTATCCAACTGGGTTACTAAATCTGCACCTTTCAGCGTTTTGCTTATCCAATGATTGCTATTTTGTGGTGCATAGGAAACGTCAAAACCGCTATTAGTGCGGATAAGTCGTAAGGAGAAATGTGTGGGTGTGGTCAGAGGATAATAAGCGTCCCTTGTAATTCCTATGCCGGTGTTGCCCCAAGGATGTTTGACGCCCTTTCGCGCTATTAACGCCACTTGCGGAGTCTTATCACCGATTGCCATTACGCTGTTCATCACCATATTTGAGGCTGCTGGCAATTCTTCCGTACCGGGTTTCATCATGACTTCACGTGGCGCACCCAGGATATCTCGTACTAATAATCCGGCCCCTTCTTGCCCTGCAGGTTTTGCACCATTTTCCGGTCCAAACTGATTGAGGGTGATCTCAGCTTGCAGCTGAAAATTAGTATTGGCCGGAAGCCGCGTGTAGAAATACGTTAATCCATCGTGACTATTGCCAATTTTTCCCCCACGGCTTTCTAGCGTGAACGGCGTAGCCAACCGAGTACCTTTTGCCGGAACAGGTTGCCCACCCTTAAGCCTCGTCTCATTCATGCCGATTTTGTTCGGCAAAACATTGGTGGAGAAATTGACATCTGTCGACTGACCAAAGGTGATGCTGTGCCAGATCAGGTCTGACGAATCTGGCTCAGAAGCCGCCATAGCCTGTGCCCCGATGCTGACTGACATTACAACCATAAACACTCTGCGTTCCCACATAATTGCTCTCATCCTAAAAACAGCCGTAGTTACGGAATGGTTTGTCTTAAGTGAAATCAAAACAACGTTTCATTTTTAAAGGTATAGCATTTTATTTTTTATTATGAACAGGTAATAATGTGAATTGCTTCACATTTGAAAGTTAAGGCGAGAAGTTATGGATCTAGCGTGGCTGTTTGAAATGATCGAATATTGGGGAGAGGGTGGATACGTGTCTAATGGGCTGGTAATCCGCTATTACACCTTTATGGCGGGCGTATTTACATTACCTAACGTGGCGGGCGAAGCATGGAGGACCGGCGTTGCGTTTTTCTTCCATCCCACAGGTGCACTGACTTATAGCTCTAAAGAGGGAACCGATAAGCTGGTGTTATTTACCCGAGCAGGGACGACTTAGGGAGTTGATGATACCAAAGCGTCAGTAAGGCTAGGATTAAGGCCAGGATATTGATGAGCCGGTTCTCGGAGAGAATAACGGCAGTCGATGATTAGATTGACCGCAAGTTTGCCGAGTCAGAGCCAATAATAGCCTCGCGCTGTTTCTCAAACGTCTTCTCACCTTTAGATTTGTTCGCGGCGCTGATATGGAAGAAGCAAAAATCTGGTTCGGCCTCAATGCCGTCAAAGTTAATGATCTCAAGGGCAAGGTTCTTTGACGTGTGAGACCCCACCATGATCAACGTTCAATAATTACCGGCTGCTTTACTAGCAGTCAGCGCAAAGCCAGCGACGCAGGGGGTATTCCAAAAGGGAATTTACTTTCATCTCAAAGCTTTATTCATGGAGAATTCGGCCGGACTCGGAACGGAAAAAAGACGCTATTGATCCGCAACCTTGCAACACGCCGAACTAAAGAAGCTGAAATCAATATCTACGAACCGATGCTTAACCTAATCGAAGATAACGCTTATGCAGACGCCAAGACGATTTTTTCATCACTTTGAACTGATTTGAAGGAGAGTGTGAGGGCTGGAATTTGACTTTGATGAGGGGGGTGAGTGTCTGCAGTGTGTCAGGAGCGGACGCCGGCCTTTTGCTTCATGAGACGCTATCAGAGCCAATTTGAAGCCTGTCTTATTCAGAATTGTAATAGCAGCCCTATGTCAAAAGTGAACGTTTGAAATGTCTGAGCACAAACGTATTAATTGAATTCACCATCCCAAGTATTGGTATCATTTATTTTACAAGCTCTGAACAAAACCCTCCAACTAAAACAAAAATTAGCCTTAAAAGTTAATTATTGCTTTTAGTTTGGTTTGACAACAGTTAGCTGCATCTCGGATAGTTTTATGGCAACTTGTTGTAAATTAATGAATAAAAAACCTAAAGCGGATTTTGTAGTTTGAAATGCTGCTTTTTTTAATAAACATAATTTAAAGTTATATATAAATAATCGATTTACTAACCAATTATTCAGAAAAGCATTAAAACTAATATGATGTACCCATATTTTTACCTTTTCTTACGGCTAATAACTTAATTGAATATGTAGTTTTATTTAAGTATTAAGCTGTTTGTCACAAAAATGTCTCAAAGATTTCTTTTTATTAAAGGAATATTTCTAATGACAGGTTCTCGTGTAATTGCCACCTTGGCCCCGCTTCAAATAATCCTAAAATGCTTCTTCAACTCCGTGCTGCGGGGATGTCTGTCGCGCGCCTTAATGGCTCCCACAGCACTCATGAATGGCATGCAGAGACCGTTTAGCTGCTAAGAGAAACTGTACCTGATGTCCCAGTTTTGTTGGACATACCGGGTCGAAAGATTCGTACTCTTCAGTTGGAACACGAACCTTCATTCCTTCGCGGCGAGATAATTATTCTGACCATCGACACTTCACATAATGGCAAAGTGAAAGTCCCCGTTGGCTATGACAAACTCCATGAAAAGCTTTCTCCCGGCGTTGGCGTATTTGCGGATGATGGCACACTTTCATTTGTTGTCGTAAAAATTGAAGGACAGGATATTTATCTCCGTGCCGATATGGATGGGACATTAAAAAGTCGCAAAGGTATTAACGTTCCCGGTATCAATTTAGGGCAGTCTTTAGTGACTGATAAAGATCGCAGCATGATTGATTTTGCAAAAAATATCGGTGTAGATTATATCGGGATTAGCTTTGTCGAAAGCAGAGAGCATATTGAAGCCATTAGAAAACTTATTGACGCACCCACGCCGAAAATTGTGGCGAAAGTTGAGAACGGTGGGGGGATTAAACATCTTTTAGAAATCGTCGATGCTGCTGACGTTATTATGATTGACCGAGGTGATTTAGCCGTCGAAACCTCAATTAATCATGTGGCGTTGTATCAAAAGCAGATTCTTGCTGCGGCCAGCAGGGCGGGGAAGCCAACGATCGTAGCAACGGAAATGCTGCATAGCATGATTGAAAACCCTTTACCGACAAAGGCTGAAGTAAGTGACATAACAAATGCTGTTCTAGATGGTGCCTCAGCAGTAATGCTTTCCGGTGAGACAGCAGTAGGTCGTTATCCGGTTGAAGCTGTCTCACGCATTAGTAACATCGCTTCTCTTGCAGCCGCGCAGCTAGCCTCTCCACAAATTTCCAAGATAGAATCCCCACAAAATGATATTCGCCTTGCTATCCGAGCACTAGCGGAGGCGCTACCGATTTCAAAACTTGTGGTTCTTTCCCAAACTGGGTATTCAGTTCGTATTGCTGCAATGTCAGGCACGGGACTGCCTGTCATTGCTGTGGGATCGGACCCCTTCCTGACCCGTGGCTGTGTAAGCATCCCTCTTAAGCGAACCATTCACATTTAGAGATCTTCCGGCATACTGATTATGTCCCCTGAGGAGATCGCCATGCGTAA
>CAWUIY010000383.1:0-4071 GCA_963922555.1 uncultured Serratia sp. | reverse complement strand
TTTCTTTCTTTGTAACTTCTTGTTTATCAAACATTATATCGATACTCGGGATCTATAAAGGGGCACCGAAAGGGCATAACGCCGAGGGTGCCAGCCGACAAACGCAGCATGGAATTAATTGGCGTGTATGTTACGGATTACGCGAGCGAATGCCAACACGTTTATAGCGGTAATTGGAGGGCCAAGACGCCTTACAGAATAGCCAATCTATACTCGAGACAAGACCAGAAGCTTAACTTATAAAACCATCATCATCTCATGCCAGGCCATACCGCCGTGATCGGATGCAGAGGGTTTTATATAGTCATAGCCAAATTTTTTGTAGAGTTCGATATGCTGGGTTTTACACATCAGGTGAATGGTTTTTTTGCCACGCTCTTTCATCATAGCGACAAACTGGCGCATCATTAGGGAAGAGTAACCTTTACCCTGATAGGCCGGGTCGAGTACTACTGACATAATGATCACATTTGGCGCGGCGGCGTCGTGTCCGACGAGTTCTTTAAACTCTTCATCTGACATGACCACATCCCATGCACAGCCCGCGTTGATAAAGCCAATCAGGTGATTGTCAAACTCAAGACATAAAAAACCTTCAGGATACTGACGAATGCGGGTAGCAATTTTTTCGCGCGTTGCGGCTTCATCACCCTCGTAGGCTTCTGTTTCGATGGCAAAACACCTATCAACATCGGCCATCGTAGCCTGACGAAAAATTAAATCGGTCATTATTTATCCCGTGCACTATGAAAAGGATTTAGATTCTAGTGCATTAAGTGGTCGTCACCAAGACAGTTTATAAAATGATGGGCTAAATATTACGTTGACGGTTTTGAAATCAATGCACATTAATCTATTTAATATAATACTCAGTTGCTTTATGAGTTAGCGGATACATGCCAACGATTTAATCAACTATTTTCTCAGCGTGATTTTTCCCAGCCTGTTTCCTTGCTCAACTATTTTATGAGCCATTAAAAGATTCTCACAATTGATGGGGTGCAGTTCTTGAGTCAGGGTCGATTGCAATATTCCGGCATCGACCAGCGAGGAAATTTCATTGAGAATATGGTGCTGTGCAATCATATCCTTTGTCTGATAGAGCGGACGAGTAAATACCATTTCCCAGTGTAAGGAAACACTTTTTCCTTTTAATGGAACGGCATCAAGATAATCATGATCGTCAATAATGGCAATTTTACCCTGAGGCTCAATAATCTCCGCAAGGGCCGCGAAATGTTTTGCAGTGTGGGTGAGTGAGGCAATATGGGTAATAGGTCCACTATGTAGCGCTGCGACTTCTTCAATTAATGGTTTGGAATGATCAATCACCAGATGTGCGCCGAGTTTTAAACACCAGTCGCGGCTTTCTGAACGCGAGGCAGTGGCTATTACCGTCATGCCTGTGAGTTTTCTTGCCAGTTGGATCAACATGGAGCCAACTCCTCCAGCGCCTCCAATAATCAGCAGGGTGCCTGAGTTAATGGTTTTGTCAGCAGCTACGCCAAAGCGGTCGAACAGCAATTCCCAGGCGGTGAGGCCAGTGAGCGGCAACGCGGCGGCCTGTGCAAAGGACAGCGATTTAGGTTTTACGCCAACCAGCCTTTCATCTACCAGATGGAATTCGGCATTGCCTCCTGTTCGCGTAAATGTTCCCGCGTAAAAGATTGCCTGTCCAGGTTCGAAGAGAGTGACCTCGCTACCCACTTCTTCGATTACGCCAGCCACGTCCCATCCTAATGTGATCACTTCTTCAGAAACAGCCACAGCACCGGCGCGGATTTTAGTATCCACAGGGTTAACAGAAACCGCTTCCACTGAAACCAGAAGATCACGAGGGCCCGGAATGGGTTTTGGGCTCTCAATTTCTTTAAAGATCTCAGAGTGTGTCAGTTGAGAAACAGGGCGGTAGATTATTGATTTCATAATGGCTTTCCGTAACAGATTTTGTGTAAATATCATTACTATTCCGTTGTAAACTTTCAAGAACGGCAAAAAAATGCCCTAGGTTACTAAAAGGAACTATTGAAATGAAAAACCGCCATTATCAAGATATCCCGGGTTGTCCAGTTGAAGTAACCCTGGACATTATTGGAGGCCGATGGAAAGGAGTCGTGCTCCATCACCTGTTAGAAAATGAGTTTTTACGCTTTAACGAGCTTCAACGGCGTCTGCAGAGGGTCAATCAACGAATGCTGACCAAGCAATTGCGTGAACTCGAGGAAGCTGGATTGGTGAGTCGCACCGTTTATGCCGAAGTTCCGCCTCGGGTTGAATATCGAATAACGCCTGAAGGTGAAACGTTAAGACCGCTGCTGAATATGCTGGCCCATTGGGGACAAGGGCGGATAGAGCGGGGCAAAAATGAGCATGATGAGTGAGTTAATATTGTAAAAATAATATTTCATCTCAAAGGTGATCTGATTATCCGTCATGAACGCTGTTTTAATCGAGGATGTTAATTAATATAAAGTAATTTAATAATTTATTTATATTATGTTCGAATTTCTGCATTATCTCTTTCTCTCGGTTAGTTGCGTTAAATCAATATTCCTGATCACATAGTCAACTACATTACTCCCCGCTGTTTATCACTGGCAAAGCGCGGGGCGGACTTGCAAGGAAAACGTGAGCTTACGTCATGAAGAGGCACCGCGAAATTTAAGAACGTTGCTGTAAAAGCTGGGTAATAATAATGTTAGAACTGTTTTATTTATCCTGTATGTTAATGGGCGAAATAATACTTAGCACAATTTCTAAAAAATTATATCGTCAATATCTCAACCGCTTCTTTAACTATAAATTTAGATTTAAGTTTACACCTCGTAAGACAATATTTATTCCCCATGGCCATTCTTGGGAAATGCTCAGCATCCAATATAGGGGAGCGATGTCGCCATCAGGACGGGCTTATCCCTCTACCTATGTGATTGCCCGTTGCAAGGGCTGTGGCATTCGCAAACACAAGGTTTTTTACAATAGCCATTTGAATAAGTCTCAGTGCAGGCGTTGGCTATAGCCGACAATCTCATCACAATATGTCCTGACCCAAGATAGCTTTACAGACCTACCCCAAAAAAATCCTCAATTCGATAGTATAGTGTTGCGACTTGACATTTTTACTGCGGGAGAGGCAATGAAGCGGCAATTAGTAAAATCATCAACTGCAATTTTAATATTCAGTTCACTAGTCTGCTCGATGGCGAATGCCAGCGTATCGACGCCTCAGGAACCGGCATTTATGCAGGCCGGCGAGTTGGCAAAAGTGAAACAGCAGTTAGCTGAAAATACGGCTGCACAACCCACTCGGCAGGCTTATGAAAATTTAATTACTGCAGCTAATCGAGATCTTAAGTTTCCCAATCTTAGCGTGACCGAAAAGGGCATGATGCCTCCAGGCGGCAGCAAACATGATTATCTCAGCCTTAGCGCCTACTGGTGGCCGGACCCAGGCAAGAGCGATGGCTTACCGTGGATCCGTCGCGATGGACAGGTAGACCCAGCCAGTAAAAATGATCAGAGTGACGGCGTTCGTTTGGCAACTTTTACTGCCAGAGTTCAGGATCTGACATTAGCCTGGTATTTCTCAGGCGAACAACGTTATGCCGATAAAGCCGCCAGTATGCTGCGCGCCTGGTTTATCACACCCCAAACGCGTATGAATCCGAATTTAAATTACGCGCAGGGAATACCCGGAAAAACTGCCGGAAGAAATGCTGGCGTGTTGGATGGCCGTTATTTCTCTATTCGCATTGTCGACTCGCTTTTATTACTGCGCGGCAATCCGGCCTGGACCGCCGATGATGAGCAGCAGATGCATAAGTGGATGTCGGACTATCTTCACTGGTTGCAAACTAGCCCGATTGCTATCAAAGAGGGCAAAGCCAAAAATAATCACGGAAACTGGTATGCAACTCAGGTCGCGGGAATTGCCTGGTACCTCAATAAACCTCAGCTTATTAAAAAAATGGTCGCGTTAACGGAAAGCAAGCTTGAAACGCAGTTGATGCCAGATGGAACTCAGCCACTTGAATTGGCAAGGACTCGCTCTTTCCATTACAGCTATTTCAA
>CAWUIY010000382.1:0-4073 GCA_963922555.1 uncultured Serratia sp. | reverse complement strand
CGGCGACGCGATAAAAATTATGCATGACCGTTTGATGCCGGCACATATTACCGCCGAAGCTGTCTACGACAGGGCTGTTTAATCAGGGCGTTTAACCAGCCTGTTTATTTCCGCAAGACCCGATTGAAATAAACAACCGCGTTGCTGTCTTTCGCCAATTAACGCCCTGTCATATTTTAAAACGTTATTCCAAAATCAGATCAGAAGCCGGAACACAGCTACAGCTAAGAATTTTTCCTTGCTTGCCAATGGCGCTGGCTTTGAGAGCATTAACCTCGCCTTCCACCATAGTCAATTTACAGCTCCCGCAAATCCCCGCACGACACGAATAAGGGATCTTAAATCCTTGTTGTTCAAGTTGTTCTAATAGAACCTGCTGGTTATTGCCTTTAAATTCATTGCCTTTATAGGTAATTGCAACGTGTTGGGCTTCGGTTTCCGGCAGCTCGACATTTTCGACGACGACTCCTGCGCAATAACGGCGGGCAGGCTTGGTGGCGAGGATCTCCACGCTGTCACCGGCGCGGATAATACCGCTGTTGCGTGCAATCATATTTTGGCCGAAATCGACGTCGCCATCCTCGGCGGTGCGATAGCTTTGCAGCGTTTTCAAAGGCTCGCCGGAAGGATGTTTCCTGCCGCGTTCCGGGCTGACGGTGGTAAGCACGCAGCGGCTACACGGTTTGACTAAATCAAAAATTACGCTGCCAACGCGGATAGTCTGCCAGGTATCTTCGGCATAGGCTTCTGCGCCGGTGATCACCAGATTAGGGCGGAACTGTTCCAGTTTGACGCTGGCCGGGCAGCGCTGTTTGAGATCAAACATCGACGCTTCATTGAGTAATAAATAGGGAAAACCGTCGGCAAACGATAGCGGGATCTCGGGCTGATTTTTAACCCGACGCGTGAGATCTTCACCGACCCAGCGCAGCTGTATGTCGCGCTTGAGGTAGCCGCTGAGCCAGTGGTTGATCTCGGCGGGCGCTATCAAAGATGTAAACTGGTTGCCCCAGACTTCGGTCGGTGAAGGCTGCTCGGCAAAGTCGCTAAACTTGATGGAGACACTTTCGTTGCCGTCAGGATTGGTTAAAATTAAGCCATCAGGTAACAATGCGGGTGTAAACTGCACCAGTTGAGGGTACTGACGGGCGGTAATAAACATGCCCTGCGGGTCGGTTAGCATGAACAGGCGGTCAAACGCCAGGCCACTGGGTGTAACCTGTGCGTGAGACAATTGCAGACCGCGCATAGATTTGACTGGGTGAACGTATAAACGTGAAAGGGTGACCACTATTACCTCCGGGCCGTACCAACAATTGGCCTTTTGTAAAACGCACAAAGGGGTTGGGACAGGGCTTTTTTGTGTTGTAGCCAGAGACTTTATGACAAAGGGCGCTAATTAGCTATAATGCGCTCCTCATTATACCTGTCATCCTTGAACTGCAGCGGCGTTGGCTTCGCTCGCGCATCCCGATCCCTTACTCGCGTAAGCTCGTGGGGATACATTCGCTTGCCACTTGGCTGCAAATCCAATGACTTAGGGTATAGGCCTTACTTAAAAAGGTAAGGAATGTTTTTAATTGTATGAAATAACTTCTAGGTGATTACGTCAATATGAACTCTTTGTTTGCCAGCACGGCGCGTGGATTGGAAGAACTATTAAAAAGCGAACTTGAAACGCTGGGTGCACAGTCCTGCAAAGTAGTGCAGGGAGGAGTCCATTTTGAGGGCGACGATCGCCTGCTTTACAAAAGCCTGCTGTGGAGCCGTTTGGCTTCGCGCATCCTGCTTCCTCTGAATGAATTTAAAGTTCACAGCGACCTCGACCTTTATCTGGGTGTGATGGCGATCGACTGGCCGAGCATTTTTGGTGTCGATAAAACCTTCGCGGTGCATTTCAGCGGTCTTAACGACGAGATCCGCAACAGTCAATATGGCGCGTTGAAGGTTAAAGATGCGATCGTTGACAGCTTTACCCGCAAGATGGACGAGCGCCCGAACGTAGCAAAACAGCAACCGGATATCCGCGTTAACGTTTTCTTGCAGCGCGATACGGCAAGCGTAGCTCTTGATCTCAGCGGCGAAGGTCTGCATCAGCGTGGCTACCGCGACCTTACCGGTCAGGCACCGTTAAAAGAGAGCCTGGCAGCGGCGATTGTCATGCGCTCTGGTTGGCAAGCGGGTACGCCGATGGTGGATCCGATGTGTGGTTCGGGCACCTTGCTGATTGAAGCGGCGATGATCGCCGGCGATCGCGCACCTGGCTTACACCGTCAGCACTGGGGCTTTACTGCCTGGTCCAACTTTAATGAAGAACTTTGGCGCGAACTGACCACCGAAGCTCAGGTGCGTACGCGCCGCGCGGTGCAGGAAACGACCTCGCGCTTCTTTGGTTCCGATATCGATCGCCGTGTTATCGAAATGGCAAAAGCCAACGCCCGCCGTGCCGGTGTTGCCGAGCTGATCAGCTTTGAAGCTGCGGAAGTCGGCAAGCTGAAGAATCCTCTGCCGGAAGGTCCGGTGGGTACGCTTATCAGCAACCCGCCTTACGGCGAACGTCTTGAAAGCGAACCGGCTCTGATTGCGCTGCATAACCTGCTGGGACGCGTGGCTAAAACGCAGTTTGGTGGTTGGCAGCTGTCGCTGTTCAGCGCCTCGCCAGAATTGCTGAGCTGCCTGCAGCTGCGTGCCGATCGTCAATTTAAGGCGAAAAACGGCCCGCTGGAGTGTGTGCAGAAAAATTATCAGCTGGCTGAAAATCCAAATGGTACCGCAGGTGCGCAGATTGCCGAAGATTTCGCCAACCGCCTGCGTAAAAATGTTAAGAAATTGGAAAAGTGGGCGAAGCAACAAGGTATTGAATGTTACCGTCTATACGATGCCGATTTGCCTGAATACAACGTCGCGGTTGACCGTTATGGTAGCAAGGTTGTCGTGCAGGAATACGCGCCACCGAAAACTGTGGACGCGCAAAAAGCCCGTCAGCGTCTGTTTGACGTGATCAATGCCACCTTATCTGTACTGGATATTTCTTCCAATCAGCTGGTTTTGAAAACGCGCGAACGCCAGAAAGGCACCAGTCAGTACGAGAAGCTGGCGCAGAAGGGTGAATTCCTGCAGGTCGAAGAATTTAACGCCAAATTCTGGGTTAACCTGACCGACTATCTCGATACCGGCCTGTTCCTGGACCACCGCATCGCCCGCAAAATGCTGGGTGAGATGAGCAATGGCAAAGATTTCCTTAACCTGTTTGCTTACACCGGAACCGCAAGCGTACACGCGGGTCTGGGTGGCGCTCGCAGCACCACAACCGTTGATATGTCACGTACTTATCTGGAGTGGGCTGAGAAAAACCTGCGTCTCAACGGCCTGACCGGTCGTCAGCATCGTTTGATGCAAGCAGACTGCTTGTCTTGGCTGGCCAACGCCGACGAGCAGTTTGATGTGATCTTTATCGATCCGCCAACGTTCTCCAACTCGAAACGTATGGCAGAAAGTTTTGACGTTCAGCGCGACCATCTGGCGCTGATGAAAGATTTGAAACGCATTTTGCGTCGCAAGGGCACCGTGATGTTCTCAAACAACAAGCGTGGTTTCCAAATGGACCTCGAGGGTTTGAGCAAGCTTGGCCTGAGCGCGAAAGAAATTACCGGCCAGACTCTGTCACAGGACTTTGCCCGTAACCGCCAAATTCACAACTGTTGGCTGATCACTCACGCCAGCGAGGAAAAATAAAGTCTATGTCGTTAATTAGCATGTCAGGTGCATGGCTGTCCTACAGCGATGCGCCTATTTTGGACAACACCGAACTTCATATCGAACCTAACGAGCGAGTCTGTCTGGTTGGGCGTAACGGCGCGGGCAAATCAACCCTGATGAAGATCATCAACCGCGAAGTGCCGCTGGATGATGGCCGTATTGTCTATGAGCAGGACCTGATTGTGGCGCGTCTGCAGCAGGATCCTCCGCGCAACGTCGCAGGAACGGTGTTCGATTTCGATTCTGAAGGCGTTTCCGAACAGGCCGAACATCTGAAAGCCTACCATGCCAGTACACATCTGGTCGCAACCGAG
>CAWUIY010000381.1:0-4091 GCA_963922555.1 uncultured Serratia sp. | reverse complement strand
CATGTAGTTATAAACGATTGGCAGCAAGATCCACAGACCCAGGAAGAACGTCACGTCAAGACGCGGCGTTAATGCCCAGAAGTCGGAACCCACTTCCCAGAGACCCCAAAGCGTGGTCGCAAAAAGGAATACAGCATAAAGCAGCAAAACAGAAGCACGGCGGCGCAAAAGCAACCATGCCGTCGCCAGATAAACCACACCAGCGATGATGTAATAGAGGGAGCCCCCTATTGCCGTCAGCCATATTCCGCCGACCAATAAATATAATCCGCTTAACGCGGCGAACAAAGCGGTGATTATTACGACTATGCGCGATAACGGAGCTTTCGTTGTCATATTATTAACCTTACAAGATTTTCATTATCTTCGATCTCGTGCTGAGATGAGATCTTAAAAACATTCGGCGTCACACGGAATGTCCTTCCTCGGACAAGCCCTCTCAATACCCGGTTAAATCAATACTGAGAGCAGGCTTGCTCTAGGTTCTTTAAAGGCCCTGTCCTGTTCCCTGGCGGGAGCCAATGTACTTTTTTTAAACAATTAATCGAAAGTATAGGTAAGTGTTGCGCCACCGCCCCAATTTCTTCCCGGTGCCGGTTCGTAATAGCGGCCATTGCTTTCATTGACGATGACAGAACCGACGTAATGGCGGTCAAACAGGTTGTCGACGCGGGTGAATAAATCCAACGACCAGTTGTTACGCCAGTTCAGGCGATACCCGGCATTCAGGCTGGTAATGGTATAAGCCGGGGCCTGTGCCGTGTTGGCATCGTTGGCCTGAATATCGCTCATATAGCGAATCTCGGCGCCAGCGTGTGGGCCTTCTTCCGGTTCCCAGCCCAAAGAGGCGTAGGCAGAATTACGCGCAATCCCTGGCATTTTATTGCCCGCCGGGATTGTACTGACCGCGGTGGTTACGTCATCACGATAAACCGCGTCCAACAGGGTCCACGCCATGCGCAGTCGCCAGTCTGAGGCGAACTGCTGGTCAAACGACAGTTCGAGACCGCGACGACGTGTGTTGCCGACATTGGTATAGCTCGTACGGCCACTGCCGCTGGTTGCGACAGCCAGGTCATTCTGGGTATCGGTCTGGAACAGCGCCGCCGTCAACAGGCCATAACCGATGCGAGTTTTACTGCCAATCTCGACGGTATTGCTGGTCGAGGGTTTAAGATTGATGTTCAGGCCGCTGGTGCCATCAGGGCGGTACGACAGCTGGTTAATGGTTGGCGTCTCGAAGCCGCGTCCCGCCGAGGCATAAACGTTCCAGCTTGGGGTAAGCGCGTAGCTTAACGAGGCCATCGGCAGCGCTTTGTGATAGCGCTTACTGCCGCTGTCATCGCCGTTGCCGGCGGTGATGTAATAATCCTTAGAGTCGAAACTAACGGTGCTGTAACGCACGCCAGCATTGAGCGTCAGGCGATCGGTCAGATGCCAGGTCGTTTGCAGGTAAGGATCAAGATTCCACATCTTGTTCCTTTCATTGCGACGCTCATCGCCCTCCACGCCGTAATAGGTCACGCCGTTATTTACGATATAGTTTTCATAACCATGACGACGTTCGGTCATGGTTTCATAGTCCAGCCCGCCGATAAGGGTAAACGGCACACTGCCCCACTGATCGTTGTGTTTCCAACGGGTGTCGATTCCCTGATACTGACGCTCAAGCACGATCACGCCGCCCGGATAAGCCGGATTGGCCTGCACGGTTTTTGGGATCGACTGATACTGCGTAGTGTGGCGCACGCCCTTGTAAGCCATGATGCTCAGCTCGTCGTTGTCGGTGATTTCACGCTGATAACGCAAACCGACTTGAGTCTGATCGATTGACTTGCGGGTATTGTACTGGTCGGCACGCGGCGACTGCGTCGGGTTGGCTTTCCATTCGGCCTGAGTCAGACCACCGGGGTCGTTAGCGTCCACCGCGACGCTGTTAAACATCAGCGTTAACGTGCTCTTGTCGTCAATACGCACGCCCAGCTTGCCGTTGCCCAAATTTTTGCGTGCTGCGCTGTCGTCGCGAAAACCACGCGTTGTAAAGCGTGAAGCAGAAATCGTGTAATTCACGTCTCCCGCGTGAGTGCCATCACCGGTTGCGCCAGAGGCGGTAACACTGTTGCGGAACGATCCGAAGCTGCCGAAGTAAGTGCCAGCAGTCAGCGTCGTCGGCTGGCTACCGGATTTTGTTTCGACGTTTACGACGCCGCCGGAAGCATTGCCATAAAGCGCAGAGAAAGGCCCGCGCAACACTTCAATTTTATCTACTGAAGCCAGATCGATGTTGGAGGTCTGGCCCTGCCCGTCAGGCATGGTAGCCGGAATGCCGTCAACATAGATGCGCACGCCGCTAACGCCATAGGTCGAGTTGGCACCAAAGCCGCGTACGGATAATTGCAAATCCTGCGAATAGTTTTGACGGTTTTGCACCTGTAAACCTGGCACGCCGAGCAAACTTTCTGAAAGGTTAACCTGAGCTCTGCTGTCGCGAATATCGTCGCCATTAACCACGCTCACGGCGGCAGGCGTATCGAGTTCGGAAAGACCGCCCTGCTGTGGTTGCGCAACAATCAGCAGAGTATTGCTTTGTGAGGAGTCCGGCTTGACTTGACTGTCTTTCGGTGTGGTTTTCTTTTCTTTCGCAACAGAATTATCAACCGTCACCGGGGCCTGCGCATAGCTGACAGACAGTGGCGAAAAGATCGATATCAGGACGAAAGTTGAAAATGAGGTTTTGTTATTCACGGAAAGATTTCGATTTGTCAGTTAAGCCTGCTTACGCCTCCCCCTGCCTGCTATGAATGAGTCAGTGAAGAACCGTAATCCCCAGCGCCGTGTTACGCAGTCGCATAATATAAATTTAATTCCAAAGAGAGTATATACAGAAGTTTACATAATCGCTTTGTTTTAAAAAATATAGCACGCAGGGTTAATGCAGCTGAATTTATAGGTTATGGGTAAGTGTCAAATATGTATCACCGATAAAGTGTAATCGGTTACACGCTTACAGCCAAATAATAAATACTTTTGTATTCCTTAGTCAAAAACGAGGTTATCAGTAAAAGTATACCGATCGAGAATAATATTAAAATTTAATAAAATCATTAATTTAAATTTAAGCAATCGAGTGCAAATGGCAATATTTATTTTGAACCAAAAGGTTCGTAATTTCGCTATTATCGGCAATTATGTTTTTTTAATCGCAATTTACCACTATCAATAGCCGGGTTATTATCAGTCAAATAAGAACTTTCTATGTAACCGCTCACTCCTTTTGATGGGCAATTATTAGACATAATTTTGCTTAATCAACCTTTACAAACGGTTATCTGCTCAACGATCTCGGCTAATTTGTTCATTTCCTAATTTACTATTTAACAGGATCAAGCTTGCGATATTTTCCTTTATTTCATTGCTCGCCTGCTAAATAAATGCAGGCTAATAGGAATTAACGATGTATTAATTAAATTAGATAAGTATCACCGATGAATTGTGACGTAGATCACACTTCAGCGATCGAGATTTCAGTGCGCAAATGGTCAATAAACAACCTGACTTTGTCGGCAACGTAACGGGTATTGGGATAAACCGCGTAGATCCCCTGCCGTGGAAAAGAATAATCGGGCAGCAGAACACACAAGTGCTGTCTGGCAATCTCCTCAGCAACCAGCCATTCAGGCAACAACGCCACGCCAGCACCGTGAAGCGCAAACGATAGTAGCGCGGCAGCACTATCGGCCATGATGGCAGCTCCCTGTTCAACGTTAAACAGACAGCTTTGCTTATCTGGCGTAGTCACCACCCAGCTTAGCGGGGTGCGCAGCCGACTATGGGCAATCCATCTGGCTTGCGAAAGCTGTGCCAGGCTGTGGATCCCCTGTGGGGCGAAGCGCTGCAACCATGCTGGAGAGGCTACAGGCAAAATCGCAAAACTGTTGATGAGGCTCGCGTGGAGGCTGGAATCCGCCAGTTGCCCTAGACGGATAGCAACGTCAAAGCGTCCTGCAATCAGATCGTGGTGATTTGAAGACGAGACCTGCTGGATGCGCAACTGGGGATGGCGTTGCGCAAAGCTTGCCAATGCCGGAACG
>CAWUIY010000380.1:0-4133 GCA_963922555.1 uncultured Serratia sp. | reverse complement strand
CCATGCGGCTGATAAAAAAGCTAAAAAGCGCTAAGGTAGGAGGAAGAGATGGAAACTATCGCTAAACATCGCCACGCTCGTTCTTCTGCTCAGAAGGTTCGCCTTGTTGCAGACCTGATCCGCGGTAAGAAAGTGTCGCAAGCTCTGGAAACTCTGGCCTACACCAACAAGAAAGCTGCTGGTCTGGTTAAGAAGGTGCTGGAGTCTGCCATTGCTAACGCAGAACACAACGATGGCGCTGACATCGATGATCTGAAAGTCTCGAAGATTTTCGTAGACGAAGGCCCAAGCATGAAGCGCATTATGCCGCGTGCTAAAGGTCGTGCAGATCGCATTCTGAAGCGCACCAGCCACATTACTGTGGTTGTGTCCGATCGCTGAGACTCTGGAGACTAGCAATGGGTCAGAAAGTACATCCTAATGGTATTCGCCTAGGTATTGTCAAACCTTGGAATTCTACCTGGTACGCAAATACCAAAGAATTCGCTGACAACCTGGACAGCGACTTTAAAGTTCGTCAGTTCTTGACTAAAGAATTGTCGAAAGCTTCCGTTTCTCGCATCGTTATCGAGCGTCCAGCGAAGAGCATCCGTGTGACTATTCACACTGCTCGCCCTGGCATCGTTATCGGCAAGAAAGGTGAAGATGTCGAAAAACTGCGTAAGGTCGTAGCGGATATCGCTGGCGTTCCTGCACAGATTAACATCGCCGAAATCCGTAAACCGGAACTCGACGCTAAATTGGTTGCTGACAGCATCACTTCACAGCTGGAACGTCGCGTTATGTTCCGTCGTGCTATGAAGCGTGCAGTTCAGAACGCAATGCGTCTTGGCGCTAAAGGTATCAAAGTTGAAGTAAGCGGCCGTCTTGGCGGTGCTGAAATCGCGCGTACCGAATGGTACCGTGAAGGTCGTGTTCCACTGCATACTCTGCGTGCGGATATCGATTACAACACATCTGAAGCGCACACCACTTATGGTGTAATCGGCGTTAAGGTATGGATCTTCAAAGGTGAGATCCTGGGTGGTATGGCTGCAGTTGAACAACCAGAACCGGCTGCTCAACCTAAAAAGCAGCAGCGTAAAGGCCGCAAGTAAGGAGAGTCGCTGATGTTACAACCAAAGCGTACAAAATTCCGTAAGGTGCACAAGGGCCGCAACCGTGGCCTTGCGCAAGGTACGGATGTGAGCTTCGGCACTTACGGTCTGAAAGCTGTTGGCCGTGGTCGCCTGACTGCTCGTCAAATTGAAGCAGCACGTCGTGCGATGACCCGTGCAGTTAAGCGTCAAGGTAAGATTTGGATCCGTGTATTCCCGGACAAACCAATCACCGAGAAGCCACTTGAAGTTCGTATGGGTAAAGGTAAGGGTAACGTGGAGTATTGGGTTGCCCTGATCCAGCCTGGTAAAGTCCTGTACGAAATGGACGGTGTGCCTGAAGAGCTGGCGCGTGAAGCATTCCAGCTTGCAGCAGCGAAACTGCCTATTAAAACCACCTTTGTAACTAAGACGGTGATGTAATGAAAGCAAAAGAGCTGCGTGAAAAGAGCGTGGAAGAGCTGAACGTTGAGCTTCTGAACCTGTTGCGTGAGCAGTTTAACCTGCGCATGCAAACGGCCAGCGGCCAGCTGCAGCAAACACACACGTTGAAGCAAGTGCGTCGTGATGTTGCACGTGTGAAGACTTTACTGACTGAGAAGGCGGGCGCGTAATGAGTGACAAGATCCGTACTCTGCAAGGTCGTGTGATCAGTGACAAGATGGAAAAATCTATCGTTGTTGCGATTGAGCGTTTCGTGAAGCACCCAATCTACGGTAAATTCATCAAGCGTACGACTAAGCTGCACGTACATGACGAGAACAACGAATGCGGTATCGGCGACGTCGTTGAAATTAGCGAATGCCGTCCGCTGTCTAAGACTAAGTCTTGGACACTGGTTCGCGTTGTAGAGAAGGCAATTCTGTAATAGAATCGCGCTCTCAAAAATGAATAAACGGCTCATGGAGACCTGGGCCGTTTATTTTTTCTACCCATAATGAATAAGCAGTGTTATAATGCTGCGCCCTCATTTGTGGGGATTTCTATATGGCCTATTGTTAGGTCTTATAAGTTGTAGTTGACATTAGCGGAGCACTAACATGATCCAAGAACAGACTATGCTGACCGTGGCCGACAACTCCGGTGCACGTCGCGTAATGTGTATCAAGGTTCTGGGTGGCTCGCACCGTCGCTACGCAGGCGTTGGCGATATCATCAAAATTACCATCAAGGAAGCAATTCCACGTGGTAAGGTGAAAAAAGGCGACGTGCTGAAGGCGGTAGTGGTGCGCACCAAGAAGGGTGTTCGTCGCCCGGACGGTTCTGTCATTCGCTTCGATGGCAATGCATGCGTTATTTTAAATAATAACAGCGAGCAGCCAATCGGCACGCGTATTTTTGGGCCGGTAACTCGTGAACTGCGTAATGAGAAGTTCATGAAAATTATCTCTCTGGCACCAGAAGTACTCTAAGGAGCGAACCATGGCAGCGAAAATCCGTCGTGATGACGAAGTTATCCTGCTTACCGGCAAAGATAAAGGTAAGCGTGGTAAAGTAAAAAATGTCCTGTCTTCTGGCAAGGTCATTGTTGAAGGTCTCAACCTGGTTAAGAAACATCAGAAGCCTCAACCGGCTCTGAACCAACCAGGCGGCATCGTTGAAAAAGAAGCTGCTATTCAGGTTTCTAACGTTGCAATCTTCAACACGGCAACCGGTAAGGCTGACCGTGTAGGCTTTAGATTCGAAGACGGCAAAAAAGTCCGTTTCTTCAAGTCTAACAGCGAAACTATCAAGTAATTTGGAGTAGTACGATGGCGAAACTGCATGATTACTACAAAGACGATGTCGTAAAGAAACTCATGTCTGAGTTTAATTACAATTCTGTCATGCAAGTCCCTCGGGTCGAGAAGATCACCCTGAACATGGGTGTTGGTGAAGCGATCGCTGATAAGAAACTGCTGGATAACGCAGCAGCTGACTTAGCAGCTATCTCCGGTCAAAAGCCGTTCATCACCAAAGCACGCAAATCAGTTGCAGGCTTCAAAATCCGTCAGGGCTATCCGATCGGCTGTAAAGTAACCCTGCGTGGCGAACGCATGTGGGAATTCTTTGAGCGTCTGATCTCTATTGCTGTACCACGTATCCGTGACTTCCGTGGCTTGTCCGCTAAGTCATTCGATGGCCGTGGTAACTACAGCATGGGCGTGCGTGAACAGATCATCTTCCCGGAAATCGACTATGACAAAGTCGATCGCGTTCGTGGTTTGGATATTACCATCACCACTACTGCGAAATCCGATGATGAAGGCCGCGCTCTGCTGGCTGCCTTTAACTTCCCGTTCCGTAAGTAAGGTAGGGTTACTAATGGCTAAGCAATCCATGAAAGCACGCGAAGTCAAGCGCGTGAAACTGGCTGAC
The DNA here is from genome assembly GCA_963922555.1 of uncultured Serratia sp. GTDB lineage: Bacteria > Pseudomonadota > Gammaproteobacteria > Enterobacterales > Enterobacteriaceae > Rouxiella. The sequence continues at coordinate 678 of CAWUIY010000380.1, read as the reverse complement.
AAATTCTTCGCTAAACGCGTTGAATTGAAAGCAACTATCTCTGACGTGAACGCTTCCGACGAAGATCGTTGGGATGCCGTTCTTAAGCTGCAGACTCTGCCGCGTGATTCCAGCCCGTCTCGTCAGCGTAACCGCTGCCGTCAAACTGGTCGTCCGCACGCTTTCTTGCGGAAGTTCGGGTTGAGCCGTATTAAGGTCCGTGAAGCCGCTATGCGCGGTGAAATTCCGGGTCTTAAAAAGGCTAGCTGGTAATTGTCACCAATTGAATCACGGGAGTAATGACAGATGAGCATGCAAGATCCGATCGCGGATATGCTGACCCGTATCCGTAACGGTCAGGCCGCGAACAAAGTTGCGGTCACCATGCCTTCCTCTAAGCTGAAACTGGCTATTGCCAATGTGCTTAAAGAAGAAGGCTACATTGAAGAATTTAAAATCGAAGGCGACGCCAAACCTGAACTGGAATTAGTACTGAAGTACTTCCAGGGCAAGGCTGTGGTAGAGAGCATTCAACGAATCAGCCGTCCTGGCCTGCGCATCTACAAGAAAAAAGATGAGCTGCCAAAGGTTATGGCCGGTTTGGGTATCGCTGTTATTTCTACCTCTAAAGGTGTTATGACTGATCGTGCAGCTCGCCAGGCTGGTCTTGGTGGCGAGATTATCTGCTACGTAGCTTAA
>CAWUIY010000379.1:0-4135 GCA_963922555.1 uncultured Serratia sp. | reverse complement strand
CGGTTGGGGAATTGTGGTTGATCAGCTAGTTGATTATGCGAGAACGCTCTAGCCTGGCTCGAATCGCCCCTACGAGAAAGGCTCCCGAAGGAGCCTTAAATTGAGACGATAACCCGTTACAGCGCCAAATCCACAACGATACGCCCTTCTATCTTGCCTGCATGCATACGGGCAAAAATATCGTTGATGTTGCTTAGCGGCTCAACGGCGATATTCGCGGCTACCTTGTGGCGACCAGCAAAATCAAGCGCCTCTTGCAGATCTTTACGGGTGCCAACAATCGAACCCCGCACCGTGATGCCGTCCAGCACCATATCAAAAATCGACAGATCGAACTTGCCCGGCGGCAGGCCGTTGAGCACCATAGTGCCGCCACGGCGCATGGTACCGAGAGCCTGTTCAAACGCTTTTGGCGAAACCGCCGTCACCAGCACGCCGTGCGCTCCGCCAAACTCTTCCTGAAAAACTTTTGCCGGATCAACATTCTTCGCGTTGGCCACCACACTGGCCCCCAGACGTTTAGCGAAAGCCAGCTTGTCGTCATCGATGTCTACCGCGGCAACATTGAGCCCCATCGCGACCGCGTACTGAATCGCCATGTGTCCCAGACCGCCGATACCAGAGATAACGACCCAGTCGCCCGGTTTGGTATCGGTCATTTTCAGACCTTTATACACCGTCACGCCAGCGCAAAGTATCGGGGCGATTTCATTGAAACCAATATTATCTGGCAAAATGCCAACATAGTTAGCATCGGCCAAACAGTATTCCGCAAAGCTGCCGTTAACAGAATAACCAGCGTTTTGCTGCGAAAGGCACAGGGTTTCCCAGTTGTCGAGACAGTGTTCGCAATGGCCACAGGCGGAGTATAGCCACGGCACGCCGACGCGATCCCCCTCCTGAATATGCTTTACGCCATCACCTACTGCCACCACATAACCAACGCCCTCATGACCGGGAATAAACGGCGGCTGAGGTTTTATCGGCCAGTCGCCCTCGGCAGCATGCAGATCGGTATGGCATACGCCAGTGGCGACAATTTTAACCAGTACCTGCCCCGGCCCCACTTCAGGGATCGGCACCTGTTCAATGACTAAAGGTTCGCCAAATGCTTTGACTACTGCGGCTTTCATCGTTTTCATCTGTATTTCCTTTCAGGTGGAGGACCTTAGAAAAGACCTAACGGTGTAATGTCGTAGCTGACCAGCAGGTTTTTAATCTGCTGATATTGGCTCAAGGCCATTTTGTGAGTTTCGCGTCCCACGCCCGACTGTTTGTAACCGCCGAAGGCGGCGTGAGCCGGATACATGTGATAGCAGTTGGTCCACACGCGGCCGGCTTTAATGTTGCGGCCCATGCGGTAAGCCAGGTTGGTGTCGCGAGTCCAGACGCCAGCACCCAGCCCAAACTGGGTATTGTTAGCGATTTCCAGCGCTTCCGCCTCATCTTTGAAGGTAGTCACGCCAATGACCGGTCCAAATATTTCCTCCTGGAAGGAACGCATCTGGTTTTCACCCTTGATCAGCGTCGGTTGGATATAAAAACCGTTGTCGAATTCACTGCCGATGGAGGCACGCTCGCCGCCGGTCAGGATGCGGCCGCCCTCTTCTTTGGCAATATCAATGTAGGAGAGGATCTTGTCGTACTGCTGACGAGACGCCTGCGCGCCAATCATGGTGTCAGTATCCAGCGGATCGCCGCGACGAATAGTGGCGACTTTGGCGACGACGCGTTCCATAAACTCTTCATATATGGATTCCTGAATCAGCGCGCGCGAAGGACAAGTGCAGACCTCGCCCTGATTAAAGAAGCCAAGCACCAGCCCCTCGACCGCTTTCTCGATAAACTCGGGTTCGGCATTCATTACGTCAGCAAAATAGATGTTCGGTGATTTGCCGCCCAGCTCGACAGTACAAGGAATGATGTTTTCCGCCGCACAGGCCATGATATGCCGCCCCACTGGGGTCGACCCGGTGAATGCGATTTTGGCAATGCGTTTGCTGGTCGCCAGCGCTTCGCCCGCCTCTTTGCCATAGCCCTGCACCACGTTAAGCACGCCCGCCGGGAACAGATCGCCGACCAGCTCGAGCAGCAAGGTAATGCCTAACGGAGTTTGTTCGGCTGGTTTTAACACCACACAGTTACCGGCAGCTAATGCGGGCGCCAGTTTCCACGCAGCCATTAATAACGGGAAGTTCCACGGGATTATCTGGCCCACCACGCCCAGCGGTTCATGGAAATGATAAGCAACGGTTTTTTCATCAATTTCTGCGGCACTGCCTTCTTGCGCGCGCAGACAACCGGCGAAGTAGCGGAAATGGTCAACGGCCAGCGGCAGGTCGGCGTTAAGCGTTTCACGAACTGGCTTGCCGTTGTCCCAACTTTCCGCCACGGCGAGGTACTCAAGGTTTTCTTCGATACGATCGGCTAACTGCAAGAGCAGATTGGAACGGTGTTGAACGCTGGTCTTGCCCCAGGCGTCAGCGGCTTGATGTGCGGCATCGAGCGCGGCATTAATGTCTTTCGCATCTGAACGCGGGAACTGACCAATATCACTGCCATCGACTGGCGAGGTATTCATAAAATATTGACCGCTGAGCGGTTCTACGAATTTGCCACCGATATAGTTGCCATAAGTTGCTTTAAGGGTAATCAAAGCACCTGGTTTTCCGGGATGTGCGTAACGCATCGCAAACTCCTTGTTTTATGTAGGGGACTACTTTTCAGAGATCGGCCATTGCATGAGACTCAACGCGTCTCTTAGCGCCGGCATACACTGTGTTGCATGGCTCGTGCCAGTTTATCTTCAGCGAAAATTTCAATTTAAAATTCAATTAATTCAGCATGTTATTTGGATAGGCAATGGCCTCTTCAATAAGAAGAAAGAAAAATTTCGTATCTGTGTCGCAAATCGCAACACTTTAAAAACCATGTAGCTACACTAATGCAACACTTTCGATACGAGCATGAGGTCACCAATGCAGGGAAATTCGTCAGTCGCCGACACCAACACCCAGGCCGCCAACCCGCTGCTCAGTGAATCCTGGTTTCGAAGCCAACTTTACGGCATCGACCGTTTGGCCGACGATTTTCCGCGCATCCAGCAAGGTGAGCTTGCCGATCTATTAGCTAACAATGCTGCCCTGCAGCGCGTAGCCCAGCCAGGCGTCAAGGCGCTGGCGGAAAAGACCGCCGACAAACAGTCCGTGGTCGTACTTTCCGATGCCAGCGGACTGGTCCTCAATACTTTTGGCAATATGCAAGCGCTGCAAAAAGCGCAACGTTTTGCGCTAGCACCAGGGAACTTATGGAGTGAAGGAGGACGCGGCACTAACGCCATTGGCACCGCATTGGCCATTGACGACAGCTGCGAAATCTTTGCCCATCAACACTATTTGACCCGTAATCAGGGACTTTACTGTGCAGCGATGACGCTACAGTCACCCGATGGGCAGATTGCCGGCGTACTGGATATCTCAGGACCGGCGAATTTTCCACATCCCAATACGCTGGCCTGGGTGAAAGAGGCAGCAAAGCATATCGAATATTTATGGATGAAACAGAGCCTGCATAACGATCAATGGCTCATGAGTCTGCATCCGCAGATACAAGGGATTGATAATGTTGACGAGATGCTGCTAATTTTCTCAGACAACGTGCTGATGGCGGCAAACCGTATTGCCATGCGAGAGCTGGAACTTAGCCGAGGCAGCTTTGGCGTTTTGACTTTCGAGCAGCTTTTCCCGCAAAATTCTCAAACGGCCAATTGCATTCCACAACCTCTGGTTACCCATAACCTGCAACGCTATTACTTCCGATTACGCGCCCCGGCAAGAGTTCATCAACCGGTTACTACCGTCAATCCTGCTGATTACTCGTTCTCGCTTCGCAATGAAAAACAGAAAATGGTGCGGCTGCTGAATGCCGGGATCTCATTGTGCATTCAGGGTGAGACTGGCAGCGGGAAAGAGTATGCCAGCCGGATCCTGCATCAGCTGAGCCAGTGGCACAAAGGCAAGTTTGTTGCGATTAACTGCGCTGCTATTCCAGAGTCGTTGATTGAATCCGAACTGTTTGGCTATCAGCCGGGCGCATTTACCGGTGCCAGTAAAAATGGCTATATTGGCAAAATTCG
>CAWUIY010000378.1:0-4193 GCA_963922555.1 uncultured Serratia sp. | reverse complement strand
CTCGTTAAACGTGCGTACATAGCGGCCATCTTTGAACACCGTTATAGCGTCGCTAAGCGCAAAGATTTCCTCCATGCGGTGAGACACGTAAATAATGACCCGTCCCTCGGATCGCAGCTCGCGAATAACTCTGAACAGCTGTTCGATTTCCCGCGCCGAAAGCGAACTGGTCGGCTCGTCAAAAGCAATAACCTTGGCGTTACGTGCCAGCGCCTTGGCGATTTCCACCATCTGCCATTGGCCGATTGACAGGTATTTCAGCGGCGTGTCGGGGTCAATATCCAGCCCAAGATGTTCAAGCTGCAACCTGGCCTCGTAGCGCAGCAGCTTGCGGTTAACCCACCCACGCCTGCTCGGCAGCTGTCCAAGATAGATGTTTTCGGCTACCGTCATTTCAGGGACCAGATGCAGTTCCTGATAGATAATAGCAATCCCGGCATCCAGCGCATCGGTGGTATGGGTGAACGTTACCGGCTGGCCTTTGAGCAAAATTTTCCCCTGCGTCGGCGTATAATTACCGCTGAGGATTTTGAGCAAGGTGGATTTCCCCGCGCCGTTTTCCCCCATCAGCGCGTGAATCTGACCGGCATAACAGTCGAAACTGATGCCATCCAACGCTTTAACGCCAGGGAAAGTTTTGCTAATCCCCTGAAAAGTTAAATACGGCTGGCGCGGATCAAATGCCTCCAGCGACGGCTCGAGCACGGCTGACGATGTCAATGAAAGTACAGACATAGCGGTAACCTTATCCAAATCATGCATTAAAAATAGTGAGCGCAGCGCTGTAACCGCTTACTTGCCACCGAGGCCTTTTTTCTCCAGCTCGGTCTTGAAATTGTCACGAGTGATCAGCACCACGTCAGTCACCTCAGTAAACTTCGGCGGCTCCACGCCCTTGGTTACCCAGTCATTCAGCATCTGAATACTTTTATAGCCGTGGACATCGGGACTTGGCAGCAGTGAGCCATAAAAACCGGTCTGCTCGTTTTTCGACAGCTCGTTGACCGCGTCAACCCCGTTAATACCGATGCCAATCACGTTAGGCGCTTTAAAGCCCTGGCCTTCTGTCGCGCGCACGCCACCCAGCACGGTGTTATCGTTCATGCCGATAATTAGCCAGTTTTTAACGCCCGGATGCTGTACTAGCAGAGAGTTGCCGGCATCGAGTGCGCCGGGGATATCATTAGACTTGGTCGGAACCTTGTAGATCTGAGCCGCCGGGAAGCCCGCCGCTTTCAATGCATCCATCGCGCCGGTGGTACGGCGACGCGCAGTATCCAGTTCGTCTGCAGTAATCGCCATGACTCCGGTATCGGCCACCTTCCAGCCGCGTTTTTGCATCTCTTTATACAGCTCCTGTCCCTGCCGTTCGCCAATCTTGCTGGCCGCCATCATGACCAATGGCACATCTTCCATCGGCTTGCCTTTGGCATTCACAAACTGATCATCTACGGCAATCACTTTCAAGTCGTAGCTTTTGGCTTTCGCCATGATCGCAGGCCCCAGACGCGGGTCAGGCGTACAGATAACAAAACCTTTGGCGCCGTTAGCCGCCAGACTGTCGATTGCATTCAAGGTTTTTTCACCATCCGGCACGGCAATTTTGATCACCTGAAAGTTGTGCTCTTTCCCCGCTTTATCGGCAAATTTCCACTCCGTCTGGAACCAGGGTTCCTCGGGTTGCTTGACCAGAAAACCGAGTTTTTCAGTGTCCGCCATAGCCGAATGTGACATAACGGCCGCTAACGCGATTGCCGTTAGCGCCTTAGTGAATATATGCATGATGCTCTCCGACTTTTTATTGTTGTTACCCGACGTAAGCCACGAAGGCCAAAATTATTCGCCAAGGCCGTGAAAACGTTATCAGTAGGTTTGTTTCTAAAAAATCCATTAATAAACCCCGTGATAGGGGCAATGCATTAATGGATTGAGTCAAGACGAGGTAAGTTTTAGCTGTATTATTTTCTGAATATGTAGAGCGCTATCACAAATTAAAATTGCAGCTATTTCGTCCATATATTCAGCAAAATCAACCACGCCTCAACTTTATGATCGGCTTCACACATCGGCGTTAAGGAGCAGGAAAGTACATACTTCCAGCAAACGCCTCCTCACTGACTTCGCGCACTCGCTCCTATGGTTATCAACAGTAAATGTTAGCCATGCTTCAGGCTGGCAAATTCATATAACTTCAGGGGAGAAAACCATGGCGCAAGGCGCGATTGCTCTTGGTCTGGATTTTGGCAGTGACTCGGTGCGAGTGCTGGCCGTGGACTGCCACAGCGGCAAAGAGATAGATACTGACGTGGTCTATTACCCGCGCTGGCAGGAAGGGCTGTATTGCAATGCGGGCAAAAACCGCTTTCGCCATCATCCACTCGACTATATAGAGGCAATGGAGAGCGCGATTAAAAACCTGCTACAAAGACTTGGGGCAGAGCTGAGTGCAAAGATTGTCGGCATTGGCGTCGACACAACGGGTTCGACCCCGGCCCCTGTCGACCACCACGGGCAAGTATTGGCGTTGCGCCCCGAATTCGCCGATAACCCTAATGCGATGTTTGTGCTGTGGAAAGATCATACCGCCATTAACGAAGCCGAGGAAATTAACCAACTGTGCCGCCGTGGTGACTTCCCCGACTACAGCAAGTACATCGGCGGCGTTTATTCCTCAGAGTGGTTTTGGGCCAAAATCCTGCACGTCACTCGCGAAGACAGCGCGGTGCGCGAGTCGGCGGCATCATGGGTCGAGCTGTGCGACTGGATTCCAGCCCTGCTCTCCGGCACCACCGCGCCCGATGCCATCGCCCGTGGTCGTTGCAGTACTGGCCATAAGATGCTTTGGCATCCGTCGTGGGGGGGCTTCCCGCCGCGCGATTTCTTCGCCGCGTTAGACCCGTGTCTGATAGAAAATCTGCCTTACCCCCTGTTCACCGCCACCCAAACCGCTGAAAAACCGGTCGGGCTACTCAGCCAGGAATGGGCCGAACGCCTGGGATTATCCAGCAAGGTAGTGATTTCCGGCGGTGCTTTCGACTGCCACATGGGCGCAGTTGGCGCAGGCGCTCAACCTTACACACTGGTTAAAGTTATCGGCACGTCGACCTGTGACATTCTGATTGCCGACAAAGCAAGGGTTGGCGATCGCGCCATTGCCGGGATCTGCGGCCAGGTCGATGGCAGCGTAGTGCCAGAAATGGTCGGTATGGAAGCAGGACAGTCAGCCTTTGGCGATATGTACGCCTGGTTTAGCCAACTGCTGGGCTGGCCACTGGAACAACTCGGCCTGGCGCATCCCGAATTAACCTCTCAAATCAGCACGATGAAAAAAACGCTGATCTCTGATCTTACCGCCGCCTGGGCTGCCGACCCAAATATTGACAGCCTGCCGCTGGTGCTGGACTGGTTCAACGGACGACGCACGCCCTTTGCCAATCAGCGGTTGAAAGGCGTGATTACCGATATCAATCTCGGCACGCGCGCGCCAGCGCTGTTTGGGGGCTTTATCGCCGCTACGGCCTTTGGTGCCCGCGCCATTATGGAGTGCTTCGAGCAGCAGGACATCCCGGTGGAAAACGTGCTGACGCTTGGCGGTATCGCTCGTAAATCGCCGGTGATTATGCAGGTTTGCGCCGACGTAATGAACCGCCCGCTGCAAATTGTCGCCTCAGACCAATGCTGCGCGCTGGGTGCCGCTATCTTCGCTGCCTGCGCCGCCGGGGAGTTTGCCACCATTCCCGAAGCCCAGCAGTCGATGGCCTGCCACATTGAAAAAACCTTACTGCCAGATCCGCAGCGCGCCGAACAGTTTCAACGGCTGTATGAACGCTATCAGCAGTGGTGCCGCGCGTCTGAGCCTTTATTTGGTGCCGCTAGTCTTTCTTGAGTTTCGCGCTGGTCTCAATCAGCCAGCCACTTATTGCTAATCGTGCAGGAGTAGAGAAATGGACCTATTTAAACAACTGGAAGTCTGGTTTGTTATCGGCAGTCAGCATTTGTATGGTACGGAAACGCTGCGTCAGGTGAAAGAAAACGCCGAAAACGTGGTCAACGGGCTTAACAGCTCTGCCGGTTTGCCGGTCAAGCTGGTGCTTAAACCGCTAGCCACCACGCCGGATGAAATCACCGCCATATGCCGTGAGGCCAACTATCAGCAGAACTGTATTGGGATCATTACCTGGCTGCATACCTTC
>CAWUIY010000377.1:0-4199 GCA_963922555.1 uncultured Serratia sp. | reverse complement strand
CAACAAAGGCAATAACAGCACGACGGATAAAGAGCAGGGACTCAGCCGTATGGTCGCGGATTTCTTCGTTCAATAGGGCCATTACCGGGGGATTACCTTTCTTGTGAAACGTCAGAGCTTATGCGAAAAATGCGGGGATACAGAAAGTGCGAAAGGATAACGCTTATCGCTCACTCCGACCATAAGAACTGTGCTAAACGGGCAAGAGTAATGTTTCTATTTATGAATAAGTAAGGAAAATGCAAAGTTAAATGCGCGGAGAATGGGTGGCAGGATTTTAGCCCCAAGCCCCGATTTTCTGGGTTGAGGCGCAAGGCATATTATTTGGCGTCTATTTTTACACAGTCGGCATAGATATCACCTTCGGTTTCATTAGCAATCACAAAGCTGTTCTGCACATGAATATACATCAGATGATTCGCGGTTCCGGCTTTCATTGGCTGGTTATTCTGGCCAATAATATCGGTGAGCTCAGGACTGGTAATGGTTTTCATACCATCCGGCGAAACAGTAAACGTATTCCCTGCATCTGTAACCCTGGCGTCTTTATTCAAGACTTCATGTGAGTCATCACCGTCAGGATGCTGAACAGTGTGGGTCAAAACGCATTTATAGTGAGTGTCTGCAAACGCTGTAAAGGAGGTTAAAGTCAGTAATACCGCAATGAAAGCGACGAGCCTGGCCATTGAAAAATCCCAACTAAGAAAAGTGAGCCACATCCTAACACTTGGCAATATTATAGAAAGTAGGTGGCAAAAAAATAGTCATAAATATTTTCCGAATTGCAGGAATTAAAAAGCCCGCACACTAAACGGCGGGCAACAATAAAGTTTTTATGCAAAAGATGTGCTAATGAAATGCGAAATTTATAATAACAAACAAGGCATTAAGCCGTTTTATCGAAAACGCTTGAGAATACTATCCCTGAATTGCCCCCCTATCACCCACACGGTTCCGGCTCGTTGCCTTATACCCACTCCGCTCACTGTTTCGGCAATGAAATATGGCCGATTTGATAGTTCTGCTTAGCCATTGCGTTCCCACTCAGTGTTGGCAGGGTCTGCCACAGATAAAAACGGATAAGTTGCCAACTTTGTGTGTCCCATGCCACCAGATGAGCCTTTGCTTCGCCAAGATCCACCGGTTTACTCAAGGTCGACAGATCGCTGTAAGCTTTGATCGGCGTAATATCCCGGCGGGCAAATTTTGCAAGGTTAATTTCAGGGGATAATGCTGCCGTTATTACTGGATAAATCTTCACCTCCGGCCAGCCAAAAGCTCGCGATAACGCTTCAAATCCCGGACTTAATAGAAAGCTATTCAGACTTGCCGCGTCTTGCCATAAATAGAAAGGCGCATACAGATTTTCCTCACTCAGCGTTAGCCGATCGTTCTGGCGGGCATAAAGGTAAGTTTTAAATATCAGCCCCGGATAGCCATCTAGCCGATGTCCGTTTTCAGCGATACGACGCTCAATAATCGTCATATCGTAATCTGCTGGAAGGGTGAAACTATATTGCATCGCCAACATAGTTAGCTCCTTATGATTTTGGGATATCAGTAACCCTGAATAACTTTCCGCTGCCAAAAGACCAATCCTCCGGCTGAGTAAAGGTAATGATCACCATGACATCTTGCGGCTTGATGCCAATAGACTCTTCAAGCAGCTCTGCTAATCGCCAATACAATTTCTGTTTCTCCTCGGCCCCGCGCGGCCGGCCCGCTGTTATCTGAAACAGCAGGAAATCCTCGCTTCTTCCCTCTTCGCTTCCGGAAAGATAATGACGATCGTAAACACGCTCCTCTGGCGTATAGCGCTCAAATAGCTGGAAACAATCAGTCTGGGGAATACTAAAACAGTCAACCAGTGCCTGCTGTAGCGAACGGGAAATGGGACCGCGCCAGTCGGTAAAACGTTTTTCAGGTATCGCAATACGGGTCATAGGCATGATGTTCTCCTGCTATTCCATCGTTTAAAGGGTGTAATAGAGAAGATAATCGCCTATGATGATTTATAAAATCAGATATAACAGCACTATTAATCCCGAAAAACAGGATGATTAAAATGGCTAAACGCCCCCTGACTTTTGACGCCGAAGCATTGCGGACTTTTGTCACCGGAATCGAGCTGGGGAGCTTTGTTTTGGCGGCAGAAAGGCTGGGTCGTTCGACGTCGGCCATCAGCGCACAGCTAAAAAAACTTGAACAGCAAGCTGGCACGGCTCTGGTACAAAAATCGGGTCGCCATTTAGCATTGACTGCCCAAGGCGAAATTTTGCTGGGCTACGCGCGCAGATTATTAACTCTTAACGATGAAGCCTGCGCAGCTATGACCGCTAGCGCCATTAGTGGCGAAATACGCCTGGGATTGCAGGAGGATTTTGGCGAGGCCCTGCTGCCGGCCATTCTCGGTCAATTTTCCCGAACATACCCTAACGTGCAAATCTCGGCGACAGTCACGCGCAATGGGCAACTCTTGGCGGCAATAAGGCAAAATGAACTGGATTTGGCGCTGAGCTGGCAAGGCGAAGAGACAACCCCCTTCAACCAGCCATTGGGGAATTTACCGCTCAAGTGGATTAGCAGCCCCGAATTTGACCTCACGTCCTATTTTGTAGAAGGAACGCCAGTGCCGCTTTTGGTGTTTGACCCGCCGTGCATTATGCGTAGCCTCGCAATAGCTGCTCTGGACCGCGCGGGAATTCCCTGGCGCATCGCGTTTACCAGCCCTAGCCTCAGCGGAATATGGGCAGCCGCTTCAGCCGGACTTGGCGTTACCTTGCGAACCGAGATAGGTATGCCGAAAAAGCTGCACACTCTCAGCACCGCTGATTTGCCTGAAATGGGCAATCTGGGTATTGCTTTACACCAGTCAAATAGCCATCTTTCAGAAGCCACCGGCTATCTTCATAAGACTATTTGCGGGATCTTCCCGCTGGTATTTTGATCGCGAAAATTACTTCGTCAGGATAAGCCTTAGACCTAGCGCCGCCATGACCCCACCACTGATACGGCTGATGCTTTTTTTATAACGCAGATAAACGCGCTGCGGTTTTGCCGATGAAAGCACCAAGGCAACAAAGGTGTACCAAAGAGAATCAATGGTAAAACCTAATAACGGCATAACCCAATAAAAATAATTCGGAATGTCACGGGGAGATAACGCTGCAAAGATGCCCGCCAAAACTAGCACTGTTTTAGGATTGCACAGCTGGGTGACTAGCCCTGTCATAAAGGCCTTTCTGCAGCCAATCTTCTCTGATTGTCCCTGCTCCCCAAACGCCAACTTCTTATTCGCGCCACGGAAGATTTTTATCGCCATGTAGAAAAGATACAGACCACCGCAGATTTTCAGCGTGAGGTAAAGCCAAGGCACAGTCACCAGCAAGGTATGCAAACCCGAGAAAGCGACCAACACTAGAATCGCACACCCCATTCCCATTCCTAATGCTGTCGCCAATCCATCACGTCGTGAGGAGGAGATTGATGTCTTTGCTACAAAGATAAAACTCGGCCCAGGACTCATGGCCCCAATGGCTAACGCCACAGAAATAGAAAAGAGAGAAAGAAGTTCCGCGTGCATAATAACCCTCGTAAATTATTTCATTAAAAAACTAATAGCCAACCCAACTAATAAACAAAGTAAATAACTCTATGAAAAGACATTGTTTATCAAACACACAGCCTGGTCAATCTTTGGCTAACAAATATAAAAAATTCACATATTTAAACAATCAATTCTATTTCAAATTAAAAAAATCAAGAGTAGTATAAAAACCGATAAGATTAATCCTAATGGTTTAAGTGTAAAAGTCAGGGTGAAAAAAATGATGCAGATTAAAAGCATTGATAACTGCGATTTTATAATCAGCATTGATGAAATCTATTTGATTAAAAGTAACGGTAACAAAACAGTTTTTTTCCTTCGCGGATTTGAAAAACCTATCTACACAGAGCACAGCATAAAAGATATGGCCGCTTTTTTATCAAAACGTGGCATATTAAAAGGAACAGCATCAACTGATAAACCAGAGATTAGAACAAAGAAAAAAAATGTCACTTATATGACTTAAAGATTATTCCATTCAATATTCATTGATACATAAAATCAACAAACAGTACGTAATTGAGCCATTAAATTTAACAAATGAGATTGGGTAATTAACCTGCTTTCATGCAATTTCTATTGCTGGATAATT
>CAWUIY010000376.1:0-4207 GCA_963922555.1 uncultured Serratia sp. | reverse complement strand
GTCGTGTATTCACCGCCGAAATACCCGTTGACCCCAAGCGATCATCACGCCGTGGATGCCTGGATGATGTGGGATCCGCTGCTTAGTGACGCCGAGCGCTGCGGGCAGCTGCGAGTGATCGCTAACGGCAGCGGGCGTGTCAATAACCACCAGTTTTATCTGGCGCATCGCGAGTTCGCCACCCATTCCAGCGATCTGTTACATCAGTTGATGGCTGCACTGGTGCAGACCGGTCGCTACATCGATGCCAATCGCGACGAGGCCGCTACGCTGCTCTCTGCCGAGCTGGGATTAGCCACCGATTCGCTAACCCATGCGCTGGCACGCCGCAGTCATCAGACGCAAAGAATGGATCTGGGCATTATTCGCGATCAACAGGCCATTGCTGACCGTTTTTATGCTCTGGGGTTGATTCCACGGGCCATCAAGGTTCGCGACGCGGTCTGGGCCGAATAGGCTTTTCGTCTAAGTTATGACTTTATTCTATTAAGCGCTTATTACGCATTTTGATATGTTTTGGCGACAAACAATCATTTGGCTATAAGCTCAGGAAATCCAAAAATGAAAAAAGTAGTCCCTGGCGCGCTGATCGCTGTCGTGCTATCAGGCTCGATGCAGAGCGCCCTTGCAGAAGCATTGCCGAAAGTCGTTAATATCGGCTATCAGAAAGCCAATATTTTCGCGTTGCTGAAATATCGCGGCACCGTGGATGCCGATTTTAAAAAACAGGGCATTGAGGTGAAATGGGTTGAATTCACCGCCGGTCCACAAATGCTTGAAGGCCTCAACGTCGGCAGTATAGATCTGGCGGCAACCGGTGATGCCCCGCCGGTGATTGCCCAGGCGGCGAAGGCCGATCTGGTCTATCTGGCACACTCTCCAGCCGATCCGCAAACCGAAGGGATTGTCGTCCCGGCAAATTCGACCATCAAAACCGTTGCTGACCTTAAAGGTAAACGCGTCGCACTGAATAAAGGGTCCGACGTGAATTATTTGCTCGTTGCTGCGCTGGAGAAAGCCGGCCTGAGTTATAAAGATATCACCCCGGTTTACCTGGCCCCGAGCGATGCTCGCGCAGCATTCCAGCGCGGCGCTATCGATGCATGGGCGATTTGGGATCCGTATCTGGCCGAAGTTGAATCCAACGCCAACGCGCGTGAGATAACCAACGCGGTGAATCTGGTGCCTCACTACACCTTCTTCCTGGCGAGCAGAAAATTTGCTGAAACCTACCCGCAGACGGCGCTGAAATTTATCGACGAGCTGAAATCCACCAGCGACTGGGCCAATAAGCACTCTGCTGAAACGGCTGAAATTCAGTTTAAAGCCACCGGCTTGGATCAAAAAATTTGGGCGAAAGCGTTGGCAAGAATGCCGTTTGGCGCGGAACGTATGACTCCTGAAGTGTTTAAACAACAGCAGGTTATTGCCGACAAATTCAAGAGAGATGGGCTGTTGCCAGTTAGCGTAGACGTGACCACCGCAACCTGGTCTTTAGACAAGCACTAAATACGTGATGTTGGTAGCGCCCCTGCTTTGATTCACCGCAGGGGAAAATCGGCAGTCAGAGTCTGGCAACGCGTTTGCCTGCTCTTTCTGCCGTTCCAGGGATTGATAACGGCGAATGTGAGGGTATCTCAGGCAGTGGCGGTGCTTTTGAGCAAGGCCTCGACCTTGATTTGCGCAACAGTAAGGGTGTGGTCAAACAGCCCGGTAGACAGATAAGTCAGGCCGCTATCGGCCAGCACGGTCACAATACGCTTGCCTTTATTCTCCGGGCGTCGAGCCACCTCACGCGCCGCATACAACACTGCGCCAGAAGATTCGCCGATCAAAATACCGTCGGTAATCGCCACTTCTCGCGCTGCCTGCACCGCCTGCCAGCTTTCAATTGCAATCGCTTCATCAAACAGGTCGCGATCCAGCGTCAGCGGGACTCGCTCCGGCAATACCGTGCTGAAGGCGTGCACACCGGTGATTTCTTTGGCTTCTGGATTATCGCTGTCGGGAATGGAATGCACTCCCGGCTCGACGGCAATAAGTTTGATATCCGGCTTAAGCTGTTTGAGATATTTACCGGCTCCCGACAACGTGCCACCTGTTCCCACCGAGGCGATCACAATATCCACCTGACCAGAGGTTTGCTGCCAGATTTCGGGGCCAGTGCTGTGATAATGGGCCAGCGGATTGGCCGGGTTTTCCAGCTGATAGGTAAAGAAGATATTCGGCTCTTTACGGATCACGTTATCCGCCAGCCATTTTGCAGCGGCAACAAAATCGCCGTCGCTGTTTTCAAGAATTTTATCAAAACCAGGCACGTGGCTAAAAGGAATGATTTCGGCACCAAATGCGCTGAGAATAGCGAAACGCTCATCGCTGAGTTTATCATGTAAATAAACGCGGAATTTATAACCTTTAGCCGCTGCAATAGCTGCCAGACCAATACCCGTATTCCCACTGGTAGTATCAACCAGCGTCACGCCAGGTTTTAATTTCCCCGAACGTTCGGCTTCTTCAATCATTGCCAGCGCGATTCGATCCTTAATACTGTGGTTTGGATTGAAATATTCCAGCTTGGCGAGCAGATCGACATCTAAATTATGCTGCTGACTAAAACGGTTAAGCCTTAATAACGGGGTATTGCCCACTAATTCGGTAATAGCGTTATGAATGGTCATATTCAACTCCAACAAATAATCAGGCAACGGGGAGATCGGCACCCAGTAATTGAAGCGCTCGGGTTCGTAATTCCACCAATCGTGGATCGTCTCGACGTCGAGGATAAGCCAGCGGCACCTCGATAGTTTCTATAATCCGTGCCGGGCGCGGGCTAAAAACCACCACGCGGTTGGCCATCAGCAACGCCTCTTCGACGTCGTGTGTCACCATCAGGGCGGTAAATTGCTGTTCACGCCACAGGGAAACCAGCTCCTGCTGCATTCGGATGCGGGTCAGAGAGTCGAGCTTGCCCAGCGGCTCATCAAGAATAAGTAAACGAGGATGATTGACTAAAGCCCTTGCCAGCGCGGTTCGCTGCGCCATGCCGCCGGAAAGCTGGTGCGGCCAGGCGTTGGCAAACTGGCTGAGGCCTACTTTTTTCAGCGTATTATCGACGTGTTTACGGCGTTCTTCTGTCAACTTGCCACGGGTTTGCAGGCCAAGTGAGACATTGCCCCACACGCTGCGCCACGGGTAAAGTGTGGGATCCTGAAATACCACCACGCGGCTGGGATCGGGCTGCAGCAGCGGGCGGCCATCTTCAAAAATATCGCCTTGTATAGGGTTGTCCAGCCCCGCCACCAAACGCAGCAGCGTTGATTTCCCACAGCCAGACGGGCCGAGTAGCGCAACAAACTCTCCCGGCTCCACCTTGAGAGAGACGTCATCAAGCACGGGCAGCGTTTTACCTTCCAAATAAAAAGCATGGCTGACCTGATTAATAGTAAGTGCTAATCCGGTGGCGGAATTAACGGTTTCACCTGCAAGCATGCCTGACCTCATTCATCGTGAATCTTAAATAAAATATTCCGTTTTTCTAGATAAAGGTAAATGCTTAATAACAGCAAAGCTAAGCCCAAAAATGAATAAGCCACGGATGAAATTATAAATGCAGTAATGTTATTTCAACCTCCTCAGTTATTTTGCCACAGTAAGACGCTAACAATTCCTTACAAACCCCGGCGCGTTAATCATAAAAACATTCAATCAATGGACGATGTATTGTTAAAAACGCATCCGAAGTGGGTGTGATTAATAACGCGCTCCTTTATTTATTAATGCGGAGTTTACTATGGCGGCATTTACCGACTCTTCACGGCGTGCATTTCTTCAGCGAATGGGATTATTGGGCGCAGGTTTAAGCATGGCCTCGGCCCTGCCGGCGTGGGCTGATGACTCAGCCGCCGCCAGCGGCAAACTGACAACGGTAAGGCTGGCCTGGGGGCAAACTGCGGTCTGCCAGGCGCCTATCTCAGTGGGATTGAAACAGGGATTTTTCAAGAAATACGGATTAAACGTAGAGCCTGTTAACTTTAGCGGCTCTACCGACACCCTGCTGCAAGCCATTGCCACCGGTAAGGCAGACGGCGGGATCGGCATGGCGATGCGTTGGTTAAAACCTCTGGAGCAAGGCTTTGACGTCAATCTTACCGTCGGAAAAAACGGGGGTTGTATGCGTTTACTGGTGCCTAAAGCCTCCGGTATCAAC
>CAWUIY010000375.1:0-4233 GCA_963922555.1 uncultured Serratia sp. | reverse complement strand
TCAATGGAAAGTCATTCAACTCTGCAGCTCAGATTTATCCAGCTCGCCGCCTGTCTGGGGTTTGTCGTGGTTTTGCTCGATGTCAGTGTGGTAAATGTCGCACTCGAGGCCTTGAGTCAGCGCTTTAATGCCCGCGTCACCGATCTGCAATGGGTAATCAACGCGTATTCTCTGGTTTTTGCCGCACTTTTGCTGACCGCCGGAGCGTTTGGCGACAGGCTGGGGGCTAAAAAGGTGTTTATGCTAGGCTTTGCCGTCTTTACCTTAGGTTCAGTAGGTTGCGGGCTGGCACCCAGTCTTGCAATATTAATTGTGGCCCGTATTGTCCAGGGTTTTGGAGCTGCATTGCTGGTCCCCGCGTCTTTATCGTTGATTCGTCAGGTATTTGTTGAACCAGAAGCCCGCAGTCGCGCGGTGGGCTGGTGGGCTGCCGGTGGCGGTGTGGCTCTGGCCGCGGGTCCGGTTATGGGTGGTTTTTTAATCGCTACTATTGGCTGGCGTAGCATATTTCTGGTCAACCTGCCGATAGGGCTGATTGGGCTATGGATAGCAGGCCGTTTTGCGCCAACCTCTCCGGTTCAAACCGGTAAAAGCCTGGATATCGGCGGGCAAATTACTGGAGCACTGACCCTCGCCTGTTTGACGATAGCATTAACCGAGGCCAGCGAGCTTGGATGGAACAACCCGGTTATCTATGCGGCGTGCGCTGGATGTATTATTTTTGGCATCCTATTTATCTGGCTGGAAAATAATAACCCTTCGGCAATGCTGCCGTTAAGCCTGTTTTCAAACCAGACCTTGAGTAGCTCTACGCTAATCGGCCTTATCGCCAATCTGACTTTTTACGGCATGGTATTTACCTTTAGCCTGTATTTTCAATTTGTCAGAGATTTCCCACCGTTAAAAACGGGGCTAGCTTTTTTGCCGATGATGGGAGTTATGGTATTAGCCAATATTATGGCAGGGCGGCTTGCCACTCGAGTTGGCGCTCGTAACATTGCATCGACTGGCCTTGCACTGTCGGCTTTGGGATATTTGGCAATCTTGCCCGGCCTGTCATTGGGTTCATACGCCATGATGTCAATGCCGATGCTGGTTGCCGGTGGCGGAATTGCGTTGACTATTCCCACCATCACTAATGCAACGCTGGCGGCGGTTGCAGGTAATCAGGCTGGTATTGCTTCCGGGCTGCTTAATGCCGCTCGTCAGGTAGGTGGCGTTATTGGCGTCGCCCTATTCGGATTCCTGGTACGTCACAAGGAAAGAGTGTTGTTTTTGAACGGGATGAAACATGCATTGGAGATCTCAGCTTTGTTATTAATCATCGCCTGTGCGTTGGCATTGAGATACCTGGCGAGCCGCGATGTTCAAAAGTTATCTGAATGGGGGCCAGAAGCGTTAGGCAAAAAGCGTTGACGGAAACGAGGCTGACACCGAAACAAAAGTTGCAGAACTAGATATTATTATGGCCTGGGCAGGAGATATCTCAACGCTGGAAACACAAATGTAAAAAAGCCATTCGGGGTTACCCAATACGGGTAACCTTATTCATCCTGAGCAGACATCTGGGCCGATTCTTTGATTGCCAGAGCGCTGGCGCTCGCAGCATCAAACAATGACAGGCTTTCAATTTGCTCCACCATAATGACCTTGCGAAAATCCATCGCCGATCGTGGTGAAGAGTCCAGAGTTATTTCATGTTCGTCATACCAGGCACTGTAATTATGCTCAATGGATAAATCTAGCGTTTTCCCTTCACGATAACCGCTTAACATTGGAATAAGCACCACGTTGGCCGTGGCGCTATTGTCAAATGATGCGGTATGTACCATGCCAATATAAATTCTCCGCGACTTAAGGGTAATCCAGGCTAAATTCCCTTCTTCCATACATTGAAACAGCAATCCCTCAACACCATTAGCATGGGTCAGCCGCTTATAAAGTTCTTTTCTGCCTGAACTATTTAATCGTGCACTTCCAGCCCAATTAGAGCGATATAGGCAAAAGAGTACTGCCAGAGTCAGCATAATCACCACCGGAGCCTGAATCCCCAGAAAACTCCAGTTCATAAAATCCATCTGCATGTGGTGATAGTGGTCGGCAAGTGAATACGAAGTCGCATTCAGAATCGCAGAAGCGATCAAAAGCCCTAACCAGATCAACGCAGTAGCAAACAGACCTTGTAGTACGAAAATGCAGCCATACAGGGCTACAAGAAAATAAACATCCCAGCCAAAGGTGCGTTTAAATTTGAATCGAGTAGAGAGATCGCGGCTGGTATACCAGTAGCCACAGACCATTAATACCATAAATACCGCCGTGCCCATTAAACCCTCCTTAACGCCTGAACATGCCGGGCAAAATCGTCATGAACGTCTTTACTCAGGATATTTACCGAGGCGACACCATCCTCGTTAATAATAATACGTTCCCCCTCTTCAATGGCTTCCTCAACATCGCGGGTGCTTAAAACCTGCAACAGTGATTCCGGGCTGGAAAAAATAGAAAAAATAAACTTACGCATCGCGTCCTCCTTAAAAGTGTTTTAAGCATGGCAGGCGATATCGTATCCATCCATAGGATATTTGGTGGTTTCGAAGAGGCAGGGGAAAATAAATAAAAAAGGAGATGCTTTGCAACATCCCCCAGTTATTACGGTTATTGACTCATAAATACTTATAGCAGAGGACCGCCGAGAATAGTCTCGCACATACCCGCCAGTATTTTCTCACCCGTTTCATGTTTCAGGTCTTCATACCATGCCTGAGTCAGCGCCATCTCTTTGCCATGAGTGACATCACAACGTTTTCGGGCTTTGAGTACCAGATCTTTAACGCGCGGCGCACGCTGTTGCTGATAACGCAATAATGCATCCTCAATGCCAAGAGAATTCGTTTGCAGCAAGGTCGCCAAAACAACCGCGTCCTCCATCGCCGCGCAGCCTCCCTGTCCAATGTCCGGCGTTGTGCTATGGGCAGAATCCCCAAGCAGCGCAATGCGCCCTTTTACCAGTTTCTCAAACGGTTCTATATCGTGGATCTCGACCCGGTTAGTGGTTTCTGGATTAATTTGTGAAATCAGCTTTTGCACAGGCGCGGCCCAGCCAGCGAAATAGCGTTTGAGGTCTTCACGGACCGTGCTGCGATCTTGTTCAAGGCCTTTCGGCAGCGGCACGTCGAAAAAGAAATAGAATCGATTGCCACTAACCGGCATCAGGGAAACGCGCTTTCCCTCGCCGACGAAAGTGGTCCACTGATCGGCGGGGGCAATGCTTTCATCAATTTCAACCAATCCATTCCAGTTTACGTAGCCTGCATAGCGGCGTTCGGTGGTATAGCCGAGCACCTGTTTGCGGACAACAGAATGCGTGCCGTCGGCGGCAATCAGCAAATCGCCAGTTGCGGAAGTTCCATCTTCAAACCAGGCGGTTACGCTATCCAGAGTCTCTTCAACATGGGTAACTCGCTTGCCAAACTGCACGTCGCTGCGACCGTAGGTATCCAGTAACAAAGCCTGTAATTCGGCACGTGCGACCGGATATGGCCGCTCACCAACGGTTTTAACTAATGGCTCCATGCTGAAGCGTGTCATGGTCTGGCCCTGCTGATAATCGTTGTACGCCATATAACGCATTTGACCACCTAGCTCACGTATTGCGTCTTTCATACCAAGATAATTCAGGCATTTGACGCCATTTGGCCAGATAGAAATGGCTGCACCCACCGGTTTAATCTCTTTAACTGCTTCAAAAACCGCAGTGTCGATGCCAAACCGCTTCAGTGCAATCGCTGCACACGTACCACCAATACCGCCACCAATCACGATCGCTTTCATTTTGCTCTCCTTAAAGTCTTACAAGGAAAAAGCAATTTCTATACCAGAATTCTAAAATCCCAGAATTCGGTCTCCAGACCTTGTATACAATGATTGTATACAAGGCCTTCCTGAAACTTTTGTTACAGCCCCTCAAGCATCGCACCACAACAAAGCACTATCGGGGAGCAATGAACCACGCCGGTGCGTGCTAGCACAAAACTTAAATCATGCTAATATTTTGACCTCTAAAATAAACTTCGTTCGCTATTTATTTAATGTTATTTCTATATTGCAACACAATAACATCACGAAATAATCAATTTTTTGGCATTGATGACAGCTAGCAATTACCCTTACTAGTTTTAAGGAGAAAGCCATGTTAACGCGTCGTGATATGTTAAAAATGTCTGCTGCCGG
>CAWUIY010000374.1:0-4300 GCA_963922555.1 uncultured Serratia sp. | reverse complement strand
TAAAATGCAAAAAAGTCTCACTGCTTCGGGCAACCCATAACGTGGATTGCAGCATTGAGCGAGTAAAAGTGAATACCCACCCAGACTTGGCTGGGCGGGAATATTATCAGCTAATCAGGAAAACAGCGTTTGCTTTAAAGCTCTTTCCACGCCGCGTAACTCTGCCAATCCTCTGAGACGACCAATCGCCGAATAGCCCGGATTAGTTTTCTTTTTCAGGTCGTCGAGCATCTGATGGCCGTGGTCTGGGCGCATAGGAATAGGGCGTGTCTCGTTTGCTCTTTTGCGCCGCTGCTCTTCAGTCAGAATAGATTTAATCACTGCGACCATATCGACATCACCGTCGAGATGATCGGCCTCATGAAAACTGCCGGGGGTCGCTTCACGAGAGGTGGCGCGCAGGTGGATAAAGTGAACACGGTCGGCAAAAGTATCGAACATCTTCACCAGGTCGTTATCTTCGCGCACCCCGTAGGAGCCGGTACAGAAGGTAAAACCGTTGTGTACGCTGTCGACGGTGTCTTTCAGCCATTGCATATCGTCAAAGGTTGAGACGATGCGTGGCAGGCCGAGGCTCGGGCGCGGAGGATCGTCGGGGTGAACCGCCAGCCGCAATCCGTGCTGCTCGGCTACCGGCACGATCGCGCGCAGGAAATGCGCCATATTTGCGCGCAGGCCGGCCTTGTCAATACCGTCATAGGTGGCCAGACGGGCGCGGAACTGCTCCAGCGTATAGCCTTCTTCGGCACCCGGCAAACCGGCAATAATATTCGCGGTAAGGGTGTCTTTATCCTGTTGTGACATGGCGGAAAAATAGTCCGCAGCCTGTTGTTGCTCAAGAGGCGAGTAATCTTGCTTTGCCCCTTCACGCTGTAAAATATGCAGCTCGAAGGCGGCAAAAGCGGTTTGGTCAAAACGCAGCGCGCGCGAGCCGTCGGGTAACAAATACCCCAGATCGGTACGGGTCCAGTCCAGAACCGGCATAAAGTTATAGCAAATGGTGCTGATGCCGCAGGCTGCGAGATTACGTAGCGACTGCTGATAGTTAGCGATGTGCTGGTCAACCTTGCCGCTGCGGGTTTTAATTTCTTCATGTACCGGGATGCTTTCCACCACCGACCACACCAGCCCTTTTTCCGCCAGTTCAGCCTGACGTTGTTTAATTTGGTCCACTGGCCAGACTTCGCCATTGGGAATATGGTGCAGGGCGGTGACGACGCCGGTCGCGCCAGCCTGGCGCACATCGTCAAGGGATACCGGGTCATTGGGGCCATACCAGCGCCATGTTTGTTCCATAAATCACTCCTTGTTTAATCACTAGGGTCGCTTCAAGGGCGACAAAAAATTAGGCTGTTTCTGCCGATTCAAGCGGATCTTTGACGATAAAGAAATAGGACAGCGCACCCGCGAAAGTGACGCAGGAGCAGACCACCAGTGCCCAGTTAAACGAACCGGTGGTATCCAGCACCCAACCGGTGACGATTGGCGCAAAAGAGGCAAAGATAAAGCTGCCGAAGTTTTGAATGCTGCTGACTGACGCGACCATGCGTGAGGGGGCGATGACCTGCACCAGTCCCCACGCAGAGGTGCCTGCAAAGTGGATAAAGAACAGTGCCAGGCTGATAAACGCCACCGCCATTGCCGTGCTGGAAGACTGAATAACCAATAATGTGCAGGCTGCAGAACACACCAGCCCGAAGCAAATCAGCGCCTTGCGGCTTTTCAGCAACGAATAGCCTTTTTGTGCCAGCCGATCGGCCACTACGCCGTTGACCAGCATCCCCAATGAGCCAAACAGGAAGGGGATTGCTGCTACCCAGCCGGTATTCGCCAGGCTCAGGCCGCGTTCTGCCTGCAAATAACCCGGAAGCCAGGCCAGATAAAGCCACGCCGTGTAGTTGACCCCGCTGAAGCCTAGCAACATCCCCCAAACGCTGCGGCGTTTGAACAATGCGCCCCATTCGCCAAGGCTGAGTCGCGTTTTGACTGCCGGCTTACTGCCCTGATCAAGGTAGGCGCGATCTTCTGTGCTAAGGGCCATCTGGTCGCGGTTGCGATACCAGGCACACCAGCAAAGTGCGACAGCGATCCCTGCGACACCGATGATCAGAAACATCATTCGCCAGCCAAAAGCCAGCATCAGCGCGACCAGAATCGGCGGTGCAAAGGCCTGTCCCAGCGTGGTGGACGAGTTAAAAATCCCCATCGGCAGGCCGCGCTTTTTAACATTAAACCAGTCATTAACCACCTTGACCCCGCTGGGCATAAACGGCGCTTCGCCGATGCCCAAGCCAATACGCAACATAATAAAGTGGCTGAAGCTGTTTACACTGCCTGCCAGCGCCTGCATCACCGACCAGAAAAGCAGGCCACCACCCAAGACAATACGCGGCCCAAATCGGTCGAGCAGGATGCCGCTGGGCAGTTGAGAAATCCCATAGGAAAGTGAGAAGGCTGAGAGCAGGAAGCCAAATTCTGTACCCGACAGGCCCAGATCGCCGCGAATGGCCTGATTAGCAATCGATAGCGACCCGCGATCAAGAAAGTTAATGATCCCAGCCATAAACAGCAGCGAGAGTGAAATAGTCTGTATCCGCTTGATTTTATGCGATCTGGCGAGAGTTTCCGGCAGTATGCTGTCCAGAGAAGAGGCTTGCATAAGGTGTCCTTAATTATGTTTTTTATCTTCGGGTCGAACGATTTAATAAAATTTCTGGCCTAATTGTCTGCTGGTCAGGCCATCAGGCCTGTGTATCATTCAGCACTCTGCGTTAAAATAATGTGATCAAACTTGCACAATTGATCTTCAACCAGCAATCTTGCCTTAAGGCTGTAAAAGCGCGGCGTCGTGAAGTTTTAGACGCTATGATAGGATGTGGATAGAAAGCGATTTCCGGCTGTAGGCCGTTTTGGATCAGAGAGATAGCATGACAATATCGGGGAAAGAAATGGAATTACCGACTCTGAAAGTGGAAAGACTTTACCGTCAGATTTCCAATCTGTTAAAAGACTACATCAACAGTGGCCAGTTTGCCCCTGGGCAAATGATCCCCTCTGAACGCGATCTCTCGAAGCAGCTCGGCGTCAGCCGTTCGTCCATTCGCGAGGCGCTGATCGCGCTCGAGATAACCGGATGGGTGGAGATTCGCACGGGTAACGGCGTTTACGTCAGTAATCCGTTGCCCTCCCAGCAGGCTATAGTGGTTGAAGAAGAGTTCAGCCTTCAGTCATTGGTTAAGGCGCGTCAAATCTACGAGTGCACCACTGCCGAACTGGCTGCCATCAACGGAACCGACGATCAGCGCGAAAAATTGGCCGAAATCAACCGCGAATTGACACAGCTTAATATCAATAATCAAGATTTTTTGCGTGAAGATAAACGCTTTCATCTATTAATCAGTGAGATGACCGGCAACGAAGTGCTGCGCGATATGATGGAGTATCTATGGAACAAACGTGAGTCCGCGCGTTTCGTCCGCCTTGAAGCGCATTATGCTGAAACAGATTTCCCGCTACAGATGAACGCCGACCACCAGGCAATCACCGATGCCATTCTTGCCCGCGACCCGCTTGCCGCCAGAGGAGCAATGCAGTTGCATCTGCAGCACGTTTACGACCGACTCTTTAGCCTTCGTCCTTGACGCCGCAGCGGCGTTAGCGGCGCTTGCTCGCCCGAATCACTGACTTGAGTCTTTAGCCTTCGTCCTTGACGCCGCAGCTTCGTTAGCGGCGCTCACTCGCCCGAATCACTGACTTGAGTCAGCTCATCGGGACTCTTTCACTTGCTGCCTTGCTGCAACGCCAATGACTTTGGCTAAATCATATGTTCGTCCTTGACGCCGCAGCGGCGCTCGCTCGCCCGAATCACTGACTTGAAGCCCAGGTAACTACTGACATTGATCATCATCAGTAGACAACATCATGACTATTATTTTTTGTACTGACTGTCACCCCACGCCAGCATTCCGGCCAGCATGGGTTTTAGCACCGTTTGCAGCTGTTCGGCTTTAGCGGGGGCATACGGATATGGCTCGATCTCTTCCATATAGTTGCACTGGGCCAACTCCAGCTGCACCGCGTGCTGATGATTCTCCGGCTGGCCATAGGCGCGGGTGATGTATCCGCCCTTGAAACGGCCGTTGAGCACGTGGGTGAAAGTGTCCTGCACCGTGCAGCAACCTTCTACCACGCCAATCAAGCCTGGCGCACAGCTCAGCCCACTGTTGGTGCCGAGATTTAAATCGGGCAATTTCCCTTCAAACAAACGCGGGATCACCGAGGCAATCGAGTGGGCGTCAAA
>CAWUIY010000373.1:0-4341 GCA_963922555.1 uncultured Serratia sp. | reverse complement strand
GACCAAAGCCCGAACGTTTCACCCCACCGAATGGCAACTCTGGCGCGGTATCTGTCAGCGAGTTTACATAGACCATTCCGGTTTCAATTTGAGTCGCCAGCTTGCGCGCGCGTTGCAGATCGCGAGTAAACAAGGCACCGCCGAGACCATAATGAGAATCGTTGGCAAGTTTCACCAGTTCCTCATCGTTTTTCACTACATAGAATTGCGCTACCGGTCCGAAGAACTCTTCGAAATAAGCCGGATTTTCGCGGGTGATCCCGGTCAGAATAGTTGCAGGATAGAAATTACCTGGATTGCCAGTAATCGGCTCACCACCAAGATGCAGTTTTGCACCGTGTTTGACGGCCTCTTTCACCTGTTTGGTCAACGTTTTCAAGGCTTCTGCAGAAGAAAGCGGGCCGAGAGTGGTCTTGCTGTCTAACGGGTCGCCAATCTTCAGCTCGCTCAGATGCTGAGTGAATTTTCTAAGGAATTCGTCAGCCACTTTTTCGTTGACGATGAAGCGCTTAGCA
The DNA here is from genome assembly GCA_963922555.1 of uncultured Serratia sp. Lineage (GTDB taxonomy): Bacteria > Pseudomonadota > Gammaproteobacteria > Enterobacterales > Enterobacteriaceae > Rouxiella. The sequence continues at coordinate 3,826 of CAWUIY010000373.1, read as the reverse complement.
GCAGTACAAACCTGACCCGCGTTGGCAACACGCGCCTGCGCACCCACTTTGGCTGCGTGATCAATATCAGCATCTTCCAATACTGCAAAGATGTCATTACCACCAAGTTCAAGCGTCGATTTTTTCAATTTGCCCGCAGCGCGTGAGGCAACAGCGGCACCGGCTTTTTCGGAACCTGTTAGGGCGACACCCTGCACGCGATCGTCATCGATAATTTCGGAAACCTGATCGGAAGAAATAAACAGGTTGGTATAGGCCCCTTTTGGCGCACCGGCTTCGGTAATCAGTTTCTCAAACGTTTCCGCACAGTGTGGCACGATGCTGGCGTGCTTGACCAATACGCTGTTACCGGCTGCCAGATTTGGGGCGAGTACGCGAATTAACTGATAGAACGGGAAGTTCCACGGCTCTACCGCCATGATGACGCCAATAGGGGAGTTCTCAACCCAGGCTTCACCAAGGCTGGATTTATAAGCAACGGGTTTCAGAAACTCTTCTGCATTTTCAGCATAATATTTAGCAATATCGGCGGTCAACTGCACCTCGGCGCGGCTCTGTTCAATCAGTTTACCCATTTCGGTACTGATCCCTTGAGCCAGCTCTTCAACGCGAGAAGAAATAATGTCCGACAGTTTGTGCAATACCTGCAGGCGAGGCTGAATGTCGCCCTGCGCCCATTCGGATTTATACAACAGATGAGCCGTCTCCAGAGCCTGTTCAACCTGCTGATCGCTATGAGTTTGATATTCTTTGATGAGCTTATTGTTGAAAGGATTGATCGTTTGATAAGGCATGAATTGCTCCTTTTTTGCCACTCAGAGAAACGTAAAACGGTTAATTCCCTGAGTATGAATTGAGGTGCGTTATTCAGCATTTGCTACGGCTGAAGATTAAGCATAGTCGAGTGACTGCACTTTTTTGAGCTTTGGCTGCGGTTTACATAACTTTTCGTTATTAGCATGAAAAATTTCTAAACATTTTCCGGCTTTATGAATACATCGTCTGCATTAGGCAATTGATCGCCAAGCCATTCACTTCTATTCTGGAATCCCCCCGTTTTGCACGAGACTGAGATGAAACTATCCGCTATTCCGTTTTGCACTACCGACTGGAGTACCATCGAACCAACCCGACACGCGGGTGAAACGGGCGAAGCCCTGTGGCGTACTCAGCATTTTGGGGACGATGCCCAGCCTATCAGGGTGCGCATTGTAGAGTATTCAGCAGGCTACCTTGCTGATCACTGGTGTGAGAAGGGCCATGTCCTGTTTTGTCTTGAAGGTGAATTGCACACCGTACTCGATGATGGACGCGCGTTTGTTTTAACGCCGGGGATGAGTTATCAGGTCGCGGACCACGCCGAAGCACATCAGTCATCAACCCCGATTGGGGCAAAACTGTTTATCGTCGATTAAAGCAGTTAGTAAGGAGTTAAGAGTGAGTAAACTACGTGTGGGTATTATTTTTGGGGGTAAATCCTCCGAACATGAGGTGTCTTTGCAATCCGCCCGCAATATTGTTGACGCTTTAGATCAGCAGCGCTTTGACGTCACGCTGTTGGGAATCGATAAACAGGGTGAATGGCATATTAATGATGCCAGTAATTACCTTCTGAATGCTGAAGATCCGGCGTTAATTGCCTTGAACCGCTCTAATCAGCAGGTAGCATTGGTGCCTGGGCTGGAAAAGAATCAGCTGATTGATACCCAAGATGCGCATGCCATGTCGCAGCTGGACGTGATTTTCCCGATTGTTCATGGAACCTTGGGTGAGGATGGTTCACTGCAGGGGCTGCTGAGAATGGCCAATATCCCCTACGTGGGTTCCGGCGTTCTTGGATCGGCAGTATGCATGGATAAGGACGTGACTAAACGCCTACTGCGTGATGCCGGACTTAACGTTGCGCCTTTTATAACGTTGACCCGCCGCACGCGGCAGCAAACCAATTTTGATCAAGTTGTTGCGGAGCTGGGACTGCCGCTGTTTATTAAACCGGCTAATCAGGGTTCTTCGGTTGGGGTCAGCAAGGTCAAGGATCGTGGTGCTTATGAGCAGGCGCTCGACGCGGCATTCAGTTACGATCATAAGGTGCTGGTCGAATCGGCTATTAAAGGGCGGGAAATAGAATGTGCGGTATTAGGTAATGATTATCCGAAAGCCAGCACCTGCGGAGAAGTGATACTGCATGATGAGTTCTATTCCTATGACACCAAGTATATTAATGAGCAGGGTGCCTCAGTTGCCGTGCCAGCAAATATCGCTGCCGAGATTAACGATAAAATCCGTGGCATCGCTATTCAGGCATTTCAGGCACTGGAATGTCGTGGCATGGCGCGAGTGGATGTATTCCTGACTGAAGAAGGGGAGGTAGTGATTAACGAAATCAACACCCTGCCTGGCTTTACTAATATCAGCATGTATCCCAAGCTGTGGGCTGCAAGCGGATTGGATTATACCGCGTTAATTACCGAACTTATCGAGTTAGCAATTGAACAGCATCAGTTGGATAGTGGTTTAAAAAGCTCTACCCATTAAGGGATTTCTATCTTTGTCTGGTGTCTTCCAGGCAAAGACAGATATTGCAGGCACGAAAAAGGCGGCAAACGCCGCCTCTTCTGCTAATGACTGTTTTGACAAGGAGCTGGAGCTTATTTGTAGATTTCTGCAGTACCAAACAGATGGTTGTCACCACCGGCAGAAACGATACGATAAGAAGTTGCACCTTGCTGAGCTGCTTTAGCCGCCAGTTGGCCCTGCAATGAACTCAAATCGTTGCCGTTAGTTTCTGCGCTTACAATTCCGATGCTATGTTCATTGCTTGGTACAGCATTAACTTCTGTTGCAGCAAAAGTGGCAAATGAAGCGGTGGTCAGTGCGATAACAGCAAAAGCTTTAGTCAGGTTTTTCATAATATTTGTCCTATTCGTCGTTGTAGCCTAATTTCAGTGACCGCATTCTGATTGCTGTTCGCTTGAGAAATTAGAGCCTTATTACTTGTCCGATTTATCCGGTCATGCACTATATTGTGCTAACTCAGATGTTTACCCTTAAATCTTAATCTTAAAACTCACTTCAAAATTACTCTCTACTTCACTTCATGAGGCTTATTTACTTCATAAAGCTTATTTGTAGATTTCAGCAGTACCGTACAGATGGTTTTCACCACCGGCAGAAGTGATGCGGTAAGAGCTAGCGCCTTCCTGAGCAGCTTTAGCAGCCAGTTTACCCTGCAGGGCACTCAGATTACCGTCATTGGTAGAAGCACTAACTGTACCCAGGCTCTGTGAATCGTTAGGAGCCATATTGACTTCGGTAGCAGCAAAAGTGGCGAATGAAGCAGTAGTCAGTGCGATAACGGCAAAAGCTTTAGTCAGGTTTTTCATGATCTTATTTCCTATTCTCGTTTAGTCTGGACTTACTATTTCGGTGGACGATATACTTATCGTTCGTTAAATAAATAATAAGCCTTGTCTCTGTCCGATGCAATATGTTTATTTAATAATCGTTAACTAATTGTGCTGATCAATTTTACTGCTTACTGCTTATTTGTAGATTTCTGCGGTGCCGTAAAGATGATTCTCGCCACCGGCAGAAATGATGCGGTATGAACTTGCACCTTCCTGAGCGGCTTTAGCGGCCAGTTTGCCTTGCAGAGAAGTCAGGTCATCACCATTGGTTGATGCGCTAACCATGCCGACACTGTGTTCACCAGCCGGTGCCATGTTAACTTCGGTTGCAGCAAAGGTAGCGAATGAAGCGGTGGTCAGGGCGATAACGGCAAAGGCTTTAGTCAGGTTTTTCATGATGGCTTCCTCATTAATTTGTT
>CAWUIY010000372.1:0-4372 GCA_963922555.1 uncultured Serratia sp. | reverse complement strand
CGTCGTTCGGGTACTGCTTACGCGCGATTTCCAGCGCCTCGGAGCGACTGCCGTTTGCCGCGGCCAACGATTTAGCAAAACGTGCAAACGCAATGCCTTTTTCCAGCTTTGGTTCAACGTGAATAATGCCGGGTGCGCGAGCACCAATGGTAGTCACTTCGCCGGAATTGACGGGTACCACTGGCTTGGCTGATTTTGCCTGATTGGCTTCCATGTCGCGCAAACGCACCAAGTGGACGTCAACCGATTTAATTTCAGCAGCGTTCTGTTCGTACTGCTCTTCTTCTTCCGCATCCAATGTGCGACCTTCATCAGCCGCTTTGGACATGATAGTGTCAATTGCTGCGGCCAGCGCTGCACGCTTAACTTCAAACGTTTTAATCTGCTCTGCGATATTCATTTTGTTTCCCTTAATTTCAGTAGATTTTTTTGCTGTAGCGCCAGCAGGGGTTTGTGATTTAACAACCGGCCTTTCATTGCCTAACGCGGCTTGCGGGCGAAGGTCGTAAGATTTAATGGTTTGAATAGAGCATTCGGCATTGGCCGGTATGGTGACCGCTGATACTTCCAGCAGATCCCAACTCAAAAAGCGGATGCCCGCCTCATCCAAAAATGAGTATTCAATCGGCTTAAACCCGATTGATAGGCCTCGCACCAGACCTGACTTGATGGAGGCCCAGGCCTCATCGAGTCGAGCGGCCAACTGCGAAGGCATGTCCGGAGTTGGCTTTACGAGGGTGGCAACAATTTCCAGCCCCTCTTTTACCTGTTTCGGGGTGCAGGTCCCGATAGGCTGGTTGCTGTCGTGCTGCCAGAGAAACGGGGTTTCTGCATTGAAGATGGCCCCGTCTGGCTCCATGACGTCACCGTAACGATCGGGTGAAGGCGTCGAGGCAATGCCGGTTATGACCCGCTTGTCCTCATCAACGGCCTTAATCGTCATGAGGCTATAAGCGCGCTGCTTTGCCATTTACTGACCTCCTGAAACGAAAAAACCCGCCGAGGCGGGTGTATAGGTGTAGATCTTTTATCTAAGGGCAACGCTGATTGCTCGGCACCTAAATAAAATGGATTTGATAGTCTTTCTTGGTCGATTCTGGATTGAGAGCCATCAGAGACACTGCATTGAAAAGAGCCATCAAGGGGTCAATTTTTCCGGCGCCACTGACCTGCTTGGTGATTAAAATGGCATTGCCACGAGGTTCAACCCTGGCATTGCCTACGCACCAGTTCATCATTGCCTGCCCACCGTGAACAAGCCCACCTTCTGCGAGTTTCCTTTCGGTGGTTTTAATTGCCCCGCCGAGTCGCCATCCCTGACTGATGCCGACCACTTTCTCCTGGTCAATTTCGGCAGAAACCAGTTCATCCAGGATGGCACCAATCCCAGAGGGGTCGATACCAATCTTATCCAGCAAGTCCGCATCTTTTATCCTGCATACCAGTTGGGCAATCTCTTCCGTATCCTGTCCGATGTAATCCACCAGCGTGAGGTGGCCAGCAGCAGCAAAATCCATTAGCTTAGATGCCTCGCTTTTCCGCCTTTCAAGCACAGATTTGTGCGCCCAGGCATGGGTCCAGGCTAGCCATTCTCGCGTTTCTCTGTCCCGACCAATGATAGAAAGACCCAAAAGGTCATCGAGGCCACCGCCATCAATACCTACGGTTATCACCTCAGAACGCTGCAGAATTTCTTCTAAGCTGAGGTCATTCCTTGCCTGCACTTCCCAGTATTCGGCACCGGCCCAGCGATCGCTGCGCAAATTCATGCCAATTTCAATATTCAGGTGTTTAGCAAGGAATTGCTGGAATGTCCCGTCCGTCTTAGGCTGATTTTTTCTTAGCTGATCCTCAAGCCATTCGTTGCTGACCGAGCGGCCAAGATTCGGGTTTGTGATATAGAAATTCTTAACCTGGAGATAATCTTTATTCTCAATCATCTTCTCAGGGAATTCATACAAAATGCCCAATGTTTTAGGGTCATGAGTTTTGCCATCCCGCACATCACGCCAGTATTGAAGCTTTTGCTTAAATATACCGGCGGGAGGCTGATCACTCTGGGTCGTCAGATAAATAACCCAGCCTTCGTCGCGGGAAGCCTGGCCGCCTAATGCCTCCATAAACATCGCCTCGGCATTCTGGCGTTTACCAAAGAGCCAAAGCTCATCGACCAGTACGCGGCCCGCTTTTTTACCGGATACGGTATCCGTGTCTGCGGCAACGACCTTTAACGTATTTCGGGTGACACGATGGGTTATCGTTCTGATGTGATCCTGAATCTGGAACATATCAGACAGTTCTTCGTCAGAGCGGATCATACCGGCAGCCGGTTTGAAACTGTTATCAGCTACCTCTTTTGTCGGTGCGAGAATTAAATGTTCCTCGTCCTCGCGCCAGCAGATAATCAGGGCCGTGAGCATGATCCCAGCCGCGATAGTGGATTTCGTATTCTTTTTGGAAATCAGTAATCCATACTCCCGAATTAGCTGCTTTCCGGTTTCAGCGTCATAACCGCCAAAAATGGCATTAACGAAATCGAAAACAAACTGATCGGTACATTCGCCAAAAGTGGGCTTGCCCGGTAAATCTGAAACACGCAGCTCTTTAAATATTGAGAGGGCGTGAGCGGCAGTATCTTTAAAAATAGGATCAGGGATAATCGATTGCCGATTTATCAGCCTTTCTTCCCAGTCGAGACAAGCTGTTGTCCAACTCACCATGGCTTACCCCTTGTTATTCACAACCAGCTTTGGCGCAGCCATCGCTCCAAACTTACTGGCCGCTACCTTGGCAGCTGCGTTTTGTGCGACTTTCTTTCCTCCCTCTCCTTTTTTTGGATGCACATAAGGAAGCATGGCTTTAGCAGCGTCTTTTCTTACCTCAATTTCTTTTTCTCTGTCATTCATGATTGATTTCAGGAACTCCAGAGGATCGGCAAACTCCCCAACGCCAGCCATTTCAACCTCTGCTTTTTCCTCCCTGGTGTTTACCGGTGGGGTATTAACATTTCGGCGATGTTCTGGAACCTCATCGACTTCAACTTTTTCCTTTTTTTTACGACCAATAAAAGCGATGACCTCCGGGTCCTTAGAGAGCTGCGAACCCTTGGAGCGTGCGGTTTTGTCAGAATAACCCGCCTTTATAGCCGCATCTTTTTTAGACATGCCGGACATCAGCGCCAGAGCGAATTTCCGCTTTTGGGCTGTTAACATGTTAATACCTTCAAAATGGGATTTTTTCTGTGCGTGAGGGGGGGCGAGGTTTCGTAGGCAAAGCCCTCGGGAACTTTTTCACACCCCCCGCCCGCGATGATGCAAATGATAATAAATATCAATAACATTCCATTTATAACGTTGAATGATAATCGATATCACTTGCATTGAAGTTTGGCACCAATCAAACCAAAGGCAACAAGCCCTTCATCTTTGTACTCTTCCAGTACTGCAGTAAGCCTGGCTTCCGCTTCTTTTACACGTGCCTGTTGGTCTTCAGAAAGATCAGCTATCAGGCCTTTGAACATCAGAATAGTTTGTTCATCTGGAGTCATTTGCTTTGTCCCATATCATCGCCTGTCTTCTTGTGGTGACAACCATCAGGCCCATTGCATAGGATCTGACAATTGCCGTCATCATCTTCGCCACCCAGATAGAGCGGTACGATATGGTCAAGGTCAAAGCCATGGGGATATTCTGTCACTCGGCCACACTTCACACAGCAAGGGTTGCGCTGCCATATCCGCATGCGGCGCTGCTGAAGTTTGTAACCGGTGATGCGACGGTCGGCGACCACCATTGGCTTCACAATGCGCACATCCACATTTTGCACTCTTGGTCTAAGCGTTTTTAGTTTAGCCATTGTTATTCCACCTTCCCTTGCATGATTGTCACCATGTCAGGGTCAATTTGTTCGATGATATTTTCACGGGTTTTGCTAAGCATTCTCTTGCGTCCGCCGACTCCCCACTGATTCATCTTTCTGGCGCAGGCACTCACTTCTTTTTTCTCGCTGGCAATCAGTAGATCGAGACGGTTAAGGCGCGTCATATTTCCAATCCCATTGAGAACGGCTTCCCTAAAGGTTTCATAAACGTTGATTTCAAACTCTGGGTTAATCCATGCTGCATACCTGATCGCCAGTAACTCAGCACCCCAAACACCTTGCTCGTCACCTCCGTTAATAACCCTAAGTGATTGATATTGTTCCAGAGGACTTTTTTGTCCTCTGCAATCAAGTGCGCTGGCAAACCGCTTAATTGCAGCACTTCGGATAAACTTGCCTGGTCTTTGTGATTCAGTAGCTTCACCTTTGATTACAGCAGCTGCGTGCAGGTCATTTAGGCTATAGCGACCTTCCCTGTCCACTCGCACTGATA
>CAWUIY010000371.1:0-4375 GCA_963922555.1 uncultured Serratia sp. | reverse complement strand
ACAATCTTGCCTTCAAACAGCACGCTTCCGCTTTCACGATGGCAGATTTCGGCGATGGGATCGCGATTCTCACGATTAGCGTCGAGCACCGCATAGCCCAACGTCATCGCCTGAGTCAGGGTACCCGGCACGGAATATTGTTTAACGAAACTTCCGGCCATCGGCGCTTCGGCGATACCCGCCGTGCCCCCCATCTGCACTACACAGGCACGCGCCAGTCGTTCGAGCCAGACTTCGCCAACAAGATGAGTAAACACCACCGTATTGCCATGCGAATCCGACATCGCCGACGGTGTGCTTTGATGCCCATAAATGCTGAAAGTGGTCATCTGCATTTCGGGAAAAGCGCGGCCCATGCCATCGCCGTCAACGATGGGCAAACCAAGCTGAGACGCGGTGAGCATCGGCTTGAGGCTGTTTGCACCGCCAATTTCAGTGGATATCAGCGCATCGACTTTACGGCCGGTTTCACGCTCGAGAGCCTGCACTGCGCGGCATAGCTCCTCGCCCTGATAGATTTTTTCCACCGACACTGCGGGGGCGCCAATTCCGCCCAGCGAAACCACCCAGGCATCATCATCCAGTTCGTCGAGGGAAATTACATCCACCACGCCGCCCTTTTTCATTTGCTCGAGCAGTTGTAGTTTTCCATAGTAGGGATTACCGCCGCCGCCAGTGCCTAAAATCGCCGCGCCGACTTCGATAGCTTCAATATCCTTAACAGTTAAACGTTTCATGGTTATAGCTCCAAATCGCCAACGACTTTCACACGGATTCGGGTGGCATTGCCCGGCAAATAGGCCAACGGTACATCTTCTTTATCAATTAGTTTGATGCTATCGGCCCGTGCTCCGGCATCAATTGCACGAGCAGTAGCGACAGCCTGAGCCTCGGCAATAGCCTGCTCACGCGTGATGTTTTCAAGGCTGAATATTTTGTCAACCTCTCCGCTAACCTGCGCAATCGCGGCGCCCACGGCGTTGGCAACGGAATAATGGTTAGGTCTTAGAGTTTCCAGGCCGCCAATGGTCGGCCCTAGCAGTACGCTGCCACCGCCCACGACAATCACCGGCAATGGCTCGGATGAGAGTCGCGTTTTCTCTACACAGTCCTGCGCAATATGGTCCATAAGTTCGGCGGCCTGCTTTAAAAACTCAGGTGTCAATGTGGCAACGGCATCTGCATTGCCAAAGCGGGCGCGGCCAAGCGCAACGGCAATATCACTGGTGGTCAGCACATCTCCGCCGAACACTTTTGCATCTTCACTGATGCGATACCCGACGCTATCGGGGCCAATCGTGACGCCATTTTTTCCCTGGCGAACCCGACTGCCGCCGCCCAATCCAACGCTGAGAGTGTCTGGCATGCGAAAGTTAGTACGAACGCCGCCAATATTGACCGTCGTCGCCGACTGTCTGGGGAAACCCTTTTGCAGCAACCCAACGTCGGTAGTGGTTCCCCCCACATCAACCACAATCGCATCCTGATAACCGGATAAGAATGCCGCCCCGCGCATCGAATTTGTCGGCCCGCTCGCAAAGGTCAAGACAGGAAAACGACGCACAAAATCGGCATTCATCAAGGTGCCGTCGTTTTGAGTAATGAAGAATGGGCAATCCAGAGAACACTCTTTTAAAGCCTGAGCAAAAGCATTTACCGTTTTGGTACTCAATTGGCGAAGGCTCGCATTGAGAATGGCGGCATTTTCCCTTTCTAGTAGCCCGACACGGCCAACTTCAGAAGCCATAACCACGTCACACTGCGGATAATTTTGCTGCAGCAGTTCACTGGCGCGGCGCTCCATGCTGTCATTCACCGGGCTAAACACCGAATTGACCACCACAGAAACAATGTCCTTTTCTTTCAGCTGTGCCGCGATACGCACTACTGCCTCTTCATCAAGCGGATTTATCTCACGCCCGTCAAACTCGTAGCCGCCTTTAATTAAATAGCAGGCATCACCTATCAATGATTTGATATCTTCTGGCCAGTCGGCCATCGGCGGAATACTGGCGGTTGCAGGCAGACCAATGCGGATAACGCCGGTACGAACCAGATGTTTACGCTCAATCACTGCATTGGTGAAATGCGTGGTGCCAATCATTACGCCAGAAATATTCCCCTGCGAAATACCCGACAGTGACAATACTTGCTCCAACGCGCCGCGAACGCCGCCAGTAACATCTTCGGTAGTCGCCACTTTGACGGCGGCAACGACTTCGCGTCCATTCATAATAACGGCGTCGGTATTGGTGCCTCCAACGTCGATACCAATGCGATATCTGGATTGCATTCTGACTCCTTAATGATTCAATAGCGGCGGTGAAAGTGGATTGAGGTGCAGGATTTCCACACCGGGTTTTTGCTGTTCTTCTTCCTGGCTCAGCACAGGAATAGCCTGCAAGAGCGCGCGGGTATAAGCATGTTTAGGAAAAAGAAAAACTTCGTCAGTGGGGCCTGTTTCGACCACCGCACCTTTAAGCATGATGGCAACCCGGTTACAGAAATTACGCATCAGGCTGAGGTCATGAGAGATAAACAGATAGGTCAGCCCCAGCTCCTTTTGCAAGCGCTGTAACAGGGCAATCACGTTGAACTGCACAGAAACATCCAATGCCGAGGTTGGCTCGTCGAGCACGATAATTTCAGGCTCCGCGGCAAGCGCACGGGCGATAGCCACGCGCTGTTTCTGGCCCCCGGATAAACTGTTGGGATAAAAATCGGCATATTCCGCCGGTAATTCGACCTGCCTGAGCAACTGATGAACCCGTTCGGTCACGTCCCCCTGATAACCCGCGATATATTTCAGCGGTACACGTATAGCATCACCGACCGTGCGTTTAGGGTTGAGTGACATCGCGGGATTCTGATGTACCAGCTGAATTTTTTTGCGCAGCGCTGGGGTGTTGTTACCGCTTTTTACCGCCTCACCTTCGAAAAAAATATCACCTTCGGTCAACGGCAATAGCCCCATTAATGCCCGTGCCACCGTCGTTTTTCCCGACCCTGACTCGCCCGCTAGCCCAAAAATATCGCCGCGTTGAATGCGCAGAGAAACATTATTCACCGCAACGACTGGCGTAGCCGTTTTACGTAACCAACGCTTTTCAACATCAAAATGCTTTACCGCGCCGACTATTTCTATACACAGATCCCCAGTCGGTAGAACCGGCGCTTTTACATCTGAACCGTACAATCGGGGCATGGCATTGAACAGTCGCTGGGTATAAGGGTGGAGCGGCTGTGAGCACAGCGCCGAGGCAGTTGTCTGTTCTACAATGCGCCCTTGTTGCATCACATAAACCCGGTCAGCACATTGGCGCACAACGCCAAGATTGTGCGTAATCAACAGTAAGGCCAGCCGTTCTTCATCTACCAGACGATTAATCAAGGCATTGATTTCTGCCTGCGTGGTCACATCGAGCGCGGTACCCGGCTCATCGGCAATCAATAATCGTGTTGGGTGCAACAAAGCCAAGGCAATCAGAACCCGCTGACGCATACCGCCAGAAAGTTGCCACGGATAAGCCTCGCAAACACGTTGCGGATCACTCAGGCGAACTTTGCGCAAAACGGCATAAATATGCTCTCGGCGCTGGACGCCACTCAGGCGCTGCCCACTCTGGCTTTCAACGAATTTCATTACGTCATTCAGATGACTACCGATCCGAAACACCGGGTTAAAAGAGGTTAGCGGGTCTTGTTGGATCATCGACATCTTGCTGCCTTTCAGCCGCTCACGTGCCGCGCTTGGTAAGGTCAGCAGTGATTTCCCTTCGAGACGAATATCACCGGAGATAATCTTTGCCGTTGTCGGCAAGGTGCCAATTAGCGCTTTTCCAGTGACCGATTTACCCGATCCAGACTCGCCAATCAGTGCTACCCGCTCGCCCGCCTCAAGCGTCAACGACACGCCATGCAAAATCTGATACGCCTGTCCATAGCGATGGAAGCTGAGGCTAAGATGGTCGATTTCTAACAATTTTTCAGACGTCGTCATGATTTATACCTCTACGTCGAAGAAATCGCGCAGGCCGTCGCCCAGCAGATTGAATCCAAGAATGGCAAATAAAATAGCCATCCCCGGCATCATTGACTCCCACCAAAACTCCGGTAGATAGTTAGCGCCAGCCGACACCATGGTGCCCAGATCTGGCGTGGGTGGCTGAACGCCGAGGCCGAGAAAGCTAAGCGTGGCACCAAACAGGATCACAAATCCGGCATCCAGCGTGGTTTTCACCGTAATGGCGGCGATGCAGTTCGGCAGAATCTCGCGGCTGATAATGTGCCAGTGACTCGCTCCGGCAAGTTTTGCTGCCTCAATATAATCTTCAGTGACAATGCTTTTTGCCAATCGGTAAACCAGACGGCAGTG
>CAWUIY010000370.1:0-4438 GCA_963922555.1 uncultured Serratia sp. | reverse complement strand
AAGGGTAAGACCAGTTTTTTATCTACAGTCTGCAACTGATATGGTTTAATGAGCGACATTTGTGGTCTGTTCCTGCGAACAACCCTCCTGCCGACTATTGAGCGTGGCTTACGCCGCACTGAATAATCGGGGAATCTGGGGCGGTTATTTGTATTAAAGCAGGGGACTTGTTACAGCATGAACAGCGAACTGGCATTTGCCAGGTTCAAACAGAAAGGTCATCGATGAGCTGGATTGAACGAATTCTTAATAAAAGCAACATCTCGCAAACCCGGAAAGCAAGCATTCCAGAGGGTGTCTGGACCAAATGCGATAGCTGTGGTCAGGTGTTATACCGCGCTGAATTAGAGCGCAATCTGATGGTTTGTCCTAAATGTGATCACCACATGCGCATGTCAGCGCGCATGCGCTTGTTCACCTTTATGGATGAAGGTAGCGAGGTCGAATTGGGTAGTGAACTTGAGCCAAAAGACATTCTCAAGTTTAAAGACTCTAAAAAATATAAAGATCGTCTGCTGTCAGCTCAAAAAGAGACAGATGAAAAAGACGCGATGGTTGTGATGAAAGGCACCCTGTATGGTATGCCAATCGTCGTTGCCGCGTTTGAATTTGCTTTCATGGGCGGTTCAATGGCATCGGTTGTGGGCGCGCGTTTTGTGCGTGCCGTCGAACAGGCCATCGAAGACAACTGCCCGTTGGTGTGTTTCTCTGCCAGCGGCGGTGCGCGCATGCAGGAAGCGCTGATGTCTCTGATGCAAATGGCTAAAACCAGTGCTGCACTGGCCAAGCTGCAAGAGCGCGGTCTGCCCTATATCTCTGTACTGACTGACCCAACCATGGGTGGTGTTTCTGCCAGCCTGGCAATGCTGGGCGATATCAACGTTGCTGAGCCTAAAGCGTTGATCGGCTTTGCGGGGCCTCGCGTTATCGAGCAGACCGTACGTGAAAAACTGCCACCTGGTTTCCAGCGCAGTGAGTTCCTGATCGAAAAAGGCGCGATCGACATGATCGTTCGCCGTGCCGATCTGCGTAACAAACTGGGCAGCGTGCTGGCTAAACTGACCGGTCGTCCTGAGCCTAAAGTCACAGAAGCACCGGTGGTTACCGTGGCTGACGCGACCCCTGACAACAGTCAGGATGCCTAACAGGCCGGAAATTTAGCCTGTGCGGTTAAAAAAGGCGGCAAATTCCTTTGCCGCCTTTGCTATACCCAGAGTACGACGGGTATAAGTAGTATGGGCTGTTATCCAGCGTCGTGCGCAAAGTACTGACAAAGGGGCATTGCCTGTCGTAAAGTCCGGTAATGCATGTCCTTCAGACTCATTATGAATCTGAACAGATTAAGTTAGGCGGGACTTATGCAAAACACTCCTATTCCTGAAGCCACGTCGCCTCTGGCCACGTGGCTTTGTTATCTCGAAAATCTCCATTCTCAGGCCATAGAACTCGGCCTCGATCGCGTTAAAACGGTCGCCACGAAAATGGATCTGCTGAATCCCGCTCCTCAGGTTTTCACCGTCGCCGGTACGAACGGCAAAGGCACCACCTGTCGCACTCTTGAAGCCGTGTTAATGGCCGCCGGTTATCGCGTGGGCGTTTACAGCTCGCCTCATCTGGTGCGTTACACCGAGCGTGTGCGCATTCAGGGCCAGGAACTCAGTGAGTCCGAGCACTGCCAGTCATTCGCGCTGCTCGAAGCCGGTCGCGGCGAGGTGTCATTAACCTATTTTGAATATGGCACGCTATCGGCCCTGCAACTGTTTAAACAGGCTGCGCTGGACGTGGTGATCCTTGAAGTCGGTCTTGGCGGCCGCCTTGATGCCACTAATATTGTCGACGCCAATGTCGCCGTGGTGACCAGCATCGCGCTGGACCATACCGACTGGCTTGGCTCCGATCGCGAAAGCATTGGTCGTGAAAAGGCCGGGGTGTTCCGGGGACAGCGTCCGGCGATTGTCGGCGAGCTGGATATGCCTGCCACTATCGCCGAGGTAGCCCGCGAAAAAGGCGCAGAGCTGCATCGCGTGGGCCACGATTGGCATTATGAAGTGGGTCAAAATAGCTGGAACTGGCGTTGCGATAACGACGGCGCACAGCTCGAAGGCCTGCCTTTGCCGAACGTTCCGCTGGCCAATGCCGCCACCGCGCTGGCCGCACTGCATTACTCCGAGCTGGAGATTCCCCCGGCTGCACTGCGCCAGGGTTTGCAACAGGCGTCGCTACCGGGGCGTTTCCAGTTGGTCAGTGAATCGCCACGCCTGATTCTTGATGTTGCACACAATCCGCACGCAGCGGGTTATCTGGCCGGTAAACTTTCTGATTTGCCACGACAGGGCGGAAAAGTACGTGCAGTTATCGGCATGTTGTTGGATAAAGACATAGCCGGAACGTTGGACTGTCTCAAGCCGCAAGTCGATGTGTGGTACTGCGCCCCTCTGGAAGGTCCGCGCGGTGCCGACGTGGCCGCTTTGACAGCACATCTTCCCGACGCTATTTCGTTCACCGACGTGGTGAGCGCATGGAAACAGGCGATGCAGGATGCTGAAAGTCAGGATATTGTTATAGTCTGTGGATCATTTCATACCGTAGCGCATGTGATGGCTGCGTTGGATACGGGGAATACCAGTGGCAAGTAAGTTTCAAAATCGTCTGGTTGGCACCGTAATTCTGGTCGCGCTGGGAGTGATCATCCTGCCGGGGTTGCTGGATGGAAAAAAGAAGCACTATGAGGACGAGTTCGCCTCTATTCCTCTGGTGCCAAAAGCGGGTGATACTGAAGTGCAGGGCAGTGCGGGTCCAGTGACTCAGTCATTGCCTGCTCAGCCTCCTGAAGGGGCGGGCGAGGCGGTTAACGCCGGTGCCGCTGAAGCCGCACACGCTGCCGCTCAGGCTCAGGGGGAAGATGACCAAGGCAGCAGCGCGCCGCAGACCACGTTGCCGCCAAAGGCGTCGACTCAACAAAAAAACACCGCTCAGCCAAAAACGTTGACGCCGCCGGCGATGACCGAGTCGCGTCAGCAGCAGAACAGAACGACGCAGTCCAAACCGGTTGAACCGAAAAAAGTCGAGCCGAAGAAGGCCGAGCCTAAACCGGTGGAAACGCCTAAGACTGAAACCAGGCCGCAGGCACCTGAAAAGGCACCGGTTGGACAGTCTTACGTGGTACAGCTGGGTGCGCTGAAAAACGCCGACAAGGTCAATGAAATTGTCGCTAAGCTGCGCCTGTCGGGCTATCGGGCTTACACGGTTCCGTCTTCTCCGGTTCAGGGGCAGATTACCCGCGTGTTTGTCGGCCCAGAAGCGAACAAGCAAAATCTTGAAGCTTCTCTGCCGCAGCTGAAAAGCGTCAGCGGACTAAGCGGAGTGGTGCGCTCTTACGCGGCTCACTAATCAACGGCATCCTGTTAACGTATTACCCCCTTGTGCCCCGATCAGCGTATTATTCAGATGATCGGGGCACTCGCGGTTGTGGCCTTCCCGCAAGGTAAAAGTCGGGAAGGAGTAAGCGTTATGTGCCTTTTATATTTAATAAAGTTTTCACGCTTTTGTTATCTTTTTGCGATGATTGATGTTTTTTTCATCGTTGTGATTAATTTGGCTGACCGGCAGATTTCCCCTACGCAAACGTTTTCTTTTTCTGTTAGAATTCGCCGCGAAATGGATGCCGGGCTAGTTGTTCCCAAAATCATGGTCGCTTTTGCGATATATATTGCGGGTCTTATCCTGGATGAGAGACAGATAAAGTGATGGTCTGGATTGATTACGTCATTATTGCGGTTATCGGGTTTTCTGCTTTAGTTAGCCTGATTAGAGGATTCGTTCGCGAAGCCTTGTCTTTGGTAACCTGGGGTTGCGCTTTCTTTGTTGCCAGCCACTATTATCCTTACCTCGCCGTCTATTTCACACGTTTCGGAGATGAAGTTGTCCGAAACGGGATCGCAATCGGTATCTTGTTCATCGCGACGTTGATCGTAGGTGCCATTGTCAACTATGTAATTAGCTCATTGGTCGAGCGTACCGGACTTTCAGGTACCGACCGGGTATTAGGTGTCTGTTTTGGCGCACTGCGCGGCGTGTTAATCGTCTCGGCAGGGCTGTTCTTCCTGGACACGTTTACCAGCTTTTCGCAGAGTGAAGACTGGAAGCAGTCACAGTTGATCCCACAGTTTAGTTATATCATCAGGTGGTTTTTTGACTATCTGCAGAGCACGTCGAGTTTCTTGCCAAAGCATATTTAACTTTGGCAGCGCTGAAGAGGAAAAGACAACATGTGCGGTATTGTCGGTATCGCCGGTTTCATGCCGGTAAACCAGTCGATTTATGATGCGTTAACGGTGTTACAACACCGTGGGCAGGATGCCGCTGGCATCGTCACCATTGATGGCAACAACAACTTCCGCCTGCGTAAGGCGAATGGCCTGGTGAAGGATGTATTCGA
>CAWUIY010000369.1:0-4454 GCA_963922555.1 uncultured Serratia sp. | reverse complement strand
GTTGAGCAAGCCTTACAGGCCAGACAGCCAGACATCGCCTCTTTGACTTCGTGAGAGAAATCGTATTCTCCCTTGCTGGCGTACCAGCTGTTACGGGTTTTCTCGATCAGGGTTCTAAAACTCATCGCCTGCTGCGGCAAAGCCTGCTCTAACGCCAGAGGTTCAACGCCCTGTTCGGAAAGCAATCGCAGCCATTCGCGCACCATACCGGCGCGACCTTTCGGCGAGTGGATGCGGCTTCCGGTAATTTTAAACGATGGACACATTGGGCTTTTCACATCAAAGTTGAAGCAAAGCCCGTTGCCGTTGCACTCCATTGCCCCGCGAAATGCGCTACGCACTTCAACAGGAATACGGCGATCGAGAGTGCCGCGCTTGGCAGCATCGACTTTCATCATCGGCTCGTCATTGTCGAGCGAAGAACAAATTTTACCCGGATTAAGACGGTTGGCTGGGTCAAAAGCCGTTTTTATGCGGCGCAGCTCGTGGAACAGCGTCTCGCCAAAGAAAGCCGGGCTATATTCTGCACGGAAACCTTTTCCGTGTTCGCCCCATAGCAGGCCACCGTATTTAGCGGTGAGAGCAACCACCTCGTCAGAAATTTTCTTCAGAAGCATTTCTTGCTGCGGATCGCACATATCCAGGGCTGGGCGCACGTGCAGCACCCCAGCATCGACGTGGCCGAACATGCCGTAACTCAGATTATGACTGTCCAGCAGCGCGCGAAACTCAACAATATAGTCGGCGAGATGCTCCGGCGGCACGCAGGTATCTTCAGCAAAAGGCAGCGGCTTGGCGGCACCCTTAGCATTACCCAGCAGACCCACCGATTTCTTACGCATGTTATAGATGCGCTCGATACCGCCCAGATCCGCACAAATTTGATAGCCAATCACCCCACCCTGCTCGTCGCGGATCAACCCATCAAGACGCTCACACAGTGATTCAACCTGCTTCTCTATCAAACTCTGATCGTCACCGGCAAACTCGACGATATTCAGCCCCTGCATATCCTTACCCGGCACGTCGGTGATGTATTCGCTCACCGTATGCCAAACGATATCCTCTCGAGCCAGATTAAGTACTTTTGAATCTACGGTTTCCACCGACAGTGCTTTGGCATCGACCATCAAAGGGGCATTGCGTAATGCCGAGTTAAATGAATCGTACTTTATGTTGACCAGGCGTCTAACTTTAGGAATAGGGGTGATATTCAGACGCGCTTCGGTAATAAAAGCTAACGTCCCTTCAGAACCGGTCAGAATACGCGTTAAATCGAAAGTGTTGAGGTCGTCGCTAAGCACGTGACGCAGATCATAACCGGTGAGGAAACGGTTAAGTTTTGGGAATTTATCAATCACTAATTGCCGATTATCGCGACAGCTTTGCAACACGGTGCGATAGATCTCGCCAATAATCGATTTCTCTTCTCCAAGTTGTTCAGCCAGTGCCGTGGGCATCGCTCTGGTATCCAGCAGTTCGCCGCCAAGCACGACGGCGCGAATGCCCAGCACGTGATCTGAGGTTTTGCCGTAAACCAGAGAACCTTGGCCTGAAGCATCGGTGTTGATCATACCACCGAGAGTGGCGCGGTTACTGGTCGATAATTCTGGAGAGAAAAAGTATCCCAGCGGGCGTAGAAAATCATTGAGCTGGTCTTTGATAACGCCAGCTTCAACCTTGACCCATCCGGCTTCGGTATCAATATCCAGGATGCGGTTCATATGACGGGACATATCAACCACAATACCACGGTTAAGAGACTGACCGTTGGTGCCAGTACCGCCACCGCGCGGGGTAAAGACCAGCGATTTAAATCTTTCCTGGCCTGCGAGTCTTGCCAGCAAGGCGACATCGGAAGTCGCGCGCGGGAATAGCACCGCGTCAGGTAATAGCTGATAAACACTGTTGTCGGTCGCCATAGTCAGACGATCGGCATAGCTTGTTGCCATATCACCCGTAAAACCGTCTTTCTTTAACGCTTCCAAAAAGTCGAGCACCAGCTGAATAACGCCGGGTGCCTGAGAAATTTGTGGGATCATTGTTTACGACTCTGTCTTTGTTGTTGTTTGCAGGCCTGTAGGCGGCCGCTGGATCCGTAAAACGTATCCACCCTGTCTAAAGCAATCTAAAAACTAACATACTTCGTTTTCAAGCGCTCCGTCTGCTTGTCATAAAAGATAAACTTTGGCAGGTATTACGCTTAATTTTCTATTGCTCCTATAGGAAATTTTTGGGTAATACCCCATGCTTAGAAGGATCCTTTGAAGCCAGCTTTGGCCATGTCGCTTTGCTTTCATATACGAGAATGATTGATGAATCTCCCGAACAAAAATTATGATTTACCGCAAATCATGTTTGGCGTGTTGTTTATCGCCTTGATGACGATTGCCAGTATCTGGGTAGTGAAGCCCTTTATACTGGGTTTTGCCTGGGCTGGGATGATAGTCATTGCCACCTGGCCGGTGATGATTCGTATCCAGAATTTGTTATGGGGAAAACGCGTACTGGCCGTTATCGTCATGACAGTGCTGCTGATTCTGCTTTTCGTGTTACCGATTGCCCTGCTTATTTCCAGCGCTATGGAAAACAGCGCTCCTCTGGTCAAGCTGGCCAGTAACCCGTCTCAGTTGCACCTGCCTGACTTTGCATGGCTGCGCCAAATCCCCCTGGTCGGCAGAAGCACCTACAACGGCTGGCACACGCTGATCAACAGCGGCGGCAGTGCGTTAGTCGCGAAGGTTCAACCTTATGTCGGCCAGACAGCGGGATGGTTTGTCTCACAGGCAGCTAATATTGGTCGCTTCTTCCTGCACTGCTCACTAATGCTACTGTTCAGCGCCTTGCTTTATAGCCGCGGTGAGAGCGTAAGCATGGGCATTCGCCACTTTGCTATTCGTCTGGCGGGGGGGCGTGGTGACGCAGCCGTCGTTTTGGCCGGGCAAGCGATTCGCGCCGTGGCACTTGGGGTAGTGGTTACAGCAATAGTACAATCTGTTCTTGGCGGTATCGGGCTGGCCGTGGTCGGCGTTCAATACGCCACCTTGCTGACCGTTGTGATGTTTGTCTGTTGCGTAGCGCAGATTGGCCCTTTATTAGTCCTTATCCCGGCTATTATCTGGCTGTATTGGACCGGTGATAATACCTGGGCTACCGTTTTACTGGTCTGGAGTTGTGTTGTTGCGTCGCTTGATAGTGTATTAAGGCCGATGCTTATCCATATGGGTGCCGATTTACCAATACTATTAATCCTATCCGGTGTAATCGGTGGTTTGGTTGCGTTTGGCATGATTGGCCTGTTTATTGGCCCGGTCGTACTAGCCGTTTCATACCGACTGATATCTCTGTGGGTAAATGAAGCCCCCGAACCGGAGGAGGATTTAGAGGAAGTAAATAAGCTTCTTGGGGAATAATTCCTTTGCTTTCAAGCTGCCCGGAGGTATTAAAACCTTCAATCCGGGCAGCTGCGTTTAGGCATCGAATTTATTTCAATTCCCATATCTAAAGAAGAAATTTTTATACATATAAATACCCTCGTTATATATTAAAACCCATATCCCCTCGTATTTTAAAAAAAAACCTCCACAACATAGTTACTTAAAACGCCCTATTAAGACAATTCTTAGAGACTAACTTACATCGGGATCTTAGTATTAATGGCAGTTGGAAATTCAACCCCATGATTTATATGTATGCTTTACCTAAGCCTGCATCTCAAAGAATTGCTGTGTGTAGTCTTTGCCTGTCATTAATGACGGGCCTTTTTTTTGTCTACGCCCCCGCAAAATCTTCCAAGGTTATTTATTCCTCAAAATCCAACAACGCTGCTTATAAATATTGTTTTAAAAAATCAAATAATATTTATAAGATCTAACACCTGTCCGCCTGCCGCAATAGCCCTCATTAATTTAGCTTAAGTTAAATCACTAATTTTAAATAAACATTCATCCTGGCCATTGAATAAAAAAACCGCAAAAACGTTCAGTGATTGCGGTTTTAGATTTTAAACACTTCAGATTAATAGATGTTATGCAAAGTTTATGGCTTCTCGGCCAATGCCAACCAAGTTTGTACTACGGTATCAGGATTAAGCGAGAGGCTATCAATGCCCTCTTCCATCAGCCATTGTGCAAAATCCTGGTGATCTGATGGACCCTGGCCGCAAATACCGACATATTTACTCTGCCTTTTCGCTGCTTTAATCGCCATAGAGAGCAGTGCCTTCACCGCCTCATTACGTTCATCAAACAGTTCAGAAACCACGCCCGAGTCACGGTCAAGGCCAAGAGCCAACTGAGTCATATCATTAGAACCGATTGAGAAACCGTCAAAATGTTCAAGGAATTGATCGGCCAACAGAGCATTGGAAGGGATTTCACACATCATGATCACCTTCAGACCATTCTCGCCCCGTTTCAACCCCTGATTTGCCAGTTCTTTAACTACCGCCTCGG
>CAWUIY010000368.1:0-4463 GCA_963922555.1 uncultured Serratia sp. | reverse complement strand
GATAAAGAACCATTCTTTTCTGGTTAAACGAATGATTACTGACGAAGAATGGGAAGTTTTTTTGCTGCTCAGCCAGCATATGAGCCTGAAGCAGATAGCCGCATATTTACGCATTGAGTACCGATTCGCCAGTAAAAGAAAGGTATCTCTGATGAAAAAATTAGGCCTCAAAAATAATATCCATTTATTAAGCCTGATCGTCGTTTTAAACAGATTTGCGATCTCAAGAAAAGAAGTCGAGGAATTATCTTACATTGTCAACTCCTCGAGACAACTGCAGTAGCAGCTAAATACCTTATAATTAAAAAACCATTAGGAAAGTAAAAATGTACCTGCAAAAAATGCTAGAAAACAAAAGCTTTGCATTAGTTGAGCTTCAAACGCGGATGTTTCAAGAAAATACGCTGGTCGATATCGATCTCTTTGAAAATCCAATATTTAAAACCCGAAAGATCTCTTTCATTATTAAACCAGAGTTAAACGAAGCTGGGATTAATGATAAAAATCTGAAGGATAAGCAATTAATTATCTGCTTGAGAGGGGGTGTTCGCCTAAAGCTTGCTGATCACACCCGCAGTGAAAATTTCTGGATTGATAGCCCTGCTCAGGGCGTATTTGCCAGAGAAAGAGTCAGCCTAGAGATGCACGATTTTATGGAAAATACCCTGCTAGCCGTTTTATCGAGCGATTAATTAAATGGAAAAGAGGGAGGCCTGCCACTGACAGCCTCTTTTCACATTTACATAATTTCCCACGTTTCAAAAATACCCGTTTGAAATCCTCAACCATCTGTCGACCGCGTTACGGTTTCCCAGGTCTCTATTTCGCTTGTTAACGCTTTGAGCTTGTCACGCACCAAACCGAGGGCATCACTCCCCAGTAATAAATGTGCCGGTGGTGCGTCACTTTCAATCGCCACCAGCATAGCGCGAGCAGCTTTAACGGGATCGCCCAACTGTTTGCCATTTTTTTGTTCTCGCGCCTGGCGAATCGGATCGAATAACGGGTCATAATCGGCGATAGCTCTTGGCGTTCGGACCATTGATCGTCCGGCCCAGTCGGTACGAAACGAGCCTGGCGCGACGGCGGTTACTGCGATCCCAAAAGGCTTAAGCTCTTTCCCTAAAACTTCTGAAATGCCTTCCAAAGCAAATTTGCTGCCGCAGTAATAGGCAATTCCGGGCATCGTTATAAAGCCCCCCATCGAGGTGATATTTAGAATGTGGCCACGGCGGCGCTGGCGCATAAATGGCACTACCGCTTTAGTTACGGCGACTGCGCCAAACACATTAACGTCAAACTGTCGTTTCATTTCATCTAAAGATGACTCCTCCAGCACCCCTTCATGCCCGTAACCAGCATTGTTTACCAATACGTCAATCGAACCGATTGAGTTCTCGATCTCAGCAATAACGCCTTCGATAGCTGTAAAATCAGTCACATCCAAAATGCGGGCGAAGGCGCGACTCGCGTCCAGCGCTTCAAAATTGGCTTTTGCTTCAGCATTGCGCACGGTTCCCACCACCTTATAGCCGCTGCTTAAGGCTTCCTGGGCTAAGGCGCGTCCAAAACCACTGCTGACGCCAGTGATCAAAATAATCCTGGAATTCATCATAAAAACCCCCGTTCGTTAAAAGACTTATGCATACTATTCTCTTAACAGAACGCTTTTTAGACCAGATAATCTGTTTTTATTGCCTAAAACTATGGGGCGGGTAAATGGCTGCAATAACGACTCAGAAAAAAGTAGCGATGACAGATATGCAAAATATGATTGAAAGGCTGCAGGCGTTGGCACCTAACGAGGGTTACAACCTGACCGCCCTGCCCGATGTCCGTTTTTTGCGATCCGATCGCCCATTGGCGCGTACACCGGTTCTTTACGATCCTGGTATTGTCATCGTCTGTCAGGGGGCCAAGCGCGGCTATTTTGGTGATAAAACGTATATTTACGATCAACAGTATTACCTCGCCGTGTCCGTACCGGTGCCGTTTGTAATGGAGACCGATGCCTCGCCAGAATACCCGCTACTGGCTATCTATTTGCACCTGAATTTTCAACTGGCGGCAGACTTGCTGATAGAAATGGAAAGGCACGGGGTTCCAAATCCCAGTGAATCTCCTGAGAGCATGATGTCTAGCCCGATGGATCCGGCATTAAGATTATCAGTACTGCATTTTCTGCAGGCGATGGGCAATCCATTAGACGCGGCCATACTTGGCCCGGCTCTACTGCGTGAAATATATTACCGCGTTCTTTCTGGTGCTCAGGGAAATGCCATGCGCGCTGCGTTAGCGATGCAGGGACAGTTCGGTAAGATAGGAAAAGCGCTGCGTCGTATTCACGCCACCTATGCTTCTCACCTTGATTTAAACCAGCTGGCTGAAGAAGCAGGCATGAGCGTGCCTACTTTTCACAGCCATTTCAAGTCGATAACTCAGACCTCACCGATGCAGTATGTGAAATCAACGCGCTTGCATCAGGCGCGATTATTGATGGTTCGACAAGGAATGACTGCGGCTGTCGCGAGTCAGTCGGTAGGATATGAAAGCCCATCACAGTTCAATCGTGAATTTAAACGGCTATTTGGCCTGCCGCCCGCCGAGGAAACCCGACGGATGCGAGAAAACTTTGCCGTGCCTCCTGCGCATTCCGCATCGGCTTTTGTCTCGTCACATTAATGCCTATTTGCCAGCTAACAACTCTTTAGCCAAATCACTGATTAGCGAACGCAGCCAGCGATGGGCAGGATCGTGACGATAGCGCGCGTGCCAACCCATTTTAACCGGGAAGGTACCGAGATCGGCCGGTGCCGGAATAACTTTAAGCCTTGGGTCTTTAGCAAGATGCCGACAAATTAGTCCCGGCAGCGTGGCGCAATAATCGGTCACCGCGATCATTTCTGGAACAGCAAGAAAATGAGTCACAGAGACTGCCACCTGACGTTTTAAACCCTGTTGCTCCAGCGCCTGATATAGCCCTGCGCGCATCCTGCCCGGTGGAAGAACGTTGACATGCTTTATTTGTTCATACTGCGCTGGCGTTATTCGGTCAATGATTTCTGGATGGTTAGCACGCACCACGCAAGCCAATCCCTCATCCATCAAATGCTGTATGACAAGATTATCCGGTGCATCAATGATTCTTCCCAGCACCATATCGGTGGTGCCGGAAATAACGCCAGTTTCAATCAGATCGTTGCCAAAAGGCATGAGTCGAATCCGGATCCCTGGCGCGCATTCCCGCAGGCGCGCCACCAGTGCAGGCATCAGCACAAACTCAACATAGCTGTTTGGGGCAAGAGTAAACAGCCGCGTAGCCTGCATGGGGTCAAACTCCTGCTGCCCCTGTATTACGCCATCAAGGCTTGCCAGCGCGTTGCGAATAACTGGCACTAGCTCTTCGGCCATCTGCGTAGGCCGCATTCCATAGCGTTCGCGAATAAATAAAGGATCGTGCAGCGTATCTCGCAGACGATTCAGTGAGTTAGACAACGCGGGCTGAGTGATACCAAGCCTTTGCGCAGCACGTGTCACATTCCGCTCATCCATCAGGGCGACTAAAACGGGCAGCAAATTCAAATCATATTTCATCTAGATATATCCAATGTGAATATCTGAAATAATATAAATAAATTTCAGAAATATGTCACTAAAGGTGATGATGTGTTTGTCCGAAACGAAGTCGTTTCCCTAAGCTTGTACGGCCGATGGTAGAAATATTTCCCGGCGCGGTGCACAGACTCTTAAAGAAAGATAAGGAATTAAAAATGAAAATTCTTATGGTTCTCACCTCACACGACCAACTGGGCGATACCGGCAAGAAAACAGGCTTCTGGTTGGAAGAGCTGGCTGCGCCTTATTACGCTTTTAAAGACGCGGGTGCAGAGATTACCCTGGCCTCGCCTAAAGGTGGCAATCCTCCACTGGACCCGAAAAGCAATGATCCCATGTTTCAGACTGAGGAGACTCACCGTTTTGAAGCCGACGCGGATGCCGTTGCTCAACTTGCCAATACTGTACGTCTGGACAGCGTCTCGCAGGCCGATTTTGATAGCGTGTTTTATCCAGGCGGCCACGGGCCATTGTGGGATCTGGCAGAAGATCGCAATTCAATCGAATTAATCGAGTCATTTATTGGCGCAGGCAAGCCGGTAGCGCTGGTCTGTCACGCACCCGGCGTGTTACGCCACGTTATAGCCGCCGACGGCCAGCCTTTGGTGGCAGGAAAAAAAGTAACGGGGTTCACCAATTCGGAAGAAGAAGCTGTTCAGCTGACCAACGTAGTGCCATTCCTGGTCGAAGATGAACTGAAAAAATTGGGCGGGATTTATTCTAAAGGCGAAGACTGGAGCTCCTATGTCGTCAGCGAAGCCCTGTTGATTACCGGTCAGAACCCAGGCTCATCGGCCGCAACCGCAGCCAAGCAGATTAAACAGCGAACTAACTAATAGATTGCCCGT
>CAWUIY010000367.1:0-4482 GCA_963922555.1 uncultured Serratia sp. | reverse complement strand
CGGTCACCATCCAGTGAGCGCACACTTTGCCGATAACCGTTAGCGTGAGCGGCGCGGGCAATAACATCAGCTGTTCCAGTGAGCCATCGAGATAGTCGTCGCGGAACAGGCGTTCGAGAGAAAGCAGTGACGACAGCAGAGCTGCAACCCAGACAATTCCCGGCGCAATACGAGCGAGCAGTTTTGGCTCGGGTCCAATCCCCAGCGGGAACAGGGTGATCACAATCAGGAAAAACCACAGCGGGTTAATAATTTCGGCGCTTTTACGGAACGCAATTTTCAATTCACGGCGTAAGACTTTAATAAACATTAGGCCAACTCTGCACTGGTCAGACGAATTTTACGCACTGCGCGAGAGACGCCCGGTAAATCCTGATGAGTGGTTAACAGCACCATGCCGCCGTTGTGGGCATGGCGTTCAAATAGTTCGATTAGCGTGCTGACGCCCTGTTTATCGATGGCGGTCAACGGCTCGTCCAGGATCCACAGAGAGGCTTCGCTAATCCACAGCCTGGCCAACGCCACTCGCCGCTGTTGCCCGGCCGAAAGCTGCGCCACAACGACATCTTCATAACCCAGCAGACCGACCTGCTCCAGGGCATCATAAATCGCCGCTTGGGCTTCATCACCGCGATGAGATTGATAAAATGCCAGATTTTCGTACGCGGTGAGCACCGATTTTATGCCCGGTGAGTGACCGAGAAACAGTAGATCCTGATGAAAAACTTCACGCTGGCGACGGGTATTTTGCCCCAGCCACTGAACCTCGCCCTCATCGGGTGATGAAAGACCCGCCAGAATTCGCAGCAGACTGGTTTTACCCGCGCCGTTATGACCTTCAATCTGGACAATCTCGCCCGGTTGGATGGTAAAACTTAAGCCGCTAAACAGGGTTCGTTCATCGCGAACACAGCTGAGGTTAAGCGCTTCTAACATGGGCAAGTCTCTTATCTTTCAGGAAAGGGCATAATATCATAAGCCTTACAAACCCTGTAGGCTCTGGCTGCGCAGTTTACCGCTATATAACTTCCAATTTACAGAAAAAATACAGCCTTTAGCACCTAATAACAAAGTGTTAATAAGTTGTTATTTTTCTCATTTCGCTCTTAAAGCGCGCGAAAAGCCCAAAAACTCACCTATGCTTGTAAATAATACAAAATGTAAATGCGGTTCAAGGTATCGAATTCCGCGTTAATTACGATGTGATTTTGCCGGGGATGAAAAATGAACAGTGTTGACCATAAGACAGAAAAAAATAAAAGCAGCGGTCTGCAAGTCGACAGTGAAGAAGGTGAGGATGGCAGCGAAATTGAGGTCGATGAAGAGCATCTGCCCTCTCGAGCCGCCGCGGTGCACGAACAGATTCGTCAGGAGGGTGAAAAGGAGCTGGAGCGTGACGGGCTGGCGCTGATGTGGTCAGCGATTGCTGCTGGCCTGTCTATCAGCGCATCCCTGGTGACTAAAGGCATATTACGCGAGCAGCTTGAGGATACCCCTGCCCGCTTCTTCCTGGAAAATCTCGGATATACCGTCGGCTTTATTATCGTCATTATGGCGCGCCAGCAATTGTTTACCGAAAATACCGTTACCGCCGTGTTGCCGGTAATGCATAAGCCGACGCTGAAAAACGTCGGCATTCTGTTCCGGCTGTGGGGCGTGGTTCTGGCGGGAAATCTGGCGGGCGCGGTGTTGGCTTCTTTGGCATTTATTTACCTGCCGCTGTTCGAACCTTCAATCGTTCAGGCAATGCACAGCATCAGCATGGAAATCATGGAAAAAGATCCCGCGCAGATGTTTGTTGGCGGCGTCGTTTCTGGATGGTTGATTGCCACCATGGTGTGGATGCTGCCAAGTGCCGGTGCAGCAAAAATATGGGTCATACAGTTGATGACCTATCTGGTCGCTATCGGCAATCTAACCCACATTGTCGTCGGCTCGGTAGAAGTGCTCTACCTGGTGCTCTCAGGCGCAATACCTTGGCAAAACTTCATCTGGCCTTTCGCCCTGCCCACGCTGGCAGGCAATATCATCGGCGGCACCTTTATCTTTGCATTGATAAGCCATGCACAAATCCGGAATGACCTGAGCAACGAGCGCAGAAAAGCAAAAAAAACCGTCCACGATAAGCCAAAGACGGATAAATAATGGGGTGAGCGAATGAAGAGGATTTACCTTTCCATTCGCTCGTCTTAGGACATTCCAGCGAATCGTTACCCCTCCAAATGCCTAGCAGTCTCCTGCAATCTCAGGAAAGTGTGATAGCGAAGGACGTGACGCTGGTAATATCTGTCATCCGGCCAATACTCGTTTTCGACAGAAGTATATCGCTCCATCCCTTCTGCCACCGACGAGATAAGGCCGCCTGCACAAGCCCCCAGAATAGCTGACCCGAGTAACACCGGCTCAGGCGCATGGGTGGCAACCACCGGCAGCCCGGTGGTGTCGGCCAGCAGTTGGCGAATTAGCGGATGCTGCCCGGCACCGCCGCTTATCACAATATTTTCAATTACCGCACCGGCTTTCGCCTGCACCTCAATGATCTGACGCAGGCCATAGCCAATACTGCAAATTCCAGCGATATAAAGTGACAACAGATTGTCGAGATTGTTTTCCATGCCCAATCCGGCAATTAATGCTCGGGCATGGGGGTCAGCAAAGGGTGCGCGGTTGCCTAAAAACTCGGGAACAATGTGAAGACCGGCAGTATGTTCAACGGCGTCAGAGGCGTAAGCGACCTTGACCAGCACTAAATCGGCTAGCAGCACAGGCAACGATACCTGGCGTTTTTCAGCCAGCGCCTGCGCCTCGCGCGTTGCGGGATGCAGGGCAATAAGCTGGTCAATTGCGGCTCCCGCTGCGCTCTGCCCGCCCTCGTTCAACCACATCCCAGGCACCATGGCCGAAAAATAAGGCCCCCATACACCAGGAATAAAAACGGGCTTTTCGGTAGTCGTCATGGTGCAGGACGAGGTGCCAAATACGTAAGCCAGGCTATTGATCACATTGCCTTTTACCCCCGCAGTGCCGATACCTCCTGCATGAGCGTCGATCAACCCGGCAGCCACCGGCGTTCCAACCGCAAGACCGAGTTGTGAGGCCGCGGCCTCGGTCAGCCCTTCGCCACACGGACTTCCCGGTTCCACAATACGCTGACCGATACGATGAAAATGATCGTCGGCAATATCGCCTAAACCAATTTGATGGAAATAGTCCGCATCCCAACGTTTTTCATGAGCAAGATAAGTCCATTTGCACGTTACGGTGCAGGTTGAACGCGCGAGATCGCCGGTACAACGCCAGGTAAGAAAGTCCGCTAAATCAAAAAATTGCCATGCCTTATCATAAACTTCACGGCGATTTTCTTTTAACCAGAGGATTTTCGGCGTTTCCATTTCTGGAGAGATCTTACCGCCGACGTATTTGATCACCGGATGATCCAGCGCATTAATACGTTCAGCCTGTGCCGTAGCGCGATGATCCATCCAGACAATAATGTTGCGATCGGGATCGTCGGTGTCGCCTACAGCAAGGGGGGATGCTGTCTCATCCAGGACCACCAGCGAGCAGGTTGCATCAAAACCGATCCCCGCAACACGTTCGGCAGAAACTCCAGAATCCTGAATCGCCTGTTTTACCGCTGAACAAACGGCATCCCATATCTCGCGACTGGATTGTTCAACGGTGTGGTTATCACCACGAAAAACAGTGATATCCCTTTTTGCCGTCGCCAATAAATTGCCAGCCTGGTCAAACACTCCCGCGCGAGCACTGGCTGTTCCGACATCGATGCCGATGACTACTTGATCTTCTACGGCATGAGAAAATTGCTGATCCCTGTACATTATCCCCCCTTTAACACCCTGAAAACTTACCGACTCAATCCGTAACAGATTATAGGTCAACACTGTTTGGTAAAATGACGAGATCACGAACGGTCACATTACGCGGGCGCGTAACCATAAACAGCACACATTCCGCCACTTCTTTTGGTTGCATCAGGCTGCCATTGGCTAAAGCATCTTCCAGCTTCTCCTTTGGCCAGTCATCCAGCAATGCAGTGACGACAGGACCAGGCAGCACGGCCCCCACTCGCACGCCGTGTTTTGCAACTTGTCGGCGCGTGGTATGCACGAAAGCCTGCACGGCAAACTTGGAGGCCGTATAAATCGGTTCCCATATCACCGGCACCACGCCTGCAATTGAGCTGGTAAACAGAATATCACCCGATTTTTGTGCGATAAGATGCGGCAAAACGTTATGAACGCAGCGGAAGGCCGCATTGATATTCAGATTGAGCATTCTGTCCCAGTCATCCGGATTACCCTCCTCAATCGGCCCGCCAATATAGGCACCGGCGTTGGCGTAAAAGATGTCTAATCTACCGGCAGCCTGGAGGATCCCGTCAAGCATCCCTGAGACCTCCTGTGGCTTCAGCAGATCGATAACTAAGGGGAACGCGTTCTCTCCCAGTTCGTCACTCAA
>CAWUIY010000366.1:0-4482 GCA_963922555.1 uncultured Serratia sp. | reverse complement strand
GACCTGATCACGCCTGATATCCGCCTGACCATCGAGAGCGCGGGTATGCCTTCCGATCTGCCATTGGCGACCGAACCACCGGCAGAAGCTAAAATTGACGTCAGAGATACCGACCACTAATCACGGTCATGGTTCTGGCATTAAAAAACCCCGGCAAGCGAAACGTTTACCGGGGTTTTTCTTTATCAGGAGTCGCGTTATGCGGCTGCCATCGACAGGCTAAGCAAGATGCCGATAAACATCACCATGCCGACATAATTATTATTGCGGAAGGCCTGGAAACACTGTTCGCGCTGGCGGTTGGCCGTCATTTTCTGCTGATGTACGAACAGGCAGGCGGCCAACAAGAGTGACCAATAGAACGGTGAGCCAAGGTGATTCAGATGCCCCACCAGCGCCATCAAAATCAGCGTCGCCAACTGCAACAGACCAATAATCAGATTGTCATTACGACCGAACAGGATCGCGGTCGATTTGACCCCAATTTTCAAATCGTCGTCACGATCAACCATGGCATATTGCGTGTCATAGGCGACGGTCCAGCAGAGATTGGCGATAAACAGCAGCCAGCAACTCAGCGGCAGTGATTCGCTCACTGCCATAAAAGCCATTGGGATTGCCCAGCCAAAGGCCGCGCCCAGCACCACCTGCGGCAAATTGCTAACGCGTTTAACGAAAGGATAAACCCACGCCAGCGCCAGTCCGACCACAGAAAGCATGATGGTCTTGCCATTCAGCAATAACACCAGGCAAAAGGAGGCAAACACCAGTACGCCAAACAGTTTCTTGGCCTGGCCGCTTGTTACCGCGCCGCTCGCCAGAGGGCGTGCTGCCGTGCGTTTTACATGACCATCGACCTTTCTGTCAGCATAATCGTTGATGACGCAGCCCGCCGCGCGCATAAAGAACACGCCAAGCACGAACACAATCAGAATTTTAATTGGTGGCTTACCCTCACTGGCAAGCCACAACGCCCACAGCGTAGGCCACATCAGTAACAGCGAACCGATTGGCTTATCGATTCTCATCAAACGACAGTAGTCGCGCCATTGTCCCTGCTTTGCAGTCTCCATCAACGTCGTGTTCTCCCTTGAGATAAGTTTGTTACCCTTTGCCCGTTTCGGCTTTATTAATAGGGTGATAAACGGGTGAGGCGGTTAAAAAGATTTCAGTCAACAACAGAGGCTTATCGGAGAGCCGCAGACGTGAACGTCTGGCCCAGTGCTTTGCCTGTTGCCCGAGATGAATATAGTCACGGCTTAAATGATTGCCGCTAAATAAATAGCGACCCAATGGTAACGTGCCAAGATCGACCAACGCCTGATCCGGCCCGGTCAGAGTTTCAACCGGGATCACCGTTCTGCCAAGCAGCCACGGAACGTCGTCACCAAACAGCACGACCTCACGCAGCCAGTAGCGCTCGCTTGGCGGAAGCTGTGCCGCTTCTTCTTCGCTGAGTTCTTCACGAGTAATAAAACCTTCGCGCTGTGGCGTCACGCTGACCTTTGAGCAGTGCTGCTCAAAACGACGGGTCATTGAGCCCATTTCCAGCAGCCAGTCTACAACCTCGGGAGGGACGTCAGAAGAGTATTCAAACCAATGAATAGCATCAGGAAAGGGAATAGTTGACTCAGACATCGACACACTCCGAGTGGGTAGAAGTCTCTACCAGATAAAGGAATTCAGGAGGGTATTCTAGCGCAGATTACCCCGGCGGTAATCCCGCCGGGGAGAAGATTTACTCGCGTTTCAGGCGTTCGCCGTTAGCCAGATACAGAGTTACCACCAGCACCAGAATCGCGACGGTGTACAGCAAGGTATCGACCGGGCTTTTATGGTCCACGATAATAAAACGAATAATCGCCGTGATACCGATGTAGACAAAGTAACGCAACGGGAAATGATAACCAGAAGAAAAATACTTAACTATCAACGCAATAAATTCGAAATACAGGAAGTAAATAACGATGCCTTCAATCAGCATATACGAGGAAGACTCGTCATTGTTTACAAATAACACCAGCGCCAGATGATAAGTTTCCCGGCCCAAAAAGAGCATCAGGATCGCCGCCAGCCCCAGTAAAAAAACGTTTAAAATACGCTGCATGATGACCGCAACCATCGTCGCTTTTTGTGATCCTGCCATGTGATGTACATCCCACTTTTAATATTGAATGGCAGAAGAATACCACAGGGTCAAGGTGGATAAAGACGGATGTGCCGGCATGGTTAACTATTTTTTGTTTGGGATTCTTTCATAAAAAAAAGGGCTAACTGACAAGCAGTTAGCCCTCGATGATGCAGACAGTGACTCCGGCCAGCTATGAATTATGGCCGGCAGCCCTGCTTAGCCGCGCCAGTTTTTGAAGCGGTTGATAAGGCCGTTGGTCGAACTGTCATGTCCGGTAACTTTGTCACCGCTTTCCAGTTCAGGCAGGATACGGCTCGCCAGCTGCTTGCCTAATTCCACGCCCCATTGGTCGAAGGTGTAGATATTGAGGATAGCGCCCTGCGTAAAGATTTTATGCTCATACAGCGCAATCAACGCGCCCAGACTGTAAGGCGTGATTTCGCGCAGCAGGATGGAGTTGGTTGGGCGGTTACCTTCAAACACTTTGAATGGGGCAACGTGCTTCACGTCTTCAGGCTTTTTGCCCTGCGCCGCAAACTCTTCTTCTACCACTTCCAGCGACTTACCAAATGCCAGCGCCTCGGTTTGGGCGAAGAAGTTGGACAGCAGCTTGTCGTGGTGATCGCTTAATGGATTGTGGCTGATAGCCGGCGCGATAAAGTCAGCAGGAACAATTTTAGTACCCTGGTGAATCAGCTGATAAAACGCGTGCTGGCCGTTAGTGCCTGGCTCACCCCAAATGATTGGGCCAGTTTCGTAGGTCACCGGGTTGCCGTTACGGTCAACATATTTACCGTTGGACTCCATATTTCCCTGTTGGAAATAAGCCGCGAAACGGTGCATATATTGGTCGTATGGCAGGATTGCTTCGGTTTCGGTGCCGTAGAAATCGTTGTACCAGATACCGATCAGCGCGAGGATCACCGGCAGGTTTTTCTCGGCTGGCGTTTCTGCGAAGTGTTTGTCCATCGCGTGTGCGCCACTCAGCAGTTTCTCGAAGTTCTCAAAACCTACGGAAAGAGCAATCGACAGGCCAATAGCGGACCACAGCGAGTAACGTCCCCCCACCCAGTCCCAGAACTCGAACATATTGTCGGTATCGATTCCAAACTCGGACACGGCTTTACCGTTGGTAGACAGCGCGGCAAAGTGCTTGGCTACGTGCTTGTTATCACCCGCCGTTTTCAGGAACCAGTCACGCGCGCTGTGGGCGTTGGTCATGGTTTCCTGAGTGGTGAAAGTTTTGGAAGCGACCAGGAACAGCGTGGTTTCAGGGTCCAGCGGCTTCAGCGTTTCGGCGATATGGGTGCCATCAACGTTGGAAACGAAATGCATGTTCAGGTGGTTCTTATAAGGGCGCAGCGCCTCGGTCACCATGAATGGGCCAAGATCTGAACCACCGATACCGATGTTAACGACATCAGTAATAGGTTTGCCGGTATAACCTTTCCAGCTTCCGCCAATCACACGTTCGGTAAAGCTTTTGATTTTTGCCAGCACGGCGTTGACTTCAGGCATGACGTCTTTGCCGTCAACCACGATTGGGGTGTTGCTGCGATTACGCAGGGCAACATGCAGTACGGCACGGTCTTCGGTGCGGTTAATTTTTTCGCCCGAGAACATCGATTTGATGGCTTCTTGCAGCTCGGTTTCTTTGGCCAGCGCCTGCAGTTTGTCCAGGGTCTCTTGAGTGATGCGGTTCTTGGAGAAATCCACCAGGATTTGATCTTCGAAGGTGGCAGAAAACTTGGAGAAACGGTCGCTATCTTCAGCAAACAGTTGACTAATCGTTACATCTTTAACTTTATCGAAATGCTGCTGCAGGGATTGCCAGGCAGCGGTTTGAGTTGGATTGATATTTTTCATAGCAATGCTCTTAGGCTGAGAATGTAAGGTGACATCTTGACTCGTTTTTAGCGCAACTGCCTTGATTGTATCTGGTATTTTAATGGATGAGATGCCTTTTCTTGCGTTTCTTGCGATAGGCAATAACAGTTGGCTTTAGCGGCAAATAGTCAAATACCGTTGTGAATAATAGATGACAAACTTGCAAAATGTGTGAGAGATGGCTTCTGATCGTTGACAGATGGCGCAGAACCCGTTATTTCTAAGCGCCTAACTTATACGCGTCCGCGCGTATGGGCCAGAAGAGGCGCGTCGCCCAGGCAATGTATCGGAGGAACCGTATCCTGCGAAGGTACATTATGGGGTGCGACGCCGAGGTCAGACACCCAACGGTTGGGAAAAGATCGACTACAGGGGCTGAATCCCCTGGGTTGTCACCGCTATAGCTCTCAGAGCTATTGGCATGGTGGGGCGCTTCTGGGTGTACCGTAGCATTTCTACGCCTG
>CAWUIY010000365.1:0-4490 GCA_963922555.1 uncultured Serratia sp. | reverse complement strand
GATAAAATAAACGGTATTTAAAGTGATCATTTGCCGAGGCCTCCTTGCTGACTATCGAAACGTTTGGCAAGTGAGCGATCGAGCAGCCAAAGTCGAATAAAGTGAATGATCAACGCGGCAATGGCCGTTGGGATGGCCCAGACGGAAAGGTGCAAGGGTTCGACAAACACGCCATTTTGATCGAGGAAGCCTTTAATCAGCAAAATGGATTGCACGGCGATAAAAATATCTTCGCCAAAGAACACCGCCACGTTGTCTACCGCAGCGGCGTTAGCGCGAATTTTTTGGCGCACGTCGTTTGGCAGATCGCCATATTTAGTGACGGCGGCAGCTTCGGCCATGGGGGCAATTAATGGACGCACCATCTGCGCGTGTCCACCCAGCGAGGTAAGGCCCAGTGCGGCGGTCATCTGACGAATAAAGAAATACATCATCAATACGCGTCCGGTGGTGGCGGCATGAATTTTAGAAATCAGATGTTTTGCCTGTTCACGCAGGCCACTGCGTTCGAGGATTGCGATAACTGGAAGGGTTAACCAGACGAGACCCATGTAGCGATTGTCGATAAAGGCTTTGCCGAACGCGCTGACAATATCAACGGTGTGCATTCCACCGGCGAGCCCGGTGGAAATTCCGGCGATTGTGACCACTAATAACGGATTAAACCGCAGTGCAAAGCCAATCACGACGATTGGAATGCCAATAAGAACCCACATTTTATAACCCCTGTCTTTGAATGATTAATACAAAAGAATGACCTGCTTGTGCTGTTTTATTGCATATCGCATTGAATTATTGGAATAGTTTATTTATTCGGTTTTTTTATAAAAAGTATATAAAACAGCAAGTCCGGAAAGTAACAAGCGGCCGTGACTTAAGCAAGTTGCAACCATTCGAAAATCATACGAATTAATGATAATGAGGAGGGGATCATAAGATAGGAGAATACCCGGCATAAAACCGGGCGTTCAGATGGCTAATTTAATGATTATTCGTCATCTTCATCGCCATAATATTTAACACCGAGTTGTATTAGCGGTCGGCCCTGAGCCTTGCGATGCAAATTGGTGTCACGCAAGGAATAAACACAGCCGCAATACTCTTGTTGATAAAAGTGCTCACGCTTACTTATTTCAACCATGCGCGCCGCGCCACCTTTCTTGCGCCAGTTATAATCCCAATACACCATTCCGGGATAAGGTGCAGCGGAACGTTCGCCACAGCCGTTAATCTGTTTCATGTCTTTCCAGCGCGAAATCCCCAGCGAACTGGAAATAGCGGTATAGCCGTGTTCAAACGCATACAACGCAGTACGCTCAAAGCGCATATCAAAACACATGGTGCAGCGAATTCCACGCTCAGGCTCTTTTTCCATGCCTCGGGCGCGTTCGAACCAATTATCGGTATCGTAATCCGCATCAATAAAAGGAATATTATGCTGTTCTGCGAAGCGAATGTTTTCTTCTTTGCGCAGCAGATATTCTTTTTGCGGATGGATATTAGGGTTGTAGAAAAAGATGGCGTATTCGATGCCAGAAGCCTGAATGGCTTCCATCACTTCCCCGGAACAGGGCGCGCAGCAAGAGTGCAACAACAGTTTGCTGTGGCCGGGGGGAAGTGAAAGTTTTTCACGGATTAATTCGGTCATTATTTGGCCTGTTTGTTCACGTTACCTGGCTAATGATAGGGAATGAAATTTCCTTGTCAAAAAAAGCGGGTATCTATGCCGTTGAAACTTCGGTGCTATGATGATGCTAAGGGCGGGAACAAACCCGTGTTTTATCCATGTAAGGATGTAGCAATGCAAATTATGAGACCGCATCATATTCGCTGGTTGAGCCTATTGATCATTATGGGGGGACTCATCCTGGTCCTGCCGCTTCATCTATTGGGATGTTTTATTTCTGGATTTATCGTTTATGAGCTGGTCAACGTACTGACGCCTTATTTTCAGAAAATTATTCGCGGTGAGCGGGCGCGCTGGCTGGTGGTCGCGCTTATCAGCACCATCGTGGTCAGCGTATTGATCCTGGCGGTGATGGGAATTGTGACCTATCTCCTGCATGACGTGCGCAATCCAGAAGTCTTTAATAAAAAAGTTAGCCAGCTTCTAAGCGATGCCCAAAGTCGGCTTTCACCAGTAATGCTGCATTATTTGCCTGCCAATCTGGAAGAGCTGCAGCGCGAGTTCATTCAGTGGATGCGTGAGCACGTGGTTATGCTGCAAACCGCGGGCAAAAATG
This sequence comes from uncultured Serratia sp., assembly GCA_963922555.1. Classification (GTDB taxonomy): domain Bacteria; phylum Pseudomonadota; class Gammaproteobacteria; order Enterobacterales; family Enterobacteriaceae; genus Rouxiella. Next base: position 2,247 of record CAWUIY010000365.1, on the reverse strand, counting down.
CCGCTCATACTTTTGTTACGATGCTGGTGGGGATGATTCTTGGGGCGATAATCTCGCTCCAGCGTAGCGGGGGAGAAGAGCTGCACGCGCCGCTAAAAAATGATCTGATTCAGCGTATGCGTCTATTAAGTCGGTCGTTTCGCAACGTGGTGTTCGCACAGTTTCAGATATCCCTGATTAATACCGTGCTGTCTGCGGTGTTTTTATTTGGCGTACTGCCGCTGTTCGGCGTCCATCTGCCATTATCGAAAACGCTGGTCGTGTTCACCTTCGTTTGCGGCCTGTTGCCCGTGGTCGGCAACCTGATTTCTAACACGGTAATCTGCATTGTCGGCCTGTCACTCTCCTTATGGGTCGGAGGTCTGGTGCTGGCCTATTTGATCATTATCCATAAGGTTGAGTACTTCCTGAATGCCCGTATCGTCGGGACCAGCATCAATGCAAAATCCTGGGAGGTATTGCTGGCGATGCTGATTTTCGAATCGGCTTTCGGTCTGCCAGGCGTGGTCGCCGCGCCGATTTACTATGCTTATCTGAAAAGCGAATTGAAAACCGCCAGGCTGATTTAACCCTCGATCGCTGAGAGTTGCCTATAATGACCTGTGCCATGGTTAAGCCTGCCGGTTGTGCAGCGCTTAACCATAAATCCTGAAAAAAACAGGTTTAGGCAAGTACTGGCGAGGATCGTTATAACGATATTCCTTTATTTCCCTGCATACTTTACACCGGTAGCGTTCTTGTGAGCACTGCCCGTAATACTTTCGTTTACCCCTCAGGAGAAAAACAGATGACTCTTAACGTCCGAGGTTTTGCCGCACAGTCCGCAGAGACTCCGCTGGCACCCCATAACTTTGTCCGTCGCGATCCACGTGATAACGATGTTGTTATCGACATCAAATACTGCGGCGTTTGTCACTCCGACATCCATCAGGCGCGTAACGAATGGCACCAGAGCGTGTATCCGCTGGTACCAGGCCACGAAATCATTGGCCACGTGACGCACGTTGGCTCTAAAGTCACTAAATTCAAAGTCGGCGATTCTGTCGGTGTAGGTTGTATGGTTGACTCTTGTCAGCATTGCGAAAACTGTAATGATGATCTGGAGCAGTACTGCCTGGAAGGCGCGACCATGACTTACAACACCCCAGATCGTCATGACCACATGATGACCTACGGTGGTTACTCTGAGCAGATCGTAGTTTCTGAAAACTTTGTCCTGAGCGTTCCTGAAGCTCTGGACTTCAAAGCGGCTGCCCCTCTGCTGTGCGCAGGTATCACTACTTACTCTCCACTGAAACACTGGGGCGTAAAAGCAGGCCATAAAGTTGCTATCGTGGGTCTGGGTGGTTTAGGTCACATGGGCCTGAAATTCGCTCACGCGATGGGTGCAGACGTTACTCTGTTCACTCGCTCTGCAGGAAAAGAGCAGGAAGCGCGTCGTCTGGGTGCGAACCACGTGGTGCTGTCTACCGATGAAAAACAAATGGCCGAAGTAAAAGGTCACTTCGATTTCATTCTCGACACGGTTCCCCATCAGCACGATCTTAACCCGTACCTCGACACGCTCAAGCGCGACGGTGTACACATCCTGGTTGGCCTGATTGAGCCAGTAGAGCCTGCGGTTCACGCCGGTAAACTGATCATGGGTCGTAAGAGCCTGGTGGGTTCACTGATTGGCGGTATCGCTGAAACTCAGGAAATGCTGGATTTCTGCGCCGAGCACAACATTGGTTGTGACGTAGAAATGATCAAGATGGACGAAATCAACGAAGCTTACACTCGTATGCTGAACAGCGACGTTAAGTATCGTTTCGTTATCGATATGGAGTCTCTGAAAAAGTCATAATCTAATTGGTTAAACTTTTTCCAAGATTTCAAGCGCCTGTCTGACTCGTTCGGACAGGCGCTTCTTCGTTAAATTTCACCTTTCCCCGCGTTGCCGACTTCTCGCCTTGTTGTCTCAGTGGTATTCTTCTGCTTTCGCCGAGCGAAGGAAAATCAGTGGCCAAGAATTTTGATGAATTAATCAGAGATATCGATCTGATTATTGAACATGTTGATAGTCTAAAAAACCTGCCACCGCGTGAACAGCAGAGTCCTCAGAAGCCCCCGGCTGAAAAGCTGGCTTATGATTCATTCTCTGAAATCTTTGCGCTCAAGGCGGTGATGCGGGCATTTATTTCTTCTGTTGATACCATCGTAAAAGTGCAAATCGCTCACAAGGTTGAGCAGGACATCGGCCACCTT
>CAWUIY010000364.1:0-4505 GCA_963922555.1 uncultured Serratia sp. | reverse complement strand
GAGTTGGCACCGCCATCGATAAGGATCAAAGCCACCTATTCTGGTGCCTCCGCTCAGACTATCGAGAATAGCGTCACTCAGGTTATCGAACAGCAACTTACCGGTCTGGATAACCTGCTCTACTTTACCTCGACCAGCAGTTCGGCCGGTACGGTTCAAATTACGGTCAGCTTCAAATTAGGAACTAACCCCGATACCGCACAGGTCCAGGTGCAGGATAAACTGCAGCAGGCAGAATCCCGCCTCCCGAGCGAAGTGCAGCAGGCAGGTTTGACGGTGACCAAGTCGCAGTCGGACTTCCTGATGATTGCCACGCTGTATGACAAGACCAATAAAGCCTCGAGTCGCGACATTGCCGACTGGCTGGTCAGTAACATGCAAGAACCGTTGGCGCGTGTCTCAGGCGTAGGTAACCTGAACGTCTTCGGTAACCAGTATGCAATGCGTATCTGGCTTAACCCAACCAAGCTTGCGGCCTACGATCTGATGCCTTCAGACGTTGAAACGGCAATTACCTCGCAAAATATTCAGCTGTCGGCGGGCAGCATCGGTTCATCTCCGACCTCATCAACTCAACAGATAACGGCCACGGTTCAGGCCGAGTCACGCCTGCAAACGCCAGAACAGTTCCGCAATATTATCGTCAAAAGTGAGGCCGATGGTTCAGTCGTGCGCATTGGTGACGTAGCGCGCGTTGAAATGGGGAGTCAGGATTATCTCGCGACGTCCAGTCTGAATGGCCATCCTGCCGCGGGTCTTGCCATTCAGCTCGCAGCTGGGTCTAACGCGCTGGATACGGCAAATGCGGTGAAAGCCACCATCGAGAAATACCGCAGCAGCATGCCTGACGGTTATGAAGTGGTCTATCCAAAAGATACCACCGAGTTCATCAAACTCTCGATTCAGGACGTGGTCGAAACCCTGCTGATCGCTATCGCGTTGGTGGTCGCAGTGATGTATCTGTTCCTGCAAAACGTTCGTGCGACCCTAATTCCTGCACTCGCGGTGCCTGTGGTACTGCTCGGAACCTTTGGGGTGCTTTCTGTAATGGGTTACACCATTAACACCATGACGCTGTTTGCCATGGTGCTCGCCATCGGGCTTTTGGTGGATGATGCCATCGTTGTGGTCGAAAACGTTGAGCGAATAATGACCGAGGAAGGGCTTAAACCCCGCGCGGCAACCGAGAAATCAATGAGTGAGATTTCTGGTGCGTTGGTAGCGATAGCCATTGTGCTCTCTGCGGTATTCTTGCCGATGGCCTTCTTTGGCGGGTCAACGGGGGTGATTTATCGCCAGTTCTCAGTGACACTGATCTCCGCGATGGCACTCTCGGTTATCGTTGCACTGACGCTGACCCCAGCCCTGTGCGGCTCCCTGCTTCGCCACAGCAAGCCTCACACCAAAGGTTTCTTTGGCGGCTTCAACCGCATTTATAGCGGCACTGAACATCGCTATAAACACCGGGTGTTAAAAGGGTTACGCCGTCCTACCGTGATGATGATCAGCTATGCGCTGCTGGCCTCTGTCATGGGCTTCCTGATGATGCACCTGCCAACCAGTTTCTTGCCCAACGAGGATCAGGGACAAGTGATGGTGCAGTACACCTTACCTGCAGGTGCCTCTGTAAACCGCACCAGTGAGGTGACTAAAGAAGTTACCGACTATTTCCTGAACCAAGAGAAAGCCAATACCGATCTCGTGTTCGCGATTACCGGCTTCAACTTTAACGGTAACGGTGACAACGTCGGGGAAGCCTTTATCGCCCTAAAAGACTGGAATAAACGTACGGGGGCCGCCAATACGGCGCAGGCTATCGTTGAGCGCGCCAACAAGAACCTGGCGAAAATCACCGATGCCAAAGTGATTGCCATGACCCCGCCCGCGGTATCCGGTATGGGTCAAAGTAATGGCTTCACCTTTGAATTGATGTCAGTGGGTGGCACCTCCCACGAACAATTGCTTAAGTTGCGTAACCAACTGATTGATGAAGCGAATAAAAGCCCGGAACTTCAGTCTGTTCGTGCAGCCGATCTGCCAGAAATGCCGCAGCTCAAAGTCAATATCGACAATAACAAAGCGGTGGCTTTGGGTCTGTCGCTTAGCGACGTGACGTCAACGCTTAGCGAGGCCTGGGGTGGCAAATACGTCGATGACTTTATCGATCGCGGCCGTGTCAAAGAAGTTTATATTCAGGGTGACAGCCAGTTCCGCTCACAGCCAAGCGACCTGGACAAGTGGTTTGTTCGCGGCACCAACAGCAACGGTGATACCACCATGACGCCGTTCTCTGCCTTTGCCACCACACACTGGATGTACGGGCCTCAGTCTCTGGCACGCTACAACGGGGTGGAGTCATTCGAAATCGATGGGGAGAACAAAAGTGGCTACAGCTCCGGTGCGGCGATGGACAAGATGGCCGAGCTGGCGTCCAACCTGCCAAAGGGTTCAACCTTTGCCTGGACAGGATTATCGCTTCAGGAACAGCTAGCCAGTGGCCAAACCGGCACGCTGTATGCTATTTCGATCATCGTCGTGTTCCTGTGTCTGGCGGCGCTTTATGAGAGCTGGTCGGTGCCGTTCTCGGTCATTATGGTGATCCCGCTGGGTGTGCTGGGTGCTTCTATTGCGGCCTCGTTGCGTGGTTTGAACAATGATATTTACTTCCAGGTGGCGCTATTGACCACCATCGGGCTGTCGTCGAAAAATGCCATTTTGATCGTCGAGTTTGCCGAAGCCGCCGTCAAGAACGGAATGACGCTCTCTGCTGCGGCGATTTCAGCAGCAAAAACGCGCTTACGTCCGATTTTGATGACCTCGATAGCCTTTATCGCCGGGGTTCTGCCCCTGGCGCTTTCCACTGGCGCTGGCGCAAACAGCCGTATTGCGATTGGTACCGGCATTATTGGCGGGACACTGACAGCGACCCTGTTGGCGATCTTCTTTGTCCCACTCTTCTTTGTGCTGGTGAAACACTTCTTCACTCGCCGTAATGTGAATGAGGAATAACAGATGCTGCAACATAAAAACTTATGTCGCCTGAGTATCATTAGCCTGTCAATGCTGTTGGCAGGTTGTATCTCGCTGGACCCGCACTATCAGCGCCCTGCCGCGCCAGTGCCAAAAACCTGGCCGGCTCAGGGGAAAAATACCGCCGCTAAGGCAGTATTAACCGACTGGCAGCATGTGCTGACCGATCCGCGCTTAAATAAAGTGGTCGAACGGGCGCTGGTCAGCAACCGCGATTTGCAGGAATCAATTGCCGATATCGAGGCAGCACGCGCGTTGTACGGTGAAGAACGTTCTTCTTTATTCCCTACCGTGGACGCCGACCTGACGCATACGCGCAGTCGCACCACCGCCGACGGTATTAGCAGCTCTTCCGAGGCGGAAGGTTCAGTGAGCAGTTTCGAGCTAGACCTGTTTGGCCGCAACCGCAGTCTGGCTCGCGCGGCTAAAGAAACCTGGCTCGCGAGCGAAGCAACGGCGCAGAACACGCGTATTACGCTGGTATCGGAAACCACAACCGCGTGGATCACCCTGGCGGCAGATAAAAGCAACCTGTTGTTGGGTCAGCAGACCATGGCCAGCGCAGCTGATACCTTGCGAATTACCCAGTTACAGCTAAAAGAAGGTACGGCAGCTGCGGGAGATGTCAGCTCTGCAATGACCACTTATCAGCAGGCACGTGCCAGCGTCGCCAGCTATCAGACTCAGGTTGCGCAGGACATCAACGCGCTGAATCTTTTAGTGGGTGAAACGGTGCCGCAAAATCTTCTGCCGGGTCCGATTCAGACCCTGTCACCGCAGGCGATTGCCCTCGTACCGGCCGGAGTTTCGTCGGAGGTCTTGTTGCGTCGCCCGGACGTTATTGAGGCCGAGCATAATCTGAAGAGTGAGAATGCAGATATCGGCGCCGCGCGTGCCAACTTCTTCCCGACGATTTCACTTACCGCCAGCGCAGGCGTTGGCAGTAGTTCGCTGTCGAACCTGTTCAGCCACGGCAGCAATATCTGGTCCTTCGCGCCGAGCGTGACTTTGCCACTGTTCACCGGTGGCAGTAATCTGGCCCAGCTGCATTACGCCGAAGCAGAGAAAAAAGGCCTGATTGCCGCCTACGAGAAGGCCATTCAAAGCGCGTTCGAAGATGTTTCTAATGCTCTGGCAAGGCGTAACACGCTGGATGAGCAGATGGATGCTCAAGTGCAGGCCGTCGCTGCGGCCCAGCGCAGCTTTAATCTCGCCAATCGCAGTTATCAGGTGGGAAGCGGAGACTATCTGACGGTCCTAACCGATCAGCGCACGCTGTGGTCAACACAGCTTGATCTGGTAGCCTTGCAGCAAATCGACTTTGAAAACCGCATCACCCTGTGGGAATCATTAGGGGGTGGGGTTAAATAACTTTTTTGTGCTGCGCACAGCTTTGGGTGCTGCGCACCGGCTTAACTTTAGGGCATTAAGCACCGAGGAGTTTTTCCGGTTCACTAAATGCAATGGGCATTTAA
>CAWUIY010000363.1:0-4510 GCA_963922555.1 uncultured Serratia sp. | reverse complement strand
GGTTAAACCTTTTTACATGTAAATCTGTGGGGGCGATCAAACTCTGACTGTTGTATTTTCGTTGTCTTCTTTTTAATGTTACGTTTGAAGTTTAATTTAGTTTCATTCGAAAGTCATTAGAGAGGAGTGAGATATGGAACAGTCATTTACCAGTGCGAAATTGCCTGCCGATCACAAGAAAAATATTATTGAGATGAAAAAGCAACTTCGCCAACAAATTGGCGATGTTGAAACTTTGTTCTCCGAAGTCAGCGCCAAAATTGAAAGTGAGCTGCAAGCCATCAACGCGCTCAAACAAAAAGGGAAAACTGCCTGGCCTGTCGTAAACTATACAGAAATCGAGTCTGGGTTGATTTCTAAAACGACTCTCGATCAGATTAAAAAAAGAGGCTGTCTGGTGGTCAGGCAGACTTTCCCCCGCGAGCAGGCGCTGGCATGGGATGAATCGATGATCGAGTATCTGGATTCTAATGATTTTGACCAGCAATATCGTGGACCCGGTGACGATTTCTTTGGTAGCCTCGCGGCCTCCAAGCCAGAGATTTTCCCGATTTATTGGTCACCGGCGCAAATGAATGCTCGTCAGAGTGAGCGCATGGCCAACGTTCAGTCCTTTATGAACCGCCTGTGGAAGTTTGAGTCCGGCGGCATCAGTTGGTTTGATCCTGACACCAGTATTATTTACCCCGACCGTATCAGGCATCGCCGTCCAGGAACGACCTCAAAAGGGCTGGGGGCGCACACTGACTCCGGCGCCCTGGAGCGTTGGCTGTTGCCGGCTTATCAGAAAGTTTTCCGCAAAATTTTCACAAATCAGTTTAAAGAGTATGACCCGTGGGATGCGGCTTATCGCACTGAAGTCGACGAGTATGACGTCAGCAATACCACCAAATGCTCGGCGTTCCGTACATTCCAGGGCTGGACTGCGCTGTCTGATATGGCATTGGGACAAGGGTTGCTGCATGTCGTGCCTATCCCGGAAGCTATGGCCTATATTCTGTTACGTCCGTTGCTGAAAGATGTGCCAGAGGATGAACTTTGTGGCGTGGCACCGGGCAAAGTCTTGCCGATTTCTGAAAAATGGCATCCCTTACTGATGCAGGCGCTAAGCAGTATTCCGGCGCTTGAGGCGGGAGATTCGGTATGGTGGCACTGTGACGTCATTCATTCCGTGGCTCCGGTCGAAGACCAGCAGGGCTGGGGAAATGTAATGTATATTCCTGCGGCACCGCTATGTGACAAGAACCTGAGCTATGCAAAAAAGGTCGCCGATGCCTTTGCTCGCGGCGGTTCACCGGCAGATTTTCCGAAAGAGGATTATGAGGCCGAATGGCAAAACCGCTTCAAGTATCAGGACCTAAACACCTACGGCAAAAAAGGTCTGGCGCTAGGCGAAGAGTAAAAGCGCCACTTGGCTTTCATTCGTAAGTGGATTAGCTTACCAGATTGAAAGCAATGGCCTTGGCGGCTAATTTCTTCCGATAAGTATCGGGTAAGTCGGCGTCAGTGATGACCCTGCTTACCTGATGCTCTGTAGACAGCGGATAAGGCTGAATTGAGCCAAACTTGGAGGAGTCGGACAGTACGATAGTTTCAACATCTTTGGCTAACACTGCATTTACCACGTCACAGCGCATCATGTCACGGCTGGTGAAGCCGGTACTATCATGAAACCCGTCAATGCCGATAAACGCCTTGCTGAAATGAACCTGCTGAATGCCGCTGCGGGTGATGGGGCCGACAACCGATTGACTGCTTTTTTGGTACAATCCGCCGATGATGATCACATCACATTCGGTTTCTTTTAGCAGGTTGGCGATGTAGTGGCTGACCGTAATAATGGTAATGTTGGGTCTTTCCGCCAGGCTGCGTGCCAGAAGAGCATTAGTACTTCCTCCTTCGATAAAAACGGACTCGCCTTCTTTAACCAGTGAGCTGGCAAAATCAGCAATACGCTTCTTGGTTAGAAAATTGGTTTGCAGGCGCAGATCCAGATTATCGCTTTCAATTGAAATAGCCGAACCGTGGATCCTTTTCAGATAGTTTTGGCTTTCAAGTGCATTCAAATCTTGCCGCACCGTGACTTCCGAAACGCCCGAGAGTTGTGACAGTTCACTGACGCTGACACTTTTGCGCTGATTGACGATTTCGAGGATGTTTTGCTGGCGTATATTCATGTTCATCACGGGTCTGGTGGCTGACTAAAATACTATATCAGAACAACGAGATGACGGGAAAATTAGCGCGTTTTTTGATGATTTCTCCTCGACCCGTTTCAGTCGTTGAGGCGGGCCGAGGAGTATAGCGGGCAAAATCTATCAGGATTCGAACATCTGAGCGCCGATATAGGAGCCTTCCTGCGGGGCAGGGGGGATGAAGAATATTCCTGAGCCGATGTGTGAGATATATTCGTTCAATGCGTCAGACGCACCCAGTTGCGTTTGAATGGTTTCAAAATGCGCGGGGTCTTTCTGATAGCTTATGAACAACAATCCTGCACTCAACATGCCAAGGTTACTCAGCCCGTCGGTGTAGTTATATGAGCGTCTGAGAATACGTATGCCTTTATTGTTCTCGTGCGAAGCCAGGCTGATGTGCGCGGTTGCTGGAATCACCAGATTTCCGGATTCGTCCTTTTTGGTAAAATCTGGAGTATCGAACTCTTTGCTCCCACTCAGCGGTGCGCCTGAGACCTTGTGGCGGCCAAAAACGTTATTTTGGTCACTGACCCGGTCTGTATCCCAATTTTCCATGCGCATTTCGATTTTGCGCACCACCTGATAGCTGCCTTGCTGCTGCCACGCCGGGCCGCCGTCTTTAATCCAGACAAACTTGTCGAAATCTGCTTTTTCCGTCAGGTTGCGCGTGCCGTCTTTAAAACCAAACAGGTTGCGCGGGGTGGTTTGCCCTTTACCTGCCGAGGCACGACCAAAGCCCAGCACTGACCAACGTGTTTCGGCTGCGCCAGTGGATTTGGCGATACGTGCCAGATTGCGAATCGCGTGATAAGCCACCTGCGGATCGTCAGCACAGGCCTGTAATGAGAGATCGCCGCCAGACAGGTTGGCTTGCAGGTTATCGCTTGGCAGCTCTACAAGCTCACGCATCAGCGCCGGTTTGAATTTTGCCAAACCAAAAGTGTCGCCGAACACGCGAGGACCAAGGCCGACGGTTACGGTCAGTGAGGCAGGGCCTAAATCCATAGCTTCGCCGGTATCCATACCTACGCCGCTGTCACGGACCGGCTCCACCTGACCGATAGTTTCGCCTTTCATCAATTGCGCAATGGCAGATGACCAGCGTGCGAGCAATACCTGGAGATCGCGTGGATTGCTGGTGGTCAGATCAAAAGTCATAAACATGATGTAGCGCTGGGGCGGTGTTGCGATACCGGCCTGCGGACCATTGCCGTAAAAAGCATGATCTTTGGACAAATCGACCATATCGTCCGGGTCATGGTTCGCGACTTCTTTAGTATGGGCTGCACCGACCATTGGCATCGCCAACGCACTGGCCATCGCCCCTTTCAATAAATTTCGACGTGAAAATACTCCGGCCTCCCTGGCCGGATTTTTATTACCTTTCATTAATCAGGCACCTCCGCTGGTGGCCACTTTTTCAGCAATCTTGGACAGAGGCTCTTGCAGAGCCTGCACGCTGCGGCTCAGCTTGGCACCGTCTGCGGCCTTAATTTCAGCTGTGTAATATTTGAAACCGCCTGGATTCTTCGGTTCACGATAGGTATCCAGCAGCTTGTTAACGGCATCGAACTGGTCAGATACACGTTTGGTCAAATCGGGGTCAATTTTTTCAAGACCCGGCTTCAGGTAAGCAAAGGACTGCTGCGCACCTTCAACGTTGCCCGCGAAGTCTACCAGATCGATATGGCTGTAAGCTTCTTCTTCACCGCTAATTTTGGTGCCTTGAACTTCTTCCAGCAAATCTGCTGCACCGTTAGCCAAGTCTTCTGGTTTGTAGGTCAGCTGCTTAGCCAGTTTGTCGAGTTGAGCGACATTCTGTTGCAGTTCTGCGGCGAGCTTTTTGGTCTCAGGGGTGATCTTGCCATTCTGGAACAGGTCGCGTTCGATGGCGTGGAAGCCGTGCCAGCCGACTTTAGGATCAAGGTTAGAAGCGCGCATGTCGATCAGATAATCGAGGTTACCGGCGTTGTCGGTGGCCTTGAAGCCAGGCAGAACGAAGCCGCTTACGTCGGACTCGATACGCTCATAGAAAGGACGTGCTTTCGGATAGTCTTGCTTGGCTTTAACCAGATCGCCCGCATCAATGTCGTCTTTCAGGCGGCCAACGGCTACAACCATGGCATCAACTACGCCGTTAACGTAGGTGGCATAACCTTTGGTGCCGTCGGCAAGCAGAGTACCGGTGTTGCCGGTGGGTTGTGCTGCACTCTTTCCGGTCACGGTAAAGGCAACCATTTCTTTGGTCGCACCTGGACAGTAGAGCTGGTAAGCGCCGCCATCCAGCGTGAGGGTGAATTTTGAAGCCGGCA
>CAWUIY010000362.1:0-4521 GCA_963922555.1 uncultured Serratia sp. | reverse complement strand
CGTCCGCTGGGGGACCAAAAACGCCCGGACCTGCCAGTTGCATAGCGCCAAAACCAATTCGTGGAACTGAACGATCGCCAAGGCGATAGCTTTGAGTCGATAGGGACATGTGACACCTCCTGGATGATTGACGCATTGATTGTATAACCATCGTGACTGTGCAACTATCTGGGGAAATGACGACAAACTGTACGGGATAACGGACAATGGCGCTGGATATAGCCCTTCTGCACGCCGTGGTTGCGGTTGCAAAAGCGGGAGGTTTTCGCGAGGCGGCGCGCATCACCGGCAGCAACCCTTCTCGCCTGAGCGATGCCGTGCGCCGCGCCGAACAACAGCTCGGTGTGCGATTGTTTAATCGTACCACGCGCACGGTGGTACTGACCGAGGTCGGGCGGGCATTAATGGAACGATTAATGCCCGCCATGACTGAGGTCGATGCCGCACTGGATGTGGTAAACCGCTATCGCGATACGCCCTCCGGCACTCTGCGCCTCAATGTTCCGGTCAGCGCCGCGCGGCTGGTGTTGCCGGCTATCGTTCCGGCATTTCTCAAACGTTATCCCGATATCCAGCTTGAAATCGTTGCCGAGAGCAATGTACAGGACGTCTTTCGCGAAGGCTGCGACGCGGGGATCCGCTATGACGAATGCCTCGAGCAGGACGTGATCGCTATGCCGATTGGCGCACGCAAGCAGCGTTTTGCCCTGGCCGCTTCCCCCGCCTATCTCGACGCCCACGGACGTCCCCAACATCCCAGTGAACTGTTGCAGCACCGCTGTATTCGCGGCCGCTTTGCCAGCGGCGTGATCCCGGAATGGGAGTTTGAGCACAACGGTGAGGTGGTTCGTATCCAGCCAAGCGGGCCTCTGGTTGTGAGTATAGGCGCTGCTGTGGATCTCGCTGTCGCCACCGCGATTGCTGACGGTGGCGTGATCCAACTGTTCGAGGAATGGCTGCGGCCGTCGCTGGAAAACGGCGACCTGGAGCCAATTTTAACTCCCTGGTGGCAGTCGTTTTCCGGGCCATATCTTTATTATCCCGACCGGCGACTTATTCCGACGCCGCTTAGGGCGTTTATTGATTTTGTTCGCGAAAACAACGACCTTACTCGCGAACATGCCGACGCCCTGCGCTGAGAATCACCAACACCACCAGATCAATCATTGCGGCTAATAGAAAGATAGTTTCTGTACTGTGGGAGAGATAAGCCATAAAAGCTGAAAGAAATTGTCCGAGAAAAATAGCCATCGACAGACGAGCAAGGTTTGTTGTGCGCTGCGCCTGCGGGGATAAATCGACAATGAGGTGATTAACCAGAGGAATTGAAAACCCAAAGCCGCAACCTAGCGCCACTGCGCCCAATACAAACAGCGGCATCGACGGTGCGAAGGCAAATAACAGATGTGCCAGCAGATAAAAAGCGAACGCCAGCGTCAGGGTGCCAAATTCAGAAAGACGGGTGACTAATCCAGGCATTAACCAGGCCGCAGTGACCGCAATAAGTGAAACAAATGAGAGAAAATAGCCGGTTTGCGCTTCTGAAAAGCCTAAAGAATGGAAATGCAGCGGCAAATTAATGATCACGGTAAAGAAAACAATCATCGAAAACAGCGCAGCAAAAAAGGTGAGTTTTACGGCTTTGCCCGCAGACTGTGTTGCAGAATGCTCAGTGTGAGATGCAATAGTATCGACTTCCTTACCGGGAACAAAAGCCAACACCATCGCCAGCATAACCCAGGCGAAAAGGTACAGACAAAACGGCCAGCGCCAACCCATAGTCGCCAATAAACCGCCAATAAACAGGAAGATAACGCCACCAATCTCAATTGACATGCCCTGACGAGCAATCATCCGCATCCGATTCTCGCCCTGATAAAACGCAGAAATCAATCCGGTACCGGTAGACATCACCACCGCAGTTGCCGCTCCCAGCAGTAACCTATTGGCAAAAACCATCCAGTGTCCCTGCATAAAAGCCCCGCTCGTACCCAGCAAACCATAGAAAAACAGACCGACACAAAGTGAACGGTATAGCCCTATTTTTTCAGTAAGCTTTCCGGCGGCAGGTCCAAAAATCACGACCCCCAGAGAAGGCAGAGTGACCAACCAGCCAGAAGCATTGGCCACGCCCAGATGCCGTGCAATTGATGGCAGGCCGGGTACGATCACGCAGCCCACCATGATGGTGAGGCACGCTACAGCAAGAAGCGTCAGCGCCCCCGCTTTCGATAAACTGTTCATAAGCCCCCCGGCTCAAAGACCCCAAATTAAAGTGACCGATATACGGAATTATCATCCGATATACGGTCACCCTTTTAAGCTCGATTTATGCTAATGTCAACCTCCATCAATACAGAAGCGGGATAATGGAATGTCTGAAGATTTGGATAAAAATGGCAAACAGGTCATCGCTCGCGCGGCTGAAGTGTTGCGGGCGCTGGAGAAAGCGCGGGTTGGTATGACGCTGGCACAGTTGGCCCGCGAAACGGATCTGCCGAGAACCACGGTGCATCGGCTGGTCGCGGCGCTTGAGGCCCAGCAATTGGTACAAAACGCTCATGATGGCATCAAACTAGGCCCGGCTTTGGCACGCATGGCCGCCGCAGCGCACACCGATTTCGTGACCATCGCCCGGCCTGCCGTGGAGGCTTTGGGCAGACGCACCCGTGAAACGGTCGATGTCAGCGTTTATCGCAATCAACACGCAATTTCAGTCGATCAGTACGCCTCAGACCAGGAATTACGCGTCGTTTCGGCCATTGGTACGGCGTTCCCCCTGCATTGCACCGCCTTGGGTAAAGCGATTCTGGCTCAACTGCCCGATGAACAGCTGTTGCAGGCCGCCGCCATGAAACTTGAGGCTAAAACCCTGCAGAGTCTGACCTCCAGCGCTGCCCTGCTGGAAGATATTGCGATTGCCCGGCAGAAAGGTTATGCGCTGGACAACGAAGAACACGCCCGTGGCGTATGCGGAATTGGCGTATGTTTCAAAAGTGGCCTTAACGATTTCTACTCTATTTCGCTGGCGGTGCCCGCTCTGCGCTATGAGGAAGATTCAGAAAAACTGATTGCCGAACTGTTTAAGTGCAAGGCAGAAATCGATGCTTTGCTAGGCACTTAACAGATCGAATAGCAGTGAAACTCCGGCCAGCAGCAGCATCGCGTCAATTAAACGGTTAAAGGTTTTCTCAGACATTGTTATAACGAATTTTTTGCCTATTATCATGCCGGCAATCAATGTGCTGCCGACTAAAACTCCGCTGATTAATACTGGCAAAGGCATCGCGCCAAGGGTTTCAAACGTAGTGGCCTTGGCCAGATAAATAACCAATGAGGCGGCGGCTTCGGTCGATAAAAGCGCCCCTTTCGCCAGTCCATAACCTGCAAAAATAGGGATGGTTAGCGGGCCGGTTGAGAACACCACGCCGGTGAGATACCCGACGATAGCCCCCGTTAGTGCCAGTTGCCAGCTGTTTAACGTCCAACGGCGAGACTTTGCCCAGTGTCTTAACGAGATCAGCAACAAAAAGAATAAGCCGATGCATAAATTAGAAAGCGCTACCGGCATGACCCATAGCGTGTTGGCCCCTAATACCGCTGCCGGAATACCAGGCACAGCGTAGAGAGCGAAGGCGTTAAAATTAATCTCTTTACGCCACAGAATAGCCCGTGAAATGTTGCCCATAATTGCGGCAATCGCCATGATCGGAATGGCCATTTTGGGGCCAAAATGATAAGTCAGCGCGGGTAATAGCATTATCGAAGCGCCAGTACCGACTACGCCGCTAATCAATCCGGCTATCACTCCAATCATCGCAATCAGCAAATACATCATGTTTTTCGCCTTATTTTACTGAACTAACAGTAATAATAACGGTTAGAAAAACAGTTAACCCGTGCTAAAACATCACAAGACTGTGACTAAAAAGGACAAATGGTGCATTCACTTCCCCCGTTAGCCGCGTTAAAAGCTTTCTTTGTTGCCTGTCATGCAGGAAGTTACAGCGCCGCAGCGAAAGAGCTTTATATCACTCACGGTGCTGTCAGCAGGCATATTCAGGTGGTTGAGAAATGGTTCGGCGTCAACCTGTTTATCAAAGAGGGGCAGCGGCGAGTACCTACAGCCTACGCCCTGACGCTGGCCCGTGAGCTGGGCGGCGCTTTCGACACCTTGTCAGATATTGCGTTACGCTATGGCAACGGCGGGCGTAACAATGTGTTCAACGTCAGCGTACCAACGACCCTGAGTCTCAAATGGTTGCTGCCACGGCTGGATGATTTTTATGCCCGTTTTCCGCACGCCAACCTGCAAATCTCTACAGCCAATACTGAACAACTGCACATTATTGGCCACTATGATCTGTTGATTCGGCGAGAAACCAGTACGACGGAGTATTCGGCGATCCCCTTCTTGCAGGATACACACTGCCTGATGGCCTCACCGGCACTGCTGGAACGCCACCCGATCGAAAAACTGCAGGACGTATTCACCTGCCCTAGAATTGAATCATTGAGCAG
>CAWUIY010000361.1:0-4535 GCA_963922555.1 uncultured Serratia sp. | reverse complement strand
TGTCATAAGAGTAAGTACTGCTGCCCGAATTTCGAAAGTTCCCCCTTAAACTTTGGTACTCAGCCTTAATTTCATTAAGCGCTTTAACATAGTCATCGGCCTTTTGGTTTAATGTAACTGCAAGCGAAATGATCGCTTCCGACGAGCCAGATCCGATTATATTACCACCGTAAACCTCACTCACTTTACTGAAAAGTTGCTCTGACCAATTTTCAGGTAACCTGCCATAAAAACTCCCCTTAAATACAGCTGATTCAATAATATGGTTGGCAAATTCCAGGGCATCGACAAGCGTTTCTGGCTCTATCTGCGCATCACCGGCAAGTTCCCCAAGCGCGACTGCTCCCATTTCACTCGAAAAAAAAGAGTCATAGTCTCTTTGGTAAGACGGTAGTTCATCTCTGATCTGTTGCCAGGTTCTCAAATATGAAATATTGCCTTGATAATTATCATATTCGTCATCAAATCCACCGTCGAACCTCTGGTTACGAGGCCTGGAATATAAGCTGAATCTCTGTTTATAAATTTCAAATGCCAAAGCCTGTGCAGTAATTTCCATTGAAAACTCCTTAGCTAGTTAAATTTTACTTAACACAAATTAAGGCTAGTCAGGGTGCACAAATTTAGCAAATGGCATGATATTTAACTTTAAGAATGCGAAATTTCCTTTGCAGTCTCCGTGACAATATTTACGACAATATTGCCCCTCCCGCATTCATGAACTACATCGCTGAAATTCATCAATAAGAAGGGGCAACCTGCCGTTGCGAGCCAAAGTTTATTATTTAGGCCAATGGGGCCAAACCTTGCGGCTCGCGTCACGGTGACCATACACTTTGTCAATATCGCGACACGTCAGGCCAATATCCTTGAGCTGTGAAGCACTCAGCCCCTTGAGGATCCTGGCCGTTTGCCGCTGTTCCCGCCACCCAACAAAAGCTATAACAAAACGGTCCCACCAGCCGAGTTTTAATGCGCTGTTATCGATGTACTTGTCAGTGAATTTTTCAGCTGAAGCGACTGTCTTTTCTGCATCTTGCGCGTTGATGGCACCCGTAACGCGAGTAATAAATTGATCACTTTCACAGATTCTTTTCATGGCTACGTCTCCTGTTTACCCCGAACACAGGATCTCGCAAACGCCAATTTCAATACAGATTCAATAATTAACTATTTTCACCATACAGATATCGCCAATAGCACAGATTTGGGTGTAGATTACTCACATCTGTACTGTAAATGGGTGAGCAATATGAATCGCTATGAAAATTTAGCCCATATTTTGGGAGAGCGTATCGAACAGGGCCTTTATCCTGCGGGCCATCGCCTGCCGTCGGTAAGGGTCCTGAGCGACGAGCACGGAGTCAGTGTTAGCACAGTGCAACAGGCCTATCGCATGCTTGAAGATCTTCTGCTGGTAGAAGCGCGTCCAAAGTCTGGCTATTTCGTATCAATGCTCAAGCGGCAAGCCGGTTTACCCGCTACCTGTCGAACGCCGCAGCGACCGGTAGACATTTCGCAGTGGGACCAGGTACTGGCGCAGATTACCAGCCGTACCGTGCCGGGAATGATCTCGCTTGGCGGCGGCACGCCCGATGTCTCGTTGCCCAGCCTTAAACCCCTGAGTCGTGCGCTCGCCAAAGTCGCGCAACGCACTGATAGCAGCGCCCTGTTCTATGACACTATTGAAGGTTCGAAAGCGCTACGCGATCAGATTGCTCGCCTGATGATCGATAGCGGCAGTCACATCGACGCGCAAAATTTAGTCATTACCACCGGTTGTCATGAGGCGCTTTCGATTGCCATTCGTTCGGTGTGTGAAGTGGGTGATATCGTGGCGGTAGATTCGCCGAGCTTTCATGGCGCAATGCAGACGCTAAAAGGCTTCGGTATGAAAGCGCTGGAAATCCCTACCGATCCCGTAACCGGGATCAGCATCGAAGCGCTGGAAATGGCGCTTGAACAGTGGCCAATCAAGGCGATTCAGCTGACCCCAACCTGCAATAATCCGCTGGGCTATAACATGCCTGACGAGCGTAAAAAAGCCTTACTGCGGCTGGCACAGTGCTATGACATCGCAATTATCGAAGACGATGTTTACGGCGATCTGGCGTTCCAGTATCCACGCCCGGCGACGATTTATTCTTTCGACGATGATGGGCGCGTACTGTTGTGCAGTTCGTTTTCGAAAACGTTAGCGCCAGGATTACGAGTGGGTTGGATTGCCCCCGGCCGCTATCGCGATATTGCGATTCATATGAAATATATCGGCACCGGTGCGACGGCGACTCAGCCTCAGCTGGCGATAGCCGACTTTATTCAGCAAGGTCATTATCAGACGCATTTGCGCCGCGTGCGCCAGCAATATCAACAAAAACTTTGCCTGATCAATGACTGGGTAGTGAAGTATTTTCCACAAGGCGTGGGTGTCAGCCGTCCGCAAGGCGGTTTTCTGCTGTGGATAGAGCTGGATGAGAAGATTGATACCCTGCGTTTAAATCGCCTGCTGGAACCAGAAAAAATTCAGATTTCGGTGGGTTCGATATTTTCCGCTGCGGGGAAATATCGCAACTGCCTGCGGCTTAATTTCGCGAATCTCGATGAAAACCGCCACGAAGCGGCAATCAAACGTGTCGGTGAGACGGTGCACGAGATGATGAAAAGCAGCTAATGTTAGCCGCCAGGGATTATTTCGATATCTTCGGCGGCTAATTCCCTGCCATCCTGCGCCCGCACTCTCATCTGGGCCAGCGGTTTTCTGGTCTGGCGATCCACCGAATAGCTGCAAGCTTCGTTTTCATCAAACATATACTCATGACCCCACTGCCCGAGCGCGATAAGAATCGGGTACAGATCCTTGCCCTTTTGCGTCAACAAATACTCCTGATACGCCGAGCCGTCTGACGCGGGCGCGATTTCCAGAATGCCTTCGGCAACCAGCGTTTTCAGCCGCGAACTAAGAATATTTTTCGCCGCGCCAAGGTGACGTTGAAACTCACTAAAACGTTTAATGCCACCCAAGGCATCGCGCACGATCAGCAGCGTCCACCAGTCTCCAATCAAATCAAGAGTACGGGCTATCGGGCAAATACTGTCGTTCATGCTGGTACGTTTCATTTATCACTCCGTGCGGTGCCGATTAATCTGGTTGCATTATAAAACCGCTAATGATAAAAATCATCCAGTTTAATAATGAAACCACTTAGTTTTAAAAATGTATCGCAACCGAAAATGAGGATTACCCTATGAGCCAATCAACATCATCCAACCCTTTAGCCTTGATCACTGGCGCCTCTACCGGCATTGGCGCGACCTATGCCGATCGATTGGCAAAGCGCGGCTATGATCTAATTTTGGTCGCCCGCGACGGCGCTAAGTTGGATCAGTTAGCGGCAAAACTTAGCAATGAAAACGGCGTAAGCGTTCGCGCGTTTCGTGCCGATCTGACCGATGCCGCCAGCCTGAAAAGCCTCGAAACGCTTATCCGCGACACGCCTCAAATTTCATTACTGGTTAACAATGCCGGTTCTATCTTGCCCGGCGGTTTTAAGGATTCCGACGTCGAGGATATTGATAACTTGATCCGCCTGAACGTGACATCGCTGGCCCGCCTTTCCCGCGTGGCGCTGGATGGGCTTAAAACCCATAAAGACGGTGCGATCATCAATATCGCCTCGGTATTAGCGCTGGCCGCAGAAATAAGCGATCCGGTTTACACTGCCAGCAAGGCTTTTGTGTTGACCTTTACTCAGTCCTTGCAGGTTGAACTTGCCAACAGCGGCCTATATTTCCAGGTAGTTTTACCGGCAGCCACGCGAACCGATATTTGGGCTAAAGGTGGCAAAAATATTGAAGAGGTACCGGGAGTGATGGAGGTGGATGAACTGGTAGATGCGGCATTGGTCGGCTTCGATAAAAGAGAACCTGTCACTATTCCTCCGTTGCAGGATGAAAACAAATGGTTTGCACTCGATAATGCTCGCCAGGCACTGAGAATGGAATTCTTGCAGAGCCAAGCAGCACCTCGCTATAAGTAATAGACTGATTGTATGACGAATGCGGCTACCGCGTTGCAAGTAATCACGACACTGGTTACATTGGATAAACTTATAAATACAGTTTTTTAACATCCGTTTTGACCCTAACCCATGGCAGAATGAAAAATGACTGAATTCGTTATCCCTGCACCGGAAGCCGCTTCGCTGGCTATCAATGGACAACAGGCGCGATTCCCGCTGCGCCGCGTTTATTGCGTTGGCCGTAACTACTCGGAACATGCCCGCGAAATGGGCCACGATCCCGACCGCGAACCGCCGTTCTTCTTTGGCAAACCGGCCGAAGCCGTGGTGCCAGCCACTGGCGAAATTCCTTACCCACCGCTGACCTCTGACCTGCATCATGAAGTCGAATTAGTGGTCGCGATCGGCAAGGGCGGTAAAAACATTCCTGCATCTCAAGCTCTGGATCACGTCTGGGGTTATACCGTAGGGGTGGATTTAACACGCCGCGACTTGCAGGCCACAGCTAAAAAAATG
>CAWUIY010000360.1:0-4556 GCA_963922555.1 uncultured Serratia sp. | reverse complement strand
CAATGATCTGCGCCACCTGCTCAATTTTAACCTTGCGTGCGGCAAAGCTGTCGCTGTCAAAGTCGCGAATTGAGGCTTTCAGCGTCGCGGACTGTTGGCTGGCGCTGATATCGTTAAACCAGATATACCCTTCACGATCCTGAGTCTTTTCAGGGGTTTCCTGACGATCAAAATGGCTGATGAAGTCATGGGCCATCAGGATTGGATTTACCAGGACGCCGATGGCCGACATTGGATGCGCGGTCACGCCGGTAAAAGTGATTTCCGCCGCGGCGGCATTAAAGTTTTCATACACCACTTCGCCCAACTCGCAGCAGTCGATAGTGTAGGCGAAATCGACGTCAAACCGCTTGAGATCCAACGCTTTGGCTCCGCGCAACCCAATCTCTTCATCTGGCACAAACGCCACGACGATATCGCCGTACTGATCCTGCGCGGTCAGGTTTTCCAGCAGTGTCATGACGACGGTGACTGCAGACTTGTTGTCCGCACCCAACACGCTAGTGCCGTCGCTGAAAATAATCTCTTCGCCTTTGTAAGGCAGGATTTCAGGATGCTCTGCAGTGCGCAGCCAGATATCTTTTTCTTTATTCAGGCAAACGTCGCCGCCGTCAAATATCAGCGTTTGCGGATGGATGTGAGGGCTGAGGCCGACGTCGACGGTGTCGATGTGAGTGATAAAACCAATGCGCGGGCCGCCTTTTTTAGTACCCGGTTTCACAGCAGTTACCGTGGCGTGCTGGTCAATCTCGATATTTTCCAGCCCCAGATTTTTCAACTCAACGGCGAGCTGATTGGCTAGCTCTTGTTGCCCCGGCGTACTTGGTAGCGTGGTGGCTTTGGGATCGCTTTGGCTGGTGACAGACAGGTAACGGAAGAAACGTTCAGTGAGCTGCTTGGCAATTTGAGTCGACATCCTAACCTCTGAGTTGTTTATCTATAAGATTTTCATATATAACAGAGTATTACTAAGTTTGTCCTGAATGGTAGTCTGTTTTTGAATTGCTTACTAAAGAAATTATTAGTCTTCCAGCACAATGACAGGGAAACGCATGAAAAGAAAAATAGCAAAATTAACGACCGGGTTATTAGCGATGGCCATGGTGGCGGGCGCGTCGGCGCAGACCTTGGTTTATTGCTCTGAAGGGTCGCCGGATATCTTTAATCCTCAGCTTTACACGTCCGGCACCAACGTCGATGCCAGCGCGGTGCCTATCTACAACCGGCTGGTGGATTTTAAAACCGGCACTACCGAATTAATCCCGAGCCTGGCCGAAAGCTGGGATATCAGTCCAGATGGCAAGACCTATACCTTCCACCTGCGCAAAGGGGTGAAGTTCCAGAGCAATAAGCTGTTTACCCCGACGCGAGATTTCAACGCTGACGACGTGATTTTTTCTTTCATGCGCCAGAAAGACCCCAACAACCCGTATCATAAAGTCTCGAATGGCACCTATCTGAACTTCGATAGCCTGGATATGAGCAACCTGATCTCGAGTATCGATCGGGTAGATGATTATACGGTGAGATTCAACCTTTCGCGGCCTGAAGCGCCTTTCCTGGCCGATCTTGGTTGGTATTTCGCCTCAATTCTTTCCTCTGAATATGCCGATAAGATGCTGAAGGCCGGTACGCCGGAAAAAGTGGATACCGATCCGATTGGCACCGGGCCTTTTGAGCTGGTGCAGTACCAGAAAGATACGCGCATTCTCTACAAGGCTTTCCCGCAGTACTGGCAAGGCAAGTCGAAAATTGACCGTCTAATCTTCAGCATTACGCCTGATGCCTCAATCAGGATGGCCAAGCTTGAGAAAAACGAGTGTCAGGTGATGCCGTTTCCTAACCCGGCTGACCTTAAGCGCCTGAGCGATAACAAAGATATCACGCTGCTGAGCAAGTCTGGCCTGAATACCGGATTCCTGGCGTTTAATACGCAGAAAAAGCCGCTTGATAACGTCAAAGTACGTCAGGCTCTGACCATGGCCGTTAATAAGGCCTCGATTATCGAAGCGGTGTTTCAGGGAACGGGTACCGTAGCGCGTAGTCTGCTGCCACCGGCGGTGTGGAGCAGCGAAGACAAGACCATGAAGGATTACGATTACTCGCCTGAAAAAGCCAAGGCGCTGCTGGCCGAGGCGGGATATCCAAAGGGTTTTGATATCGATTTGTGGGCGATGCCGGTGCAGCGACCTTACAACCCGAATGCCCGCCGCATGGCCGAGATGATCCAGTCAGACTGGGCGAAGATTGGCGTCAGGGCGCACATCGTCAGCTATGAGTGGGCGGAATATCAGACGCGCATTCGCAACGGCGAACATCAGGCGGCATTGATGGGCTGGACGACGGCAAACGGAGACCCGGATAACTTCTTCGGCCCGCTGTTCACCTGTAAAGCGGCGCAGGGCGGGTCTAACTCGGCAAAATGGTGCGATCCGCAGTTTGACAAGATCATCAATGAAGCGCGCATGACGACCGATCACGATAAACGCGTGGCGTTGTACCAGCAGGCGCAGCAGATCATGCACGATCAGGCACCGGCTATCATGATCGCCCATTCAACGATCTTCGAACCGGTGCGCAAGGAAGTCACAGGCTATGAGATCGATCCGTTCGGTAAACATATTTTCTATCAGACGTCGGTGAAATAGGCGCGCCGTTTACTCCCTGTTCCATCCAACCTTACCCCGCTGAAAGGAACGGGGTAAGGCGCTAAGCCCCGTTGAGCATTAGCGGAGGCTTGTGAATGAGGGGGTTGCAAACTTGAAAGTCACGTTCTGATTACTTCTCCAGTACATCCTCAAGTGCCGGTTTCAGTTCACTGTATTTGAATTCGAAGCCGGCATCCTCCAGCCGCTGTGGGATCGCGCGCTGACCTCCCAGCACCAGCACCGCCGATTCACCCATCAATAGTCTCACCACCCCCGCCGGAACGCGCATAAATGAAGGACGATGCAGCAAGTCGCCAAGTAGCGCACTGAACTGATCGTTGCGCACAGGGTAGGGTGCAACCATGTTGAACGGGCCGTTAAGCGTTTCATGGTTAAGCAGGAAGAGGATGCCGTTAACCATGTCATCGATATGGATCCAAGGCATATATTGCTGGCCTTCGCCCAAAGGGCCACCCAGTCCGGCTCTGAATGGCAGCGCCATTTTTGCCAGTGCGCCGCCTTTTTTCGCCAGCACGACGCCCGTACGCAGCAGACAAACGCGGGTTTTGTCGCTTTCTGCCGCCAGCGCCAGTGCCTCCCAGCGCGCGCAAAGTTGCCACGTGAACTGCTTGTTCGGTGGCTCATCCTCGGCCACGACGGCCTGCCCCTGATCGCCGTAATAGCCTACGGCCGAGCCGGAAATAAACACCGATGGCGGCTGTTGGCTGGCATTAATCAGCTGGGCCAGCTTTTCTGTCAGTTGCCAGCGGCTGTCGCAAAGCTTTTGTTTCTGATCCCTGGTCCAGCGCTTGTCGGCAATCGGCTCACCGGCGAGGTTAATCACTGCGTCAAAGCCGTCTAAAGAAGTCTTGTCTTTCAATGACGACCACAGCTGAACCTTGGGGCCAAGGATTTTTGTTGCTCGTTCTGGCGCACGCGTTAACACCGTAATGTCATGAGACTGACTCAGAAGCGTTTCAGTGAGATGACGTCCAATCAGTCCGCTGGCACCGGTAATTAAAATCTTCATGGTCTGCCTCCGAATAACGTGTTGATACTTATCTATACCCTGAGCTCAGCATAGTTTATGTCGCAGTCATTACCCGCGATGCAGAGCACATCCTGAAGTTATTTTATTGTTAAGCGGAATGAGATGATGCAGCAGAAGTGGTAAAGAAGAGCTGATTTACGCCCCCTGTTGCAGGGGGCGAGGCAGATTATTTTGCTTCGGCTAGTGCGTAAGCCTTGGCAGTTGCCGGGCGATTCTTAATTCTTTCGAACCAGTTTCGTACGGCAGGATAATCAGCTAAATCGATACGCTGGCGTTCATGGGCAACGACCCAAGGATAGGTCGCAATATCGGCGATACTGTAATGTTCGCCGGAGATATAAACATTCTTTTCTAATTGCGTATTCAGCACGCCATACAGGCGTTTAGTCTCTTGCTGAAAACGCTCAATGGCATAAGGGACGGGTTGCGGTGCAAAGTGAGTAAAATGGTGGTTTTGACCCAGCATCGGGCCGAATCCAGCCATTTGCCAGAATAACCATTGCAGCGTGCTCGAACGTTCACGCAGCTCTTTACTCAATAATTTTCCGCTTTTTTCCGCCAGATACTGCAAGATAGCGCCAGACTCGAACAGACTAAGCGGCGCTCCGCCGTCAACCGGCTGGCTGTCGACAATGGCGGGGATTTTATTGTTGGGGGAGATGGCGAGAAAGGCGGGTTGGAATTGGTCACCTGCTTTGGTATCGATGCGATGCAGTCGATAGGGCAGGCCTGTCTCTTCCAGGAAGAGGGTGATTTTGTGTCCATTTGGTGTTGGTGCATAATAAAGGTCGATCATGATTGCCTCCTGCGTAATATTTTTATGGTCCATCTGGGTTTTGGTTGTCAACCGATGGGGC
>CAWUIY010000359.1:0-4582 GCA_963922555.1 uncultured Serratia sp. | reverse complement strand
TATCCGTCAATCCGCATTATTCCGTGGTTGTGGGAGATGCTTTCACTGCCATGGTTATGCGCCATGTTGGCATTAGCGTTGAACAGCGCGGCCTATACAACGCAGCTGTTTGCCGGTGCAGTTCGGGCCATTCCGGGCGGCCAATGGGAATCTTGCCAGGCATTGGGGATGTCGCGTAAAGCATCGCTGCGCATCTTGTTACCGTTTGCTTTTAAACGCGCACTGTCTTCCTATTCCAATGAAGTGGTGCTGGTGTTTAAAAGTACTTCACTGGCCTACACCATTACGCTGATGGATATCATGGGACACAGCCAGCTGATGTATGGTCGCACCTATGACGTGATGGTCTTCGGCGCGGCAGGCATCGTATATCTGTGTATCAACGGTTTGCTGACCCTGATGATGCGCCTGATTGAACGTCGTGCCCTGGCATTTGAACGTCGAAACTAATTTTCTGAGCTGATTGGATTTTATTCATATCACTCTTACTCTGATAATTAAAACCATCATGCAGCGATAAAGGCGACAGCAATGTCGCCTTTTTTATTGTCTATTTTTTCGCCCCTAATGCAAAACACCCCGGCTATTGCTGCGAGACATCTCGCATTCCCAATGCGCATTACATTCATTACATAAATAAAGTGATTTTCGTCACACAAATTCAGCGTAAAGCCCCGTAAAATAGCTTCCCGTAATACTTCCAAGGATGTCTCCATGCACACTCGTTTCATCGACGCTTTCGCCGGTCTGCCCGCTTCATTGCAATCTGCCCTAGAGCCGATACTCAGCCATGACGACTTCCCCGCGATGCTTTTGGCCGAGCAGGTCAGCCTGATTAAATCGCAAACCGGATTGGATGATGCTGCACTGGCCTTTGCTCTACTGCCTCTTGCCGCAGCCTGTTCAGTCGCGCCGATCTCAAAATTCTACGTGGGTGCCGTGGCGCGCGGCGTTAGCGGTAACCTGTATTTTGGTGCCAACATGGAGTTTCGTGGTGCCTCGATGCAGCAAACCGTACATGCGGAGCAATCTGCCGTGACCCACGCCTGGATGCGCGGCGAAAAACGCCTGGAATCAATCACCGTTAACTACACGCCGTGCGGCCACTGTCGCCAGTTTATGAACGAGCTAAACAGCGGGACGGATTTACAGATTCATCTGCCGGACCGCGCCGTCGCGCCGCTGGGACACTATTTGCCTTACTCCTTTGGACCACGGGATTTAGACATCACGACGCTGCTAATGGATGATATTGACCACGGTTACTCGCTGGCCGACACCAGTGAACTGGCGCAACAGGCTTTAATCGCCTGCAACCAGAGCCATGCTCCTTACAGTCAGTCGCACAGTGGCATCGCACTTGAAACCCTTGAAGGTCAAATATTTACCGGACGTTATGCCGAGAATGCGGCATTTAACCCCAGCCTGCCACCGCTGCAAGCGGCGCTTATCGTGCTGAATCTTTCCGGTGAAAACTGCACTCGGATTAAACGCGCGGTATTGGTTGAGCGCCGCGATCCGTTGGTCAGCCAACAGGATGCGACCCGTGCGACGTTAGCCACTTTGGGTTGCACTCTGTTGCAGCACATCGAAATTTAAGCCGTTGCAGTCATCGTCAAAAATGGGCCGTTCTGAATCGGCCCGCATTTTTGCTATTGATTAACGATTTATCAACATAAGTGCCCAATCCTGGTTAAAAAATTGAGTTGCGGCTTTCACCTCTGCTACAGTTCCAGTCACAAAGAAATTAAAAACAATGTGACCTTCGCGTCCGACTATTTGCTTCACCTGTCCCCTACCGAGACCAGAAGAGTAAAAAATCAATGGAACTTGAATACGAAAGTAAACGTCCGCTGTACATTCCGCACGCAGGCCCGATCCTGTTGGAATTTCCTTTATTAAACAAAGGCAGCGCCTTTAGCCAGGAAGAGCGCGCCAACTTCAACCTGCACGGCTTATTGCCAGAAACCGTTGAAACTATTGAAGAGCAGGCAGCTCGCGCCTATCGTCAGTTTCAGGATTTCAAAACCGACATCGATAAGCACATTTATCTGCGTAACATTCAGGACACCAACGAAACCCTGTTTTATCGCCTGATTGATGAGCATTTGAGCGAGATGATGCCGGTAATTTACACCCCCACCGTGGGTGAAGCCTGTGAGCATTTCTCCGAGATTTATCGCCGCGCCCGAGGCCTGTTTATCGCCTACCCTAACCGCGAACACATCGACGACATGCTGCAAAACGCCACCAAACAACATGTAAAAGTGATCGTGGTGACCGACGGCGAACGCATTTTAGGCCTCGGCGATCAGGGCATTGGCGGAATGGGCATTCCAATTGGTAAACTTTCGCTTTATACCGCCTGTGGCGGCATCAGCCCGGCCTACACGCTGCCGGTGGTCCTCGATGCCGGAACCAATAATCCGCAGTTGCTCAATGATCCGCTGTACATGGGTTGGCGTCATCCGCGCATCACTGGCGAAGAATATTCTGACTTTGTAGACCAGTTTATTCAGGCGGTAAAAGTGCGTTTCCCTAACGTGTTATTGCAGTTTGAAGACTTTGCGCAGAAAAATGCCATGCCGTTGCTTAAACGCTATCGCGAGGAGCTTTGCTGCTTTAACGATGATATTCAGGGTACGGCGGCAGTCACTGTCGGTAGCTTGCTGGCTGCCAGCCGCGCGGCGGGAAGCCGTCTGCGTGACCAGACTGTGGCCTTCCTTGGTGCAGGATCGGCTGGCTGTGGTATCGCCGAACAGATCGTGGCGCAGATGAAATCTGAAGGCCTCAGTGAAGATGAAGCCCGTGCTCGCATCTTTATGGTTGATCGCTTCGGGTTGCTGACCGACAGACTCAGTAACCTGCTGGATTTCCAGAGCATGTTGGTGCAAAAAACCGATACGCTGCAAAACTGGGATGTCGATCACGACAACATTTCGCTGCTCGACGTGGTGCGTCACGCCAAACCCACGGTATTAATCGGTGTATCAGGCCAGCCGGGTCTTTTCACCGAAGAAATTATCCGTGAAATGCACAAGCACTGTGAGCGCCCTATCGTCATGCCGTTGACCAATCCGACTTCACGTGTGGAAGCGCATCCCGCCGATATTATCAGCTGGACCGACGGTGCTGCACTGGTCGCGACCGGCAGCCCGTTTGCTCCTGTCAGCTACAAAGACAAGGTTTATCCGATTGCCCAATGCAATAACTCGTATATTTTCCCGGGTATTGGCCTAGCGGTGATCGCCACCGGTGCAAAACAGGTTACCGACGGCATGTTGATGGCAGCAAGCCGCGCGCTGGCAGAATGTTCACCGTTGGCTACTGACGGCGTGGGGTCCTTGCTGCCAGACGTTAACGATATTCAGGGCGTGTCGAAATGCATCGCGATGGAAGTAGGCAAAATGGCGCAAATTGAGGGCGTGGCGCAGGTTACGACTGAAGATGCGCTGTCGAAAGCTATCGAGCACAATTTCTGGGCTCCGCAATACCGCAGCTATAAACGAACGTCGTTCTAACCTTTCTGGTTTGGATGCTTAATCAGGGATCCGGCATGATAGATGCCGGATTTCGCTTAAAAAGACAGCAAGCACTGCCGTTTAAGCCTCCGCTTATTGCTTCAACCCCGCAGGTAAAGTAGCCTTGAACCTTCTCTGTCCCCACCATGACCTGAAGGCAATACCATGATTAAGCGGCTAATAGTAGGCTTTATCAGTATCATCGTCCTGATGCTGATTGTCGCTATTGGACTCGATCGCTGGATTAGCTGGAAAACCAAAGATTATATCTACGATGAAGTGCAGGCATTGCCTCATCGGCAGGTTGGCGTCGTGCTTGGCACCGCCAAATATTATCGTACCGGCGTTATCAATCAGTATTACCTTTACCGAATTCAGGGTGCGATTAATGCCTATAACAGCGGCAAGGTGAAATATCTGCTGCTCAGCGGCGATAACGCGCTGCAAAGTTATAACGAACCAATGACCATGCGCCGCGACCTGATGGCCGCTGGAATACCCTCCAGCGACATCGTGCTCGACTATGCCGGATTCCGCACGCTGGATTCGATAGTGAGAACGCGCAAAGTCTTCGATACCAACGACTTCTTGATCATCACCCAGCGTTTCCACTGCGAACGTGCGCTGTTTATCGCCCTGCATATGGGCATTCAGGCACAGTGCTTTGCCGTGCCTTCACCTAAAGATATTCTTACCGTGCGGGTACGCGAAATTTTTGCGCGTTTGGGTGCGCTGAATGATCTGTATATTCTCAATCGCCAGCCGCGTTTCCTTGGGCCACTGATCCCTATTCCTGCAGTGCATCATATTCCTGAAGATGCTCAGGGTTATCCGGCGGTTACGCCAGAGCAGGTGGTCGCCCTGCAACATCTGCTGGCTCGGGAAAAGAAAGCCGAACTGAAGAAAAGGCAGCCTGTAATACCGGATAAAACGCTGGAATCCGATTCGCCGCCGGTACCCGATCTACTTGCTAAACCTGAATTTCTCCCGCTGCCCGATAACGGCACCAAAGACCCGGTTGTTCCACCCGCGCGTAAATAACAGACAAAAAAAAGCAGAAT
>CAWUIY010000358.1:0-4625 GCA_963922555.1 uncultured Serratia sp. | reverse complement strand
ATGTAACTACCTCATGCACCTCATAATGATTGAAGTCCTGAGAAATGGAACAGTAGAAGCACAAAACGGTGGTAAAGGGTCTCTGCATATTTTTTCTAATTTCCGCATTAATAAAGCGCTCAGCGCAATTCATCAGGAGCCAGAAAATAACTGGAACTTGAATGAACTTGCCAATATAAGCGGGATGTCCAGGTCTGGCTTTTCACAGAAATTCAAAGAAATAACTGGTATCACACCATTGATATATTTGACGAACTGGCGGATGCGTATAGCAAGTAAACAGCTTCGTTTTACTCGTGATGCGGTTAAGGAAATAGGCTATAGCCTGGGTTACACATCCGAGAGTACTTTCAGTACTGCCTTCAAACGCATATATGGCATCGCACCTCGCGCATACAGGGACAAGCACTACGCTGAGATTCTACTTGAAACGAACTGAGCATTTGCTTTCAGCTGCGGCTCATATTGTGATGGCCTGCCCACCGTTGATTGACACCGAAAGTTATTAGCTACATCCGCTTATGGCACTTAGCAGCCAGCAATGCATGTACCGAAATATCTAGTTTTCTGCTAGAAGGTTCTTAATTTGTTTGCAAGCAGGCAGTCAACTAAGATGCAACATAAGGCCTATGGCAGTCTATATTACGTATTTAAACTTTCTGGGGGTTCAAATCCCCCCAGCTCCACCAAATTAGATAGGACAGTGACCGGACAAACTCATACAAACCAGTAAGTTATGAGAATGGTAAGGACTGCGCACTGACACTATCGAGACAGAAAAGGATACGTAAAAGATACGCGGATCCTTGGAAGAAAAAGAACCTCTGTTGACGCAGAGGTTTTTTTTCGTCTACATCACAGGGTAATCGTCAAATTTCCCCGTCATCGCATCATTAATGACGAACGTCACCACTCCTAGGGTATTGTTTCTCCTATTCTCAATTAACCACCTGATATAAATACAGTATTTTTATAAAATGCTTTAGCAGCTATATTGTTAAATCGCAAAAACATAAGTAAACCAAAACATCAAGCGGTGCCGGGATGATATGGAGGCTGTATCACATGGATGTGAACCAAAGAGAGTAAAGATGGCGTTTAACGATATAGAGCATCAGAGAACTAAAAATCAGATTGGGGCTTTTGTGGAGAGCGTCAGACCACCAGTTTCGATAAGAGACGAGTTTGATATCTCCTACAGCATTTCTGGCCAGTCCATTGAGATTGAGGAAGTACGCCCAGTTTGGCGGGGTGAACCAGGAGAAACAACCGTTCTTGCAATGGTGAAAATCACCTTCATTCGAAAAAAGAACACCTGGCGTCTTTACTGGATGCGCTCTAGCTTGCAGTGGGAGATGCTGACGCAGGTGGATACGCTTAAAGAGGCCATTGATATTGTGCGTGATGATGAGAGTGGATTCTTCTTTGGGTGAGGGCTGAACAGAGGTTTGGCTGGTTGGCTTATAATAATTAACTTTTCAATTACAAATTAAGTGCTGGTACTATAAATTTCATATAAAAGTAAGCGCGGGCTTTTTTCTCCTTTCATCTGATTTAGGTAAAGCCAACAGGATATAATCCCAAATAAAACCAATTGTGCAAGCTTTAATTCTGCAATAATCGATTTATCGATCTTGAACGAATGAACTGAAAATTCTTTGCAGGGTAACTGTATGCAATGAAATTAAAACCTGTACAGTGGCACTGTCTGTAACGGACTTCGGATTATCTACCAAAACGAATTTTTGATGTATTTGCTTCATCTGCCCGCGGTGTGAGCGGGCTTTTTTAGGCCCTTCCATTTTTATCTCCCCTTCATCAATAACTCTATCGTATCCCGCAAAATCCCCTTGTGCACTGTATTGCCAACCACTCTTAGTCTAGCTTCAAGGATGTCGATAATTGAATCTCGGCTAATGACTTCACCAGCAACTATGAGCTCTACCACAGCCCCACCAACCTCTCCAGCGATGAAACCGGCTCGTTCTTCTTCCAATGAGTTTTCCATAGATTACCTTTGTCAAATATTACGGTTATTATGCGGTTCTTTTTTGAACAAAATTTGCCTTAAATGCTAAATCTTGAGGCTGGCATTGTTGTCATAATCCAGGTTTGATACATTCCCCGCGAGTTGTGCTAACTCACATCATAAAATTTACCAGAAGCCTATTTGCCCGCTGCCGAGCGGGCTTTTTTTTGCACAAAATGCTCAGCCATCAATTTTTTTCCCCGCCGCCTTGCCTGTGATTTTATGTGTTGCTACTTTCAATAAGAGTGTTGCTTTCACTCGTAAGAGGTACTCCGATTCTTCTTTTTTGGCCCGCTCCCAGTGCGGGCTTTTTTTTACACAAATTTGCGATAAGTGCGAAAGAAGACACAACAAATGGATGATGTGTTAAATATTTGTTAGGATTATTCTGAGTGTGGCAAACACTCTGGATAATTGCTTTACTTTCTTAAACATTTCGCCGGCCTTGCGTCGGCTTTTTTGCCTAAAGTGCTTCGCTTTATCTCACTGATTGATTGCAATTTCCTGATTTGATATTGTTTTTTTGAACGCTATTTGCGCTTCATCATTGTTAACCTAAAGTTGCTTTGCCCGCTTTCGCTGCGGGCTTTTTTTACTTTCCAATAACCAGCTCTTTTGACCTGCTCCCTGCATAAGCTACAACCAAACAATAGGTTGGGTTTGCAATAAAATTAGGATTTGTTGTAATGCACTAAACTAATTTATTCAAATATAATTCACATCATTAGTGGATTAACGTCAATCGTGAATTAAAGTAAATTTAAGCCTAACAGCATATGAAAGAAAGAATACTTGTGATGGATGCTTTAGATACTCTGGGGGCAAGCAATATTCATACTTTGGCTTTATTTACGGGCCAAGAAGAAAAAGTATTGCTTGCGATATTGACCCATAAAATAAAAAAAGGGATTGTAAGTCAACATGATGAACTTTATGAGCTGACCGGAAAAGCTTCAACTGAAGACCCTGAGTACGAGCCATTCATCCAGTTAAGCGCTGTAAATTCTGAGTACGTAACTCCAGAGGTCAAACCTTCGGTATCAAACAATGATGCCCAGCAACGGTTTTATATTGAGCATGAAACGTACCATGATACTTACACTTTTGATAATTTGAAAGACTTCCTAACCGAAAGTAATAAAAATCCTAAAACACGCGCCAATGAAGATAAACTGGAATATCATTATGTTGAACTGCTCTCAGAACTTGAAGTGGCTTCACTGATTGGAAGGTGTATCGCCACACTCTGGCGTTTAAGAAAATATAATAATTTTCCGAACCCAGTTTCAAGTCACCCCAAAAAATATAAAAAAGAAGATGTTGAATATTGGCTGGGGCTTAATAAAAAATTCATGGCTCGAAAAAAATAAGACCTATTTATTAAATCTAATGATTGTCACTTAACCCGCACTCAAGCGGGTTTCTAAATTACCTTATCGTCGCATCATTAATGACGAACTTTGCTACGCAAGTTTATCTCATTAGGGTCAACTACATGTCTCTTCCGACCTATAAAGAGACTGCAAGTGCCTTCCACTGTAATTCTCAATTAAAATACCTTTAATCAGCTTGCTACGGGTTCCTCTGTGACGATGCTCATCCGGGTGGCATAAGCACCCTGGAATCTCTCCAGTGCACGAATTTCTCGGTCATTATCTGTCTCATCAGCTATTACAGGGAGCAAGACACCAGAGATACTGAAGATGTTATTTTGACTGGCGGCATCAGAGAATACGTCAAATTGCATGGTGTAGAATATCGGATACTTGGTATCGACAGTTATTTTTGTCAGATAGGCATAGCAGCCTTCCTGCATGTGGGCTGTTGGCATCCCATTTGCATCGGGTTCCTCATCCTTCACAGAGTAGCTACCCGCTAAATAGTTAGACATGTGTTACCTCTTTGTTATGTGAGCCGTTAGGATAGCGTCTGTACCGGACGTTACCGCCGTGATCTGCAATGGGTTATTGGGGTCTACCGCAAAGCCGAGTGCCCCGGTGTTACCCGCTGCTATCCTGCACATTGTTGTCGTCACGGTTACCATTGCCCACCCCTCTGTTCCCGGCTGGCTACCTGCTACGAAGATTTCATAGACATCTGGGATTAGGTCGCTCGCAGCTCCACCGAAGCCCGCAATCACTATAGGTGTCCCATTGACAGCGTTTGCTTGGTTGACGTAACCGTTGATCTGCTGGCCAGCCATTTTGTGCGGCAGGTTCCACGTAATACCGTCGGCCCTAACAGCACAGAACGGCACATAGCCCAGTATGTTCTTCACATAGAGCGCCATCGTGGTGTAGTCGGTGGCGATACCCAGCCCTTTGAGGTTAAGCGCTTCCACCGTCGTCGTGGTGTTGTTCGTGATCGAGACACTCGTATGCAGATTATGCCCATGCAGTCCGCCGAGATAGCTCGGCATAACCGTGCCTTTTGAGAAGTCCCCAGACCGGTTACCCACGACAATATCAAAATAGATGGGTTGGCTCGCTGCATCTGTACAGACCTGAATTGCCGAGATTTTAGCCGACCAGCCATTACAGCTAACGGTTTGGCCCACAGCAAAATCTGAGCTGCCGTTCATGATATTGGACCATTC
>CAWUIY010000357.1:0-4635 GCA_963922555.1 uncultured Serratia sp. | reverse complement strand
GGCACCACGGAAACTCAGTGTCGCAATCTTGTCGATATCGGCGTAAAGGGCATCCAGACCCCCGATCCCTTGCAATAATGCCTGCGCGGTCTTTTCGCCAACGCCAGGTACCCCCGGAATGTTATCCGAAGAATCGCCCATCAGAGCCAGATAATCGATAATTAGCTCAGGCGGGACGCCATATATAGTGACGACCTCGTCAGGACCAAGAATCGAGTTATTCATGGTGTTAATCAGCGTTACGCCCGGCGTAACCAGCTGCGCCATGTCTTTATCACCGGTACTGATCAGTACCGCGTGACCGGCTTTTTCTGCCTCCAAAGCCAGCGTACCGATTACGTCGTCAGCCTCCACGCCTGGCACAACCAGCAAAGGCAGCCCCATAGACTTGACCATTTGGTGCAGCGGTTCAATTTGCGCACGCAGATCGTCAGGCATGGGTGGACGATGGGATTTGTATTCGGCAAACAGTTCGTCGCGGAAGGTTTTTCCTTTTGCATCAAATACCACGGCAACGTGACTTGGCTGATACTGCAACAGCAGGCTGCGCAGCATGTTCAGCACACCGTACATTGCGCCCGTTGGCTCCCCGGCTCCGTTAGTCAGAGGAGGAAACGCGTGGTACGCGCGGTAAAGGTAAGACGATCCGTCAACCAGGATCAGGGGGTTTTCAGCTATCTGGGCCATAACTCATCTTTATTCGTGGCATGTCATCCCCTAAGCATGCCATAGCTGAGGGTAAAGTCGAACCTTGAAAGGGAATTTGATGTTGATCCTGCGAGGTTTCTCGCAGGATCGTTCCTGTGGATAACTTTGTGAATAGTTTTACGACAGGATCATAGATTTGAGTTGCATATAGCAGAACAGATCGATATACGATGTTTAATCATCAAGTTATAAGAGTGTTAAGTGCAATCGGGCTGTCATGTTAATTTAATCAACATTGTGGATATAAATAAGCGACTTGCTAATTATTTCGGATTTTTGTCATCTGTTATCAAATTAACGACGGTAAAAATTTAAATTAAATGAATTATAAATAAGAAAAGTCGAGCGATTAAAAAGCAGGCAAAAAGACAGGATAATAGCCGGTAATCAAACTGAAATAGTCAGCAAAGTTAAAGTAAAAAAAAACGCCAGCGTCATGCTGGCGTTTCATAGAGAGACAAACCGAATCTTATTTCTGCGTCGTCAGGTAATTAACAACATCAGAGAATTGTTTTACGTAAGCGTCCATAGAGCTGGTATCAAGTCCGTCATTTTTAACCTGATATTTGCCGTTAACATATACTGACGGCACACCCTGCAGACCAAAGTCGGCAGCCGCTTTCTCTTCCTGTACTACGAGAGATTTAACAACGAAGCTATTGATAGCAGCATCGTAATCCTGGCCACTAACGCCGGCTTTAATGAATACGTCGCGAATATCCGCTTCGGTTTTCACCGTCTGGGATTTCTGAACGGCATCAAACATCAGTGGGCTGATTTTATCTTCAATGCCCAGTGCCATAGCGACAGCCCATGCCTGAGTCAGCTGTTTCCCCAATGGACCCAGGAATTCAACGTGATATTTTACGTATTTCACACCCTGTGGCAGGTTTTTGCGCACGTTATCGGAAACATGCCAGACACGTTCAAACTCGTAGCAGTGCGGGCAGTAGAAAGAGAAAAACTCTACAACCTGTGGTTCGTTTGCCAGCGGCTTGTCTAACGTTGTGTACTGAGTACCGTCAGTGAATTGGGCCGCAGAAGCGCTGAACGCCAATACCATCCCGACCAAGGCTAACATTATCTTTCTGGCAGAAAAAAGGTTCTTCATAACTCATCCATCTCCGTTTAAATAATTATATAAAGCTTATTTTGTTTCTCAGTACATTGGCATCAACTGTAAAGGAGGTGCCCTTAATTTATTAATTTGCTCTTTAAATGCCGCTGCCTGACCAAGCCAAAAGTCTTCATCCTTCATCCAAGGGAAGCTGTTGGGGAACGCAGGATCCTGCCAACGACGTGTTACCCAGGCCAAATAATAGACCATGCGCATTGCGCGCAGAGGCTCAATA
Source organism: uncultured Serratia sp. (assembly GCA_963922555.1). GTDB lineage: Bacteria > Pseudomonadota > Gammaproteobacteria > Enterobacterales > Enterobacteriaceae > Rouxiella. The sequence continues at coordinate 2,575 of CAWUIY010000357.1, read as the reverse complement.
AGCGCCAGCTCGCGGCTATCAAAATCCGCAAACTCGCCATAAGCCTCAAGTAAAATATCTAATTGAATGAGTTGTTCAGAACGATCGCCGTGCAATAGCATCCATAAATCTTGCACTGCTGGGCCATTACGCGCATCGTCTAAATCGACAAATATTGGTCCATCACGCCAGAGAATATTGCCAGGGTGACAATCACCATGTAAACGACGAGGCTGCCACTCGTGATGCCAATATTCTTTAATAGTGGTGATTAATTCATCGAGAACTGAAATAAAGGCGCTACGTTGTTTAGCGGGAATTAATTCACTGGTCGCTAAAACAGATCTTGGTTCGGTAAGATATTCTAATAAATCCATCGTAGGACGATGAGTAAAAAGATTCTCACTGCCGACCTGATGGATTCGGCCAAGAAAACGTCCAACCCATTCCAGTTGATCAAGATTATCTATTTCGTACTGCCTGCCGCCTACGCTTGGGAATAGCGTAAACATATACCCCTGGTGATGATGTAATGTGTTTCCCTGAATGGACACAGGAGCCACGGCGGGAATCTCAGCAGTAGAAAGATCGAAGGAGAAGCGATGTTCCTCTTCTATTTGTGCAGCGCTCCAGCGTTCTGGACGATAGAACTTAACCACATAACGCTTGCGGCTTTCATCGAGGAATTGATAAACCCGGTTCTCATAGCTATTGAGCGCGGTTAAACCTGACTCAGCAATCAAGCCAACACTTTCCAGCGCATCAAGGATAAGATCTGGAGACAGTGCCTGAAAATTAAAAGCAGAATTATTCATAACTTCATTCAGATTGGCCAGAGAGCAAAACGATAGTCTGAAATAGTATCATCAATTTTTAGCCAGACGCATGAAGTTCACATAAGTTTACATCAATCGTTAATAATACCCCTGGCACGTAAAAGCGCCGTTTTGAAATCCTCTTCATAGTCTTTTTTTAGGCCAGGAATTTCATCGGTGCTTTTACTACCACGCATTTTTAGCTGATAAATCAAGGCATCATCGCTTAGTTCTGTGAGTTCGCCCTTAAAACCACACTCTTTTGCCAACAGGTTGAGAAATTGTAACAAGCTTAAATCTGCCTGCTCTTTCCAGCTACATTGCAGCAGTTCAATCAACTCATTGATACGATGCTCTCCCATATAACCCCCCTGATTTATGTAATATCCTTCAAGCTATCAGGGTTATTCAAAGCTTAAAAGCAGCGGTTAAAGTAATTAGGCGTAAACCTGTTCCATCGCAATTATTATTAGTGCTGATATTCAGATTGCCGATTTAACTCTATAACCTAGACACTAAAATAAGATCGCGCAGACTAAAGGTAAATAACATGATGGTTGATGAGATAACCGGTGTGATCCTGGCCGGGGGCCGTTCCTCAAGAATGGGGCAGGATAAAGGATTGGTGCCTGTAAACGGCAAGCCCCTGTTTATGCACATCGCCAGCCGGCTAGCCCCGCAGGTTCACACAATTTTAGTGAGCAGCAATCTGAACCAACAAAGCTACGCTGCCCATTATCCGGTGATCGGTGACCTTATTCCCGACTTTGCAGGACCTTTATCTGGGATGCTTTCTGCATTAGTTGCCAGCAAAACAGAATGGGTGGTCTGTGTGCCCTGCGACGTTCCGGGATTTCCTGATGATTTGGTCCAACGATTATGGCAAGCCAGGGGCAATGCTCCCGCCGTTTATGCCGCTGACGTGGAGCGAGTTCACCCCGCATTGTGCCTGCTCAATAAGAGTCTGATTCCCAGTCTTAGAGAATACCTTGAGCAAGGTGAAAGAAAGGTAATGTTTTTCCTTAACCAGTGCGCAGCACAGCAGGCAAGGTTTGATCATGCAAAGGATTTTGCCAATCTGAACACTCCCGAAGACGTTGCCAGTTGGCAACTTTCTTTAAGGAAATGACCATGACAACACCGTTAATCGGGATTGTTGCTCACAGTGGCAGCGGTAAAACGACCTTGCTCAAGCAACTTATTCCCTATCTACGTGAACAGCAGGTTCGTGTTGGATTGATTAAGCACAGCCACCATTCGGTAGATATCGATACGCCAGGGAAAGACAGCTACGAGCTAAGAAAAGCGGGCGCCGATCAGACCATGGTGGCGAGCAGCCGCCGTTGGGCGTTAATGACGGAAACGCCACAGGAAAAAGAGCTAGATTTACACTATTTAGCCAGCCGATTTGATGGTGCAACGCTGGACCTGATTCTGGTTGAGGGGTTCAAACATGAAAAGATCGCTAAAATCGCACTGTTTAGAGAAGCCAGTGGCAGAGAAATTGATGACATTGTGGACGAATTTGTCATCGCTGTGGCCGCTGATCGCCCCGTAAAGTGGCCAGTGCCGCAGCTGGATCTCAATAATATTGCCGAAATTGGCCAATTCATCCTTCATTGGCTGAGTGATCGGTCATCAAGCTAGCCTAAAAATCTCTGTTTTCCGGTGATTCAGTACTTTTATGATCGCAAGCAGCTCGAAATTTTGATTTTCCAATTCAATTTATCTTCACAGTGCGTGAAATTTGGCGATCTCGGGACATAAAAAAGCCCCTGTCG
>CAWUIY010000356.1:0-4636 GCA_963922555.1 uncultured Serratia sp. | reverse complement strand
ATGCCGCGCTTCCTGTCGCGTCAGCCTTACGGTATTCGCACTAATCCGGTTGATAGCTTTGATTTTGAAGAAGAAACCGACGGCGCTAACCACAATAACTACACCTGGACCAACGCCGCTTACGCGATGGCGACCAACATCAACCGCTCATTCAAAGAGTTTGGCTGGTGTACCTCGATTCGCGGCGTCGAATCGGGTGGCGCAGTTGAAAACCTGCCGTGCCACACCTTCCCAAGCGATGACGGCGGCGTGGATATGAAATGCCCTACCGAAATCGCCATCAGCGACCGACGTGAAGCCGAGTTGGCGAAGAACGGTTTTATGCCGCTGGTGCATCGTAAAAACTCCGACTTTGCTGCTTTCATTGGCGCACAGTCGCTGCAAAAACCGGCCGAATATTACGACGCCGATGCCACCGCTAACGCGCGCCTGGCCGCACGTTTGCCCTATCTCTTTGCCTGCTGCCGCTTCGCTCATTACCTCAAATGCATCGTTCGCGACAAAATCGGTTCATTCCGCGAGCGCGATGAAATGGAACGCTGGTTGAATGACTGGGTGATGAACTACGTCGACGGGGATCCGGCTAACTCTTCTCAGGAAACCAAATCGCGTAAGCCTTTGGCTGCGGCAGAAGTTCAGGTTGAAGAGATCGAAGATAATCCAGGCTATTACTCGGCTAAATTCTTCCTGCGTCCGCATTATCAGCTGGAAGGTTTGACCGTTTCGCTGCGTCTGGTTTCAAAATTGCCGTCGTTAAAATCTAACGACGTGTAATACACAGCAAACTTTGATTTTCTATTACGGCCTGTTTTGGCGTAATAGAAGTCAATTAACCGAACTACGTTTTCCACGTAATTTGGAATTGAGGCCAAGGGAAAATAGAGGCCTTTTTAGTCTGTATTTTTTCTGATAGCCCTATTAATGCTTTGTAAAAAGCAAAATATTAATTAAACAAGAGTGAAAATTTATGTCTATTGATATGTATCTAAAAGTTGATGGTGTGACGGGTGAGTCTAAAGATTCAAATCACTCCGGTTGGACTGATATTACTTCTTTCTCATGGGGCGCAACCCAGCCAGGAAATATGTCCGTTGGCGGCGGCGGCGGTGCCGGTAAAGTCAGCTTTAACGATCTGCACATCAATGCCAAGATTGATAAGTCAGTGACTGCAATCCTGAAAAACTGCGCCAGCGGTAAGCACGTTGGCAGCGTTCAGGTTTCCGTGTGCAAAGCGGGCGGTACTCAGGTTGAGTATACCCGTATCACCTTGACTGACGTGCTGGTTACTTCCGTACAGTTCGTTGGCTCCGAGCATGACGATACCTTGGGCGTAACTTACTCCTTCCAGGCTTCTTCTGTGAAACAGCAGTACTGGGAGCAGTCTACTTCTGGCGGTAAAGGCGCTGAAACCAGCGCTGGCTGGAATATCAAAGAGAACAAAGAAGCTTCTTGATTCTCCAGGCCTCCCTTTACGGGAGGCCCTTAATTAAGCATTTAGTGGGTTATCACTCGCTAAGCGATCACCAGTGTCCGTTAGTGGAATGGCGAAATAAATAATAATGACAAGAATAATTATTCTGGCAGCCTTACTGCTTCCCTTTAGTACTTTAGCTGCAGTTAGCCTTAAGCCTATAAATTATCGCTTGTTTGAGAAAGCGGTTTATCAGTCTAGTGTGAAATACACTATTTCAGGCGGGAGCCCCGTTGCAAATCAGGTTTTTCAGGTTGAAATCGATGGGCATAAGGCAGGGAGCTTTATCGCGGGTCAAGGCTTTGACGTAAATGATCGCAATGTATGCTTTGTTGCATGGGCAGCGGGTAATAATCAGATAGATGATATTATCCCGACCATAGGTTTTAATCAATGGGAAGCCGAAAGTTGTAATACGACAAAAGCGGTAAGTGTCATTGAAAATAAAGATAATGTTACGAAAATTGCCGTAATCTATGAGGCAGCCTCGCCTAATGCTACCGCTTTCGAATCTGCCATTTTCAATTTTAATAAACAGGGTGTTAGCCTGAATCAAAAAGCGACAGAAAGCGTAGGTTCTGATGGCGCTAAATCAATTAAAGAGCTCAAGATATTGCTCAATAAATAACGCGAATGTCATTTTTTTCATGTTGACCGATTGTTGACTAGGCACACAGAAAAATAACTTTGGTTTTATATTAAAAAATAAATTGTTCATTTGGTCTTATTGTCAAGACGAAAATTAATAACTCTATTTCTCTATTAATAATATAGCTGTTGCCTACTATAGCGACTACCGAATATACCTACGCAGGAACCCGTTATGCGATTTACGATAATAACGAACAAACCTGGCCATCAACCGCCGCAATCAAGCTGTGATTTTTTACCGCCGGGCGGCACCATTGGTCGTGGAACCGATAATAATCTGGTCTTGCCCGATGACGACCGCACAATTTCGAGGTTGCAGGCCATCGTGCATATCTCGGCCAATGGCGAATGTCGGATCACCAATCGCGGCAACGTCACGCTGGTGCTACTGAATGATATTCCGCTGGAGCGCGGCCGTCAGGTTGAGTTGCAGGACGGCGACGTGCTGGGTATTGATGACTATCAGCTGCTGGTCAACGAAATCGGCAGTCAGATCCAGCCCGCTTTTCAGGCCGCAACACCTCGACCTGTCATACGGCCAGCGGCCCAGCCAGCGTCAGCGCAACATGCTGAACCGGCAGCGCAAGCCATCGCTCAGCCCGCACAATACATGGCTCAGCCGTCATCTCAGCCTTCAGCTCAGCCGTCGCCGCAAGCGACAGCTCCGGCGCAAAATGCTGCCCAGTCAGGCGATAACAAACCGGCGGCGATCCCGACCGAAATCTGGGACAGCCTGGTCGCTGAGTTCTCGATTTCAGACAGCCTGTCGGCCGCGCGCAAGAACACGACGCTTGAGGAAGCCGCTAGCCTGCATAATCCGTTTGCCGCAGCTCCGGCACCAGAGCGTAATCCTGACGATCCGCTGGCACAGCTGCTGGCGAGCGACGCTGCATTAAAAGGCAAGAAACAGAGCAGCGATCCCACCGATCTGTTTGCCACCGACGGCGTATTTGACGGCCACAGTATTTTCGATGACAGCTCGCCGTCCACGCTGGCGAAACAGGCTTCGGTGCACGCCACTGGCGGGGCAAAGTCTGATTCAATCAACGATCCGCTGGCTCTGTTTGGCGGTAATGAACAAAGTGCGGCAAGCGAAATCAGTCATGACGATCCGCTGGGGCTTTTACTCGGCGGAGCCAAGCCGTTAACTCAGGCTTCCGTCAAGCCCACGGCAACGGATTCGCAGCCCGAGCAGGACACCGACCCGCGTGCCGGAGAGGCGCAACCAGCAGCGGTTATCAGTCAGCCAAAGGCGGTCGAAAATTCTCAGCCAGCCGTGGACAGTGCCCAGGCCGAGCAGCAAACCGCGCCGGTTGTGAAAGCGCTTTACACGCCTAATGAAGAACCGGCGACTTCCCCGGAGCTGGCTGAACTCGAGGCTTCGCCACTGTTTGCCGAACTGCCGTCAAATCAGGAAATCAGCGAGTCTACCGCCGACTACAGCGGGATCACATTGCCAACGCCGCAGGCGGTTCAGCGCAATCCATCGTCACCGCCAAAAGGGCGTTTGCGCATCGACCCCGTGGAGTATCCTGGACAATCGCCGGGCAATCGCGATACGGGCGCAGCGCAAAGCAAAAGCACTGCCAATGGCAACAAGCTGGACGGCGAACTGTTGCAGGCGCTGATTGACGGCATGGGGCTTAACGACTTACAGCCGGTGCCTTCTTTCGACAAAGACCAGATGTACCAGCTGGGCCAAATGCTAAGCATGTTCTCTCAGGGCACCGTGGCGCTGCTTTCTTCGCGTTCGATTCTGAAACGTGGCGTGAAAGCGGAAATGACGGTGATCCTGGATGAGGCCAACAACCCGTTCAAGCTGTTGCCGTCGGGTAAATCCGTGCTGATGCAAATGTACGGCAGCCGAATGCCGGGCTTTATGGCACCGAGCCAGTCGGTGCGTGATGCGCTGATTGACCTGCAGGCGCACCAGTTAGGCATGATTTCCGGCATCCGCGCCATTATTGCCTCCATGCTTCAGTCGTTTAATCCAGAGCAACTTGAGGCCGAAGCGCGTGAAGAGGGCATTACCTCGCGAATTGGTTTTTCCAACAGCCGCAAGGCCGCGCTGTGGGATCACTTTGCGGCGCGCTACAAAGAAACGGCCGGAGAGATTGAAGACGATTTCCATACCCTGTTCGGCGAAGCGTTCCTGCATGCCTACGACATGGAAGTTAACCAGTATAAAGACTCACAGAACCGTTCGGACAAATGATAAATATTACAATTGCCTCGATATCCAAACAGGGCGAGCGGAGCAGCAATCAGGATCAGACCGGGGAAAGCATAGGCGATCGTTCTGCCTGCTTTGTGGTCTGTGACGGTGTCGCCGGTTTTCCGGGCGGAGAAGTGGCTGCAAAACTGGCCCGCGACACCATTCTCTCCAGCTTCGACGCCAACCAGCACCTCGATGCCCAGCGCATTCGCGGTTTTGTCGGTGAAGCCAATGGCGCGATTCGCCACGCGCAACAAGAAACGCAGGCCTGGCATCGTATGGGAACCACGCTGGTCAGC
>CAWUIY010000355.1:0-4664 GCA_963922555.1 uncultured Serratia sp. | reverse complement strand
CGGCTCCTGCGCCAAGTAAAGGCGCGGCCGCCGCTGCCGCCGCCGCCACTGTCATGCCGATGGCGGCATAGGTTGCGCCCTCGACCACGGTGCTAACGATATCGGCAAACGGGCTGGAATGGATAATCTCGTCGCCTAGGCGGGCAGCATTATTGTCGCTCATGCCTCAGCTACTCCAGCACCAGAGTGTGTTTAAAAGCACTCCAGCGTGAATCGTCTTCTTCATCGAAGGGGCGCTGCGCAGAGAGTGTAAACAGAAGAAGCTGCGATTTTTCCGGCCGTTGAACGGCGAGTTGACGCTGCCACAGGTGTTGCCCGTTACGCTCAAAAGCGGTATCCACCTCAATCGCCCTCAGGCCGTGGTCGGCACCCACCAGAATACGGGTGAACTCGCCCTGCTTGATCTCACCCATCTGCGGACGCAGCAATTCCCATTGACGATGAAACTCCTGCTCAACGTCACTGTTTTCGGGGATTTCGCCACGCGTGATGACCAACGACAGACCGCTTTCTTTATCGCGCAGAATATTCATGGTGCTGTCCTGCCACGGGGCAGCAAACAGGGAAAAAGATCCTTCCTGGAGGGTATATTTCATTTTCTGACTCTTGCAATAAGGAGGTTACCGCCACCAAAGCGGCGGTAATTTGAGGGGGATTTACAGCTTGGGCGCTAGCTTTTTTTAGCCGGGAACAGGTCGTTGACCGCCTGGTTAATATTGCTTTTATGATTTTCACCGGGGGCCGAGGTACCGGCACTGCCGGAGCTGCTATTTAAATTTAATTTGTTACCCGAGGTGGTAATTTGCCCTTCCCCATCGACAAAAATGTTAAACCCTTTGCCTACAAGGTTAATTTGTCCGCTGGCATTCAGCTCGATAGCACTGAAACCGCACTCGAGACGCAGTTTGGTCCCCGCGCCGATCACGTAAGTCCCTGCTGCAGCATCGGTTTTATCATTGCCGGTGACCAACACTTCGTCGCCTTTAACCCCGTGCGTACGGTTGGTTTCAACGCGATGTAACTCGTTGCTGGCGACGTAGTGACTGTGGTTGTTGCCAATCGCGCGGGTCGCGTCATTTTTAACATTCACATCCATATTGCGTTCAGCCTGCACCCACACCTGCTCTTCACCGTTTTTATCTTCAAAACGCAGGGCGTTGGCATTGTCCGTTGTCCCGTCCTTGGTACGGCTCAGGAAGCCCATTTGCGTTGCAGCGGCCGGTAAAGCCCACGGCGGCATGCTGGCCTCGTTATAGACGCGACCGGTAATAATCGGGCGATCCGGGTCTCCGTTGATAAAGTCGATCACCACCTCATCGCCAACGCGCGGAACCTGCACGCCGCCGAATCCTTGTCCGGCCCAGGCGCTGGAAACCCGCACCCAGCATGAGCTGGTATCATCGCCTTTTGCCAGCCTGTCCCAATGGAACAGCACTTTGACGCGGCCATATTTGTCGGTCCAGATGGATTCCCCCTGCGGCCCCACCACCCGCGCTGTCTGCGGGCCGTGGGTGCGTGGCCACGGCGTGCGCTGGGCCGATCGGAAGGTGACATCAGCCGGGATCACCACGAAATTGATCTGGTGAATACTTTCGGTGTCACTGCCGCTGGCGTAAGTATTTTCCTGCAACGTGTAAGAGGCGCTTACCGTCAGATAGTCGCCGCTGTCGCTGACAAACGGTGGATTCACCAGAGTAAATTTATAGCCGGGGACAATGCCAAGCGCGGTGCCGTGCGCGTCGATGCGCTGGTGCTCGGCCTGCCACTCTTCCTGGCGAATACGGGCATAGAATTCGCCCTGACTGTGATCGACAAAGCGACCCGGCCACTCGTAGTAGTCAATCTCGCCCGGTGAGGGTGAAGACGGGTTTTGACGCGCCTGAAACAGCCAGGCATTCGGCTTGCGGAAGTCGTAATCATCAATGCTGTAGATGCCGGGCGTGACGCGTTCGCTGATTGCCCATGCGCCAATCCCTTCCTCGCTGGTGCTGCCACCGGAAGGGCTCACGTGATAAGGGATAGTTTCGTAGCCGCTGTAGGTCTGGTGTTGCGCGGCGGCGTCCATCAACATCAGGGTGTGTTTATCTGCCTCATGGCGGAAGAAGAAGTAGATCCCCTCAAGCTCCATCAATCGTGAGATAAAGTCATAGCTATTTTCCTGGTATTGAACGCAATATTCCCAATTACGATACTCGCCGGTCAGTTTATCTTCCACGTTGACGCCGTACTCGCTAAGCACGGTTTTGATAATATCCGGCACGCGCTGATTCTGAAAAATGCGCTGATTGCGGTCGCGCAGCATCGGCCAGAGGTCGGACTCCATGCGCAGGGTGTAAACCGCATAGCGTGTAGAGTCCAAATCAATACTCTGCACGTTGACGGAAGTAATTTTGCCATTCAGATAGCGCGGCTCGGTGAGCAGCCCCTGAGTCGGAATGGTGACGGTGATAGGCTTGCCCAGCAGCGCCGTGCGATCGATACGTGCGTCGGTGCTGAGCAGGCTGACATCCAGCGAGAATGAGCGCGAAACCACTTCCATTCCGGAAAGTTTCCAGAAACGCAGGGTGTCATCACTTACCGGGGTCGTGACGGAAATACGGTCAGACATACAAAGTCTCTCATGACGTGCCGCAGACGGCCTTGCAGCGTCTGCGGAAAATGACTCGGGAATAGCGTTACTGCGGTTTAAGAACCCAGGTTCCTTCCTGACCGACAGTGATTTTCTGCTGGTGCGTCTGGCCGTCGTGATCCACCGCGACCTGATAGTCACCTGCCGGTAATGACAGGCTGGCAAAACCATTAGCGGCAGGTGCAACATCCTGTTTTTGGCCGTTGAGGGTCAGCTCGTCGCCCGCCTGAAGTTTGACGTAGACTCGGGCAACAGGATTGGCAGCCGCAGTGGTTGCCGGTTGACTAACGGCAGCGGCGGCGTTGGCCGGCGCAGTCTCTTGCGCCAGCGGGGCAGCCTGATGCCCCCCTTTACCCACCGCCACGCCGATAATAATGCCTACCAGCACGCCAGCGGCCACCAGGCCAGGCAATAGAAAACGTTTCGCCAGCGGCGATTTTTTGGCTTGCTCTTCTTCGTCAGGAACGGCGACCAGCATAGTGCCCGGACCTGCCGGTGCAGCCTGCGAATCAGCAAAGTCAGAATCATGCAGATGTAGCAGTTCTGCCAGCGCATCCATGTTCTGCGGACGGTCAGCCGGATGCAGCGCCAGCATCTTGTCAATCGCCTGCAACAGCGGCAGCGAATACCCGGCGGGCTGACGTTGCGCCAGCGGCACGTAGCTGTCTTCAATGCTGCGCACGACGCTGACCGGCGGAGGAGTGCCGACAATCAGGGTGTGGAGCACCGCGCCCAGAGCATAAATATCGGTCCACGCGCCCTGCTCATTTTCGTCGCCTTCGCTGTATTGTTCGATAGGCGCGAAACCGGGTTTAAGCATGGTTTCGGTTTCATCGGACATATTGCCGATAGCCTTACGTGCCGACCCGAAGTCCAGCAATACCGGACGCAGGTTTTCCTGAATCTGGATGTTATCCAACGAAATATCGCGGTGCAGATAACCTTCGTTATGAATCGCCTTGATTGCCCCGATCATCGGCGGCAGCAGATCATGCAGGATAAACGGCTCGTTGATTAGCTCAGGATTTTGCACCGCCGTGGCCGACAGCGTCGTGCCGCTGTAAAACTGGGTGCACATATAGGCGGTGTCGTTTTGCACCCAGAAGCGCAGCACGTGCAGCATATTAGGATGATTAAAACGAGCCAGCAGACGGGCTTCCTGAATGAAGCTGTTCAACCCGGCGTGGAAGGTTTTGCCAAACCGCTCGCTGCGCAGGATCAGGTTGAGATTTTCGCTGCGAATAGCCAACGAAGATGGCATAAACTCTTTAATAGCGATGGTGCGCTCTAACTGGTGATCCCAGGCACGGTAAACAATACCGAAGCCTCCGCCACCGATAACCTCTTTAATCTCGAACTCGTTAAAGCGATAGCCAACCGGTAGCGCGTTAGGCAGAGGTTTTTTATTATTCATTTGCGACATAGTAGGCAACTCTCTCGTGACTGACGGCATCATGCCTCAAACTGACAGTGAAACTCACCCTGCTGGAGAGTGACGTATAGCTGGCGGAATTTTTCATCGCGCGCCGAGGCAGACAACAAAATCTGGCTCATCTGTGGCAGCAGCGTATTGGTCAGGATGGCGTCGACCATGCGTCCACCCGACTCGACTTCGGTACAGCGTTTAACGATTTGCTCGATCACTTCATCAGTGAAATGGGCAACAATTTGATGATTTTCCAATAGGCGACGAGTGACACGCCCCAACTGCAAACGCACAATTTTCGCCAGCATGTCGTCGCTCAGCGGGTAGTAAGGCACCACCAGCAGGCGTCCCAACAAGGCCGGAGGGAAGACTTCCAATAAAGGCTGGCGCAGCGCGGTGACCAGCGTTTCTGGTTCCGGCATCAGCAGCGGATCGTCACACAGGCTGCTAACAAGCTGGGTTCCAACGTTGGAAGTCAATATAATCAGCGTATTACGGAAGTCAATCGCCCGCCCTTCACCATCCTCCATCCATCCCTTGTCGAATACCTGGAAGAAAATCTCGTGGACGTCGGGATGCGCTTTCTCGATTTCATCCAGCAGCACCACG
>CAWUIY010000354.1:0-4686 GCA_963922555.1 uncultured Serratia sp. | reverse complement strand
TTATCAGCCCTGCATCACAGGGCGGGATAGGTTATCTATACAACTTCAAACTGTCCCCTTCTCTGACGCTGGGTTGCGGTTCGTGGGGCGGTAACTCTATTTCTGAAAACGTCGGACCAAAACATCTGATTAACAAGAAAACGGTGGCGAAGAGAGCGGAAAATATGTTGTGGCACAAACTTCCAAAATCTATTTACTTCCGTCGCGGCTCCTTGCCTATCGCACTTGAAGAAGTGGCCACAGATGGAGCAAAACGCGCCTTTATTGTTACTGACCGCTATTTGTTTAATAACGGCTACGCAGACCAGGTTACGCGCGTTCTGAAAAGCCACGGTATCGAAACGGAAGTGTTCTTTGAGGTTGAAGCAGACCCAACACTGAGCATCGTGCGTAAAGGCGCAGAGCAGATGAACTCTTTTAAACCAGACGTCATTATTGCGCTGGGCGGCGGTTCACCGATGGACGCAGCGAAAATCATGTGGGTTCTTTATGAACATCCGGAAACTCATTTCGAAGACCTCGCTCTGCGCTTTATGGATATTCGTAAACGTATCTATAAGTTCCCGAAAATGGGTGTAAAAGCGAAAATGATCGCTATTACTACCACTTCAGGCACCGGTTCGGAAGTGACGCCGTTTGCCGTGGTTACCGATGACGCGACGGGCCAGAAATATCCTCTTGCAGACTATGCTCTGACCCCAGATATGGCCATTGTAGATGCCAATCTGGTGATGAACATGCCGAAATCCCTGTGCGCCTTTGGTGGCCTTGATGCCGTCACGCACGCTTTGGAAGCCTACGTTTCTGTGCTGGCAAACGAATTCTCCGATGGTCAGGCATTGCAGGCATTGAAACTGCTGAAAGAGTTCCTGCCAGCAAGCTATAAAGAAGGAGCAAAAAATCCTGTCGCGCGTGAACGTGTTCATAATGCGGCCACTATAGCGGGTATCGCTTTTGCCAACGCGTTCCTTGGGGTCTGTCACTCAATGGCACACAAGCTGGGTTCCGAGTTCCACATCCCGCACGGGCTGGCGAATGCCATGCTAATTTCAAACGTTATTCGCTACAACGCAAATGACAATCCAACCAAGCAAACGGCTTTTAGCCAATACGATCGTCCTCAGGCTCGACGCCGTTATGCGGAAATCGCCGACCACCTCGGCCTGAGTGTTCCAGGAGATCGTACGGCACAGAAAATCGAAAACTTGCTTAATTGGTTAGATGAAATCAAAGCGGAACTGGGTATTCCAACGTCTATACGTGAAGCTGGTGTGCAGGAAGCGGACTTCCTCGCAAAAGTCGATAAACTGTCAGAGGACGCATTTGATGACCAGTGTACCGGTGCCAATCCGCGTTATCCGTTAATTTCAGAACTTAAACAAATATTGATGGATACTTATTACGGCAATAAATTCAGCGAAGAATTGCCTTTAACCGTCATCTCTGAAAAAGAACAGCCAGTAACCCGCATTGCGGCGGCTGCCCTTAGTCCGGCAATAAAAAAAGCAAAAATATAACAGGCAAGTGTTGCTTATAACTTTAGTCCTGTAAAAAACAAAACCCGCTGCATGGCGGGTTTTTTTATGGGTGATACATTAAAGTCATTAATGAGTCTTGTGGATTATCACCTAAAACAAATTAAGGATTACGTAAAGATCCGGTAAAGAGGTTTATTCTTCACTTTCAGTTTGAACTTTTACTCGCCCATGGCTTCTTTATAATGCTTACGACATACGGAAACATATCGCTCATTACCGCCTATCACTACCTGAGCACCATCGTGAAGCGCGTTACCCTGTTCATCCAGCCTCAGAGTTTGATTTGCCTTACGCCCGCAATGGCAGATGGTTTTAAGCTCAACCAGCTTATCGGCCCAGGCCAGCAGATACTGACTTCCAGTAAATAGCTCTCCCTGAAAATCAGTACGCAGGCCATAACACAATACCGGGATGTCTAATCCGTCAACGATGTCAGTTAATTGCTCGACCTGCTGACGAGTTAAAAATTGGCTCTCGTCAATTAACACGCAATGCAACGTTTGGCGATGATGTTCGTCTGAAATCAGCTTTAACAGGTCAGTGTCTTGGTTATAAAGTTCGGCAGGTGAAGATAATCCGATACGCGAACTGACGATTCCAACGCCAAAACGGTTATCAATAGCAGCAGTAAGTACCAGGGTCCGCATCCCTCGTTCCTGATAATTATATGAAGATTGTAACAAAGATGTAGATTTTCCTGCATTCATTGCAGAATAATAAAAATAAAGCTGAGCCATGAGCCCGTAACTCCAACAGTATAATGAAACCGGATAACCCCTGATACATTCAATTGTAACACACCGACGCTGGCTAATGGCATCATGGCCCAACTCCTGTGCGGGGTATCACAACATTAAACAAGCGCGAAAATTACAGACACTTACAATCAGTTATTGTGATTACTGTTCGTCCTAATTAGTTTACGCAACCGATAAACTTAGCTTAAATCGCACTTAAACGGCCTGCATAAATCAATTATTAAACAATCAGGTAATAATGATGTCTTATAAAAATTTTCGCTGGAAGCTCCAACGTTAATCGCTGAGAAGCTGGGCACATATAGCTAAAATGTGCCAAACATATCTGTGACCCTGTGCAGTCAGTTATACGTTAAGGCTATTGATATTTGTTAGGGCTTTAGGATTGTTATAAAAAACGGGCTGATTAAAAACGGGCGATACAGCGCACAATCGGCTAATCAATTTGCCTTATAGTGCTAACTTTAATAGACCGCTAATCGTCCTTATATTTTCAGATGCCGTAAATAATATTGCTTATAAATGGTAAATTCCCGTCAACATAACAAATTGGCTATTGCAGAATACAGAAGAGCATTCTATTATTACCGAAACGCCCCCCACCAATTTAAATTGAGACTAGTATAATGAGCGAAGCATTAAAAATTCTGAACAACATCCGTACTCTGCGTGCACAGGCTCGTGAATGTACTCTGGAAACTCTTGAAGAAATGCTAGAGAAATTAGAAGTTGTTGTTAATGAGCGCCGTGAAGAAGATACTCAGGCCGCTGCTGAAATTGAAGAGCGCACTCGTAAACTGCAACAATACCGTGAAATGCTGATTGCTGACGGTATTGATCCAAATGAATTGCTGCAGACTATGGCTGCTACCAAAGCAACTGGCAAAACCAAGCGTGCTGCCCGCCCTGCTAAATATAAATACATCGATGAGAATGGCGAGAGCAAAACTTGGACCGGCCAGGGTCGTACTCCTGCGGTAATCAAGAAAGCTATCGAAGATGAAGGCAAACAGCTGGACGATTTCCTGCTGTAAGTTTTTGGCTGTATTCCAGTCTCAAGATAATGATTTCAAAAACCACCGTTAATGCGGTGGTTTTTTTATTGCTCTATTTAGATGTGCAATAATAAACCATCTCTAAACAGCTATAGAATATTTACTGAACGCAGGCATTAAAAAAGGCTGCCTCAGCAGCCTCAATTGTTGACCTGTACCCGGCCCTTTACTTTCAGCCAGTGTTAACAGTGATAATAATCTTTATACCAATCGACAAACTTCTGCACGCCTTCCAGCACCTGAGTTTGCGGCTTAAAACCAGTAATCTCATATAATGGCCTGCTATCAGAACTGGTCTCATGAACATCACCCGGCTGCATTGGCATCATATTCTTCTTAGCCACTGTACCCAGCGCGCTCTCAAGCGCTTCTATGTAAGTCAGTAACTTAATAGGGTTATTATTGCCGATGTTGTAAAGAACATAAGGTGCAGAGCTTTGCGAGCCATTACCCGACTCTACTGTCCAGCCCGGTTGGGGTTCAGGGATAATATCCTGCAGTCGGATGATAGACTCAGTGA
The DNA here is from genome assembly GCA_963922555.1 of uncultured Serratia sp. Lineage (GTDB taxonomy): Bacteria > Pseudomonadota > Gammaproteobacteria > Enterobacterales > Enterobacteriaceae > Rouxiella. Next base: position 815 of record CAWUIY010000354.1, on the reverse strand, counting down.
CGTCATCGATATAAGTGAAGTCCCGACGCATCTCACCATGGTTATAAACGTCGATATTTTCATCGGCGATAATTGCCTTGGTAAATTTAAACAACGCCATATCCGGACGCCCCCACGGCCCGTAGACCGTAAAGAAACGCATGCCTGTGGTGGGTAATCCGTAAAGATGAGAATAGCTGTGAGCCATCAGCTCATTTGCCTTTTTGGTCGCTGCATAGAGCGATATAGGATGATCGACAATATCCTCGGTATCAAAAGGCTGTTTGCGATTCATTCCATAGACTGAACTTGATGAGGCATAAAGCAGGTGCTTAACTTTATTATGGCGGCAGCCTTCCAGCACGTTAACGAAACCGACTAAATTTGCGTCAACATAAGCCAGTGGGTTTTCAATTGAATAGCGAACCCCGGCCTGTGCTGCTAAATGAATTACACGATCAAATTTATTCTCGGCAAAAAGCGCAGCCATTCCTGCACGATCCGCAAGATCCAATTTGATAAACGTGAATCCAGGTTTATCTTCCAGCTGCGCCAGACGTGCTAATTTCAAATTGACGTCATAGTAATCATTAAGATTATCCAGACCTGTTACCTGATGTCCGTCAGCGAGCAATCTCTGACAGACAAAATAACCGATGAAACCCGCAGCACCTGTTACTAAATAATTCATGCCCTCTCCTTACAATACCGGAACTACTGAAGCCCCGCGGCCAATACCATAATAGGTGAAACCGCGTTTTCCGAGTCGCTCGGGATCATACAAATTACGTCCATCAAAAATAACCGGGCTTTTGAGAGAGCTTTTCATCAAATCA
>CAWUIY010000353.1:0-4689 GCA_963922555.1 uncultured Serratia sp. | reverse complement strand
TAACAGGGCGATACCGCCCAGGATGATAGCGCCAACCGTGACCATAACGATAGGTACATCAAATGGAATGTCGTTTAGCGATAGTTTTCCTAACATCTTTTATTCCCCGGCTCCGGCAGTGTGAGATTTATCACCCATATCCATGCCTTTCATGTCTGAACCCTCAGTAGATGCCGGGGCAGACGCTGTCTGGTCTGATGACATGCTCATGTCATGTGAATATTGGTGAATGATCTCTTTAAACAAGTTTGGCTGAACGGTAGAGAAGTATTCGACTGGGTTGTCGATACTGTCCGCGGCCAATTTCTTGAAATCATCTGGTGTTGCGAGCTGATTCGGAGCTTGCTTAACTTTAGCAACCCACGCATCAAAATCGGCACGGGTAGGTGTTGCAATAGCATTGAACTTCATACCTGAGAAGCCGCTACCACTGTAGTTTGCCGAGATGCCTTTATAGGTACCAGCTTCGTTTGCAATCAAGTGCAACTGAGTCTGCATACCGGCCATCGCGTAAATCTGTCCACCTAACTGCGGGATAAAGAAGGAGTTCATGACAGAGTTAGACGTTACTTTAAACTGCACAGGAACATCTTTAGGAATAACCAGTTCATTAACCGTTGCGATACCCTGCTCTGGATAAATAAACAACCATTTCCAGTCGAGCGAAACGACTTCAACGGTCATTGGTTTTTCATTACTGACGATAGGTTTGAACGGATCAAGCTGGTGAGTGGTTTTCCAGGTAATCGTTGCCAGGATGGCAATGATGATAATTGGAATGGTCCATACCACAGCTTCCACTTTGTTGGAGTGTGACCAATTAGGACTGTACTTAGCGTTTGTATTAGAAGCGCGATACTTCCATGCAAAAGCAAAAGCCATAATGATTACTGGTATTACGACGATCAGCATTAAACCGATCGCTGTCAATATCAGCGTTCTTTGCTCTAGTCCAATTGCTCCCTTGGGATCCAATATTGCCGAATTGCAACCACTCAATAGAACAGTCGATGCAAATATAGACAACATCCCAATACTTTTATTGTATTTCTTAAGTCTCATCTAACGACCTCAATAACAGGGCTCTATTGTCGCTTCATGTGTGCGGGCATTTTACGGGAAGGTTACGGTACTGTAAACACGCTTAAAGCTGTGTAAATGCGAGTCCCACACTTTATGTTAACGTGGTCACACATGTTACGTGAAGTGACAATTTCTTTGTGGCAACAGTACCTTGCAATATTTTCGATCACTATGACGAGTAAAAACAAGGCCTAGCAAGGATATGGATATTTAGTGCCCTTTTTAAATGTTTCTTGTAGGTAGAAATTATGTAAATGGAATGTTGTAATTTGGTTTAAATAAGATTGAAAAAAGGATGAAAAAAAATGAAGGATGAAACAAGTTGTAAATAGGAAATATTTTTTAAATGTTGTTAAAGCATTTATTGATCCAGATCAGGGTAAATCAAGGTATTAACCAAATAACAACAAAGACTCCCCAGGTTACACAACAAAAAAGAACCTGGGGAGTGGGGGAATGAAGTTTTTTAACGCGGATTACATTAGCAGTGTAGAAGAGTTTTTGAGGTGTGCCAGAAAATCGCTAAATTGTCTGATAACGGCGCAGGGCCAGGAAGTCGAGTAAGCTGCCAAGGACAATGCCCACCAGTGCGAACAGTGCGCCTGCCTGCATGATGTTAACTGCCAAAGAGGAAGCGTGAGTCCAATGCAACCCATCGGTAATCAGTAACACAACCCACAGCGTCAGCAACAAACTGCCGATAAGTAACAGGCGTAACGCCCAACGGTAGGACCCGGCAAAATGGACGCGCGGTAAAAACGAGTCTGTCTTTTGCGCATGTTCCAGCGTTTGTCGGCACAGCACCAGTAATAGCAGGCCGGGAACAGAAGCAATGATTGAAAACAGGTAAAACAATGGCCAGCCGTGGGCTTCAACGAACCAGCCAGCAATAGGGCCAACATAAACCCTACCCACGGCAGAAAGCGCAGACAGCAAGGCAAATTGGGTTGCCGAGAAGGATTTGTTGCATAACGCCATCAGCAGTGCGACAAACGCCGCCGTGCCCATACCGCCGCACAGGTTTTCAAAGAAAATCGCGGTGCCCATCGAGTAAAGATGTTTGTCGGTAATTGCCAGGATCCAGTAACCGGCATTAGAAATTCCCTGCAGAATGCCGAACAGCATCAGCGCACGGAACAGGCTCAGGCGCTGCATTAACACACCGCCGAGCAGGGCGCCGAAGATGGTCGCCAACAATCCGAGCGTTTTATTGACCAGCCCGACCTCACCGGCATCAAAGCCGACGCCCCGAATCAAAAAGGTGGTGCTCAGGCTGCCGGCAAAGGCATCCCCGAGTTTGTACATCACGATGAGCAGTAAGATTAGCCAGGCATTGTTGCGGCCAAAGAAGTCTTTCAACGGCGCGACAACGGCCATTTCCAGGGTAGCAGGCGCCGGTTGGTGAATATCCGGTTCAGGAGCAAACAGGGTCGCCGCCACGCCTATCAGCATCAGCACAGCCATCAACCAGTAAGTGTGCTGCCAGCCCAGATAGCGGTCGGCCAGCCATAGCGCCAAACCACCAGAAACCAGCATTGCCAGACGATAGCCCAGCACCGACACCGCCGCGCCGTTACCACGCTCTTCTGCACTGAGCAGGTCAGTTTTATAGGCGTCGAATACGATATCCTGCGAAGCCGAAGCGAAGGCTATCAGCACCGCCAAAGCCGCCAGCCAGAACAAATTGCGGGCCGGATCCATAAAGCCCATGGCAAAGATGGCGACAACCAGAAGCAGCTGAGTGAGGAGAAGCCAGCCGCGACGGCGTCCCAGAAAGCTTGGCGTATAGCGATCCATCATTGGAGACCAGAGGAATTTAAACACGTACGCCTGCCCGACCAGCGAGAAGATGCCGATAGTTTTTAGATCCAGATTATCGACCGTCATCCAGGCCTGAAGCGTGCCCGAAGTCAGCGCCAGAGGTAAGCCAGAGGCAAAACCCAGCAGCAGCAGGATTGCGGTATTACGTTGAGTAAAAATAGAAAAGTACTGTTTTAGCATGGCATCCGTGTTCCCGCAGGCCGTTGAAAAGGGGGCTCAAAGGCATGATAAAGGATAAACGCGGATAATAAAGGAAGGATTCAAGATCTTCTGCCCGACCGGAGCCGGGCAGAAGCGGGCAGGAATTAGTGTGAGTTGGCCTTGATAAAGTCGCTCACGCTGGTGTCCTGTGCCATATCAGAGATAACGTCGCGTAACGCGGTGTTGACCACGTCAGTAATTTTGGAATCGGTCGCGGTGAATGCGCCCTGAACGTTATAGGTGGTGTTGTAGGTTTTAACCTGCTTGTTGCCGTTCTTCGCCGTAGCGATGATAGAGATATCGGCTTTGGTGGTGATGTTGTAACGCAGATTGCCTTCCTGAACGTCGGCAAACAGACGATTAACCACGATTTGCAGGTCAACGGCGCCGTCAGGCCCGATCATGTAACCACGCGCGGTCATCTGTTTTTCCAGCGCTTCTTGCAGCAGGAAACGCAGGTCGCGAGAAGGGGTCAGAGAGACAAGCTGTCCGTCGCGGTTAACTTTGGCCAGCGCTTTGTCCTGACGCATATCGGCACCATTGATGCTGATAGTCACGCCCATCAGCGTGGGATCCTGCGTTGGCAAGGCGATTTTAGGCTCGATATTCAGGGTGTTATTGCTGGTAGCGCAACCTGCGAGCATAAAAATTGCCAGCGCAGGGAAAAGGATTTTCTTCAACATGCTCATGTTTTAATTTTCCATCTTTTGGAAGTCAAGAGTTGACGTATTTTGATTGTAGATTGGGCAGCATCATAGCACTGCGGATATTCGGCTTGCCATGGAATTGGACCGCAGAATTAATGAATTTATCGCGGAGAAGCAAAAAATTAGTCGAGTGACAGACTAATTTGCATCTCAAACTACCTTTTTGTTCACATAAGTAATATTTTCTTTTTGAAAGTAAGAATAAAACAGAAAACCGCCTATTATTTAAGGTATGACGGCGAAATAGTTGGGCGCAGTTCTCTGTAAAACGTGTTTTTAAGGAGATGGCTATGATTCGCGAACAAATAGAAGCAAAGTTGGCAGCAGCGTTTGAACCCACGCACCTGGATGTCACAGACGAGAGTTATCGCCATAACGTGCCTGCAGGGTCAGAGAGCCATTTCAAGGTTGTGTTGGTGAGCGACAAGTTTGTAGGCGAACGTTTTTTATCCCGCCATCGTTCGATTTACTCTGTGCTTGCAGAGGAACTGGCTGGAAGTGTGCACGCCTTGGCTTTGCACACTTATACGCTTAAAGAGTGGGAGGGGCTACAGGATACGGTTCCCGCCTCTCCACCTTGCCGAGGTGCAGGGACTCTTGCATAAAACGGCGATCTTTTAGCAAAAATCACCCTAAATCGCTATTAATCGACGGTATCTCTGGAACTTTGCCCACGAGATGCTGTATTAGTAGATGCGAATCTGAAACGGCCTGCGGGCCGTTTTTACTTTTAAGCGTTCAAACTCCAATTTGGCGTTTTTTTGATTTCAAGACACGCATCCTCGACGTGCTGCCGTTGCGCCGCTATAATGTCGCGTCTTATTTTTCCGGAATGGTTTCGGGACTTCCTCGAACACTGAGCCAGGGACCTGCTTAG
>CAWUIY010000352.1:0-4694 GCA_963922555.1 uncultured Serratia sp. | reverse complement strand
TCCCGGCACCGGATCCGGTGGTCGAGAGCGGGGATTTAGCCATCGTTCGCGGATTGTTACTCGATTCAGATATGCTGGCGGCGGTGTCCGCCAGACAGTTGCAGCATGAATTAGACAGCGGCGAGCTGGTCAGCCTTGACGCCGAACTTGCCGATACCGAACGTCCGATTGGTATCACTTTTCGCGCTGGCAGCCTGCTGTCACCGGCCGCTAACGCGATGATTGAGGCGATCCGCGCGCAGGCTCATTAGAATTTATTCAAATGTGGTGCCTAATGAGCCAGCGACGAGGCGCCTTTGCGGCAAACACCCGATGCCTGGCATTTTGGATGTTTTAGACGACGGAGGATTAGAAAATTTCACTCATATTCAGTTGGCTCATCAGCAGTGCGTTATCGCTGTAATCAACCGGAATGGCGACTACGGCGGTGCCCTGAACATCCATCGCTGCATGCAACGTCTTCTCCAGCGAGTCGGCCGATGTAACGGCAAAGCCTTTAGCCCCAAAGGATTCGGCGTAGGCTTTGAAATCAATCGGCCCAAACTTAATCCCTGAGGTGCGTTGATATTTTTTCTCCTCCTGAATCGCCACCATGTTATAGGCCTCATCGACCCAGATGATGTGCAGCAGATTGATACCTAAACGCACCGCCGTTTCAAGTTCCATGCTTGATTGCATAAAACCGCCATCGCCAGAAACCGACACCACCTTGCGGCCTGGTTCTACCAGCGCTGCGCCGATAGCCCAAGGCAACGCGACGCCCATGGTTTGCTGGCCGTTGGAGATCAGCACCTGACGCGCGCGGAAGCTGTAAAGATAGCGAGCGATCCAGATATGGAAGCTGCCCATGTCAACGCAAAGCGTGACGTCACTATTGACGATATCCTGCATCGCGCGCACCAGCCGCAGCGGGTGGATGGCGAACTGATTCAGGCTGCGGCCTTTTTGGTCCAGCAGTTGGCGCTGCAAACGGCGCTCTTCCAGGATATCGATGGCGGCCGGACTAAGAACAATTTGCTGTGAAATCTGAGCGTTGAGCAAATCGAGAGTATCGGCAATATCACCAACCAGCTCGACTTCTGGCTGATACTGACTGTCGGTTTCGGCTGGTGTGACATCAATATGCACCAGTTCGGCAGTGCCATTGCTCCACTGTGCCGGCTCGTATTCTACCGGGCTGTAGCCGATGGTTATCACCAGATCGGCATTGCGCAGCAGTCGGTCACCGGCCTGATTGTTAAATAAACCTACGCGTCCGGCAAAACGATGGAAGGCATCCTGATCAATAACCCCGGCGGCCTGATAGGTGCTGGTCACCGGCAGATTGCTCTTTTTCAGCAGGCGGCGAATGGCCTCGGCGTTGCGTGGCTGGCTGGCCATCAGACCAAGCAGCAAGACCGGATTTTTTGCCTGTTGCAGCATTCGCGCGACTTGCAGGATAGCGCCCTGCGGCGCGCTACCAAGAGTCGGGGAGTAGGAGGTCAGCAGCTTGCCGCGCGTTGGCTTATTGATAAGATCCATCGGCAGGCTGATAAATGCTGCACCCGGACGACCAAACTCGGCGGCGCGAAAACCGTTGGCAACCACCTCTGCCAGAGCCGAAGAGGAAATAGCCTCGGCCGAATATTTTGTCACCGGACGAAACATCGACACGGTGTCCATGGTTTGGTGTACCTGCTTTAAGTGGTCGGCACGTTTAACCGCACCGCCGAGTGCGACCATGGGGTCACCCTCCGAATTAGCGGTGGCGACACCGGTTATCAGGTTGGAACAGCCCGGTCCAGAGGTGACCAGCGCAACACCGGCTTTACCGGTCAGACGGCCAACGGCACCCGCCATAAACGCGGCATTGGCTTCGTGGCGAACGACGACCGTTTCTATTTTGGAATCGACCAGAGAATCAAAGACGCGGTCAATCTTGGCGCCAGGAATGCCGAAAACGTGCTTGACGCCCTGGGCTTCGAGCTGAGCCACCACCAGATCCGCACCACATTCCCATTCGCTTTTGTTGTCATTACTTTCTGAATTGCTCATGTTAATTGCTCCAGTAATCTGTGGCTGTTAGCTTTCTACGGCACGAATGGCTTCCTGCAAATTCTCAGGAGAAAGATTGGCGTTCAGGAAATCTGAGTCGTGCGGAAAATCAATTGCCAGCTTTTCTACGGTGCCGAACGATAGCGTTCCTCGCTCCACGACATAATCGAGTACATGCCCGCCGCTGCGGCATGTTTGATCGATAAAATGCTCGTGATAACCGGCGACGTTGATGCCCTGCATGTATTCCGGTGTTAAAAAGCCAATCAATACCCCTGGACTGTTTTCGATATGGAAAGTCGGTTGTTGTTTAACAGCTTCCATCATCGGCTTGTACGGGCGCTGCTGCTCCGGCACGGTACGGGTATCGACGCGGCTAAAATCTCCGTTAATCCGCAGTGCACAAAAGGCATTTTTGCTGACGATAATCTCATCGATAACAGCGTGGATTTCTTCACGGGAATGCGGGCGAGTGATGCGGTATTCATTAGTCGGGTTAAAGAATGTCATGGTGGCAAAGGGCGTTTTCTGTTCGGGAGCGGCGCGGCGTGCCGTTCCATCACCGCGTAGCTGGAAAATATTGCCGTCAAAGGCAATCAACTCGCCGTCTAATTTATTGAAAGTACCGAGTCCAAAATCTCCATGCTCACGAAGCTGTGCCATGGTAGTTTCCCCTTCATAGACACCGCTGAGCAGGGCGCTCATGAGTGACGTCTGGTAAAGCACGTTGGCATTTGAAACTGAAAGTTCTTTCATTGGCTTGCTCCAGAAAATCCATCAATAAGATTAACTAAAGGTTGACGCCTTTCCCTTCACAGTTCCAATATGAAGAGGTGTTCACTTTGAGACGTTTTTAATATGGAACTACGTCATCTGCGTTATTTTATAGCGGTAGCAGAGACTTCGAACTTTACCCGTGCCGCCGAGCGGCTTGGGATCTCACAACCTCCTTTAAGCCAGCAAATACAGCGACTTGAACACGAAGTAGGCACCCCTTTGTTAAAAAGATTAACGCGGGGAGTCGAACTGACAGAGGCCGGTAAAGTGTTGTATGAAGATGCGCTGATTATTATCAAACTTTCAGATGCCGCGCTTGAACGCACCCGCAGCGTCGCCCGCGGGATGAACGGTTTTTTACGCATTGGTTTTGCCAGTTCTTCGGCATTTAATCCGCAGGTATTTTCCCTGTTGCATCGCTATCGAGACAAGTATCCCGGCGTCACGCTGGAGCCGCAGGAAAAAGATATGTCAGGGCTAATGACGGCGCTCAGCGAAGGGGTTATCGATCTGGCATTTGTCCGTCTGCCCTGTGAACGCAGCAAAGATTTTAACGTGCGCGTTATCGATAACGAAGAGATGGTGGTGGCATTACCTAAAATGCATCCGCTGAGCCGGGGTGAGAGTGTTGCTCTGGCTGAACTGCGTAATGAAACGCTGATCACTTTTCCGCGCGATCTCTCGCCGGGCCTGTACGATGCCGTAATTTCAGCCTGCGAAGACGCGGGATTTACTCCCAATTTGGGGCAGCAATGTCCACAAATCGCTTCATCATTAAGCATGGTCGCAACAGGTTTTGGCTATGCGCTGGTTCCCGCTTCGTTAGGGCGAATTGGCGTCACCAACGTTTGCTGTTTGCCGATTGCCAATCAGCGAATCACCACGCAGGTCGGCCTGGCGTGGCGGCGAAATTCGCAGGGGAAATCCGCGCAGCACTTATTAAATTTGATGACGTCGGCGCTGGTGGAATAAGGCCTTATATCAAAGGAAAAACGTCAGGGCCTCAAGGTCCAGGGCCTGACTGTCCCAACAATATTGTATTCCAGAACTGGAAACAGACTGGCAAAACCGCTTTGCCAGGGCTGAATTTTTTCAGGTTTAGTCGATTTCCCATGGTGCGTGTTTCCATCTTGCGTGCAAATAATCGATGAAAACGCTTAAACGGGCTGGGGTTGATTGCCGCTTAGCGCGAACAATGCTTATTTTTGAAGGGACGGCTTCCCATTCAGGTAACACCCGTATGAGTTTTCCTGATTTGAGTTCTTCAGCGATATCCCATGTTTCACGAAGTGAAATCCCTAATCCCATTAAACACCATTGATGTAAAACATCTCCATTGTCGCTGCACAAATTACCTTCAACCGGCACAGCCAAATTGTCTTTTCCTTTGAGCAACGACCAGATATTTTGCCTGAGGCCCGGATAAACAAAGACCAGACAATTGTGTTGCTGCAAATCTTCTGGATGGTGAAGTTTTGCATGTGTCGTCAGATACTCGGCCGATGCGACCAATATTCTTCGATTATCACTGATCTTACGTGCAATCAGCCTTGAATCAGCCAGATCACCCATGCGAATAGCCAGATCGAAGTCACCGCCAAACAGATCAAGGACTTCATCTGAAAGCCGAAGATCGAAGCCAACGTTCGGGTGTAGCTTGCGAAAATCACAAATAGCCGAGGCCAAATATTTTCGACCAAAAGGGGTGGGGGCAGTGAGTCTTATTGACCCGCTGAGCTGCTCATTTTTATTATTTGCCAGTTCCTGAATTTCTTCAAACAGGGATATCGCCACCCTTGCGCGCTCTGCAATTGCCAGTCCCTCATCAGTAACACGAACATTGCGGGTGTTTCTTTCAAACAGTGTAATGCTCAGTGCAGCCT
>CAWUIY010000351.1:0-4707 GCA_963922555.1 uncultured Serratia sp. | reverse complement strand
CGACAGGGGCTTTTTTATGTCCCGAGATCGCCAAATTTCACGCACTGTGAAGATAGATTGCACAACAAAACTGAATTCCAACCTTTTGTTGTACGAAATTACCGCTAATCCCATGCTGGAATGATTAATTTTATCGGGTAAACCGTCAAAAAAGCGATGAAAAACATTCGCGTCAGCCTTGGCAGGATCAGGTAAACTAGAGTTAATCAGGCCAAAAAAGAGTAAAACGCGTTATGTCGACTCACGACACCTCCTTAAAACACCTTAATACTTTCTCTCTTGAGGCGCAGGCATCGCAGGTTATCACCGCAACGCGTAGTGAGCATTTGACTGAAGCCTGGCATCTTGCCCAGAAAAATCATCAACCTTTGCTACTTATTGGCGAGGGGAGTAATGTCCTATTCCTGGAAAATTTTGCAGGGATCGTGGCAGTAAATCGCCTTAAAGGCATCGAAATTACGCAAAATGATAGCGAATGGCTTCTGCATGTCGGAGCCGGTGAAAACTGGCATCAGCTGGTCTGCCATACTCTGGATAACAATATTGCCGGGTTGGAAAACCTGGCGCTGATCCCCGGCTGTGTCGGTTCTGCGCCTATTCAGAATATTGGGGCTTACGGAATCGAGCTGCAAAGCCTGTGCGATTATGTCGATCTGCTTAACCTGGACAGCGGCGAAGTGCTGCGTTTATCCGCTATCGATTGCCTGTTTGGCTATCGTGAAAGCATCTTCAAGCATGCTTACCGTGAAGGATTTGCCATTATTGCCGTGGGATTGCGTCTTGCAAAACAGTGGCAACCTAAGCTCACCTATGGTGATTTGACCCGTTTGGATGCAGCGACTGTAACACCGCGACAGATATTTGAGTCAGTCTGCGCGCTGCGTCGCAGTAAACTGCCTGACCCTGCAAAAACGGGCAATGCCGGGAGCTTCTACAAGAATCCTATTGTAGATGCAAAACGCGTGAACGCATTGCTCGCCGAATATCCCAATATGCCGCTCTATCCACAGCCTGATGGCAATGTAAAACTTGCTGCCGGTTGGCTGGTCGAAAACGCGGGTCTTAAAGGATTTAAGATGGGTGGTGCAGCTGTTCATCAACAGCAGGCGCTGGTATTGATTAATCAGGACAATGCCACCAGTCAGGACGTGGTCAGCCTTGCCCGACACGTTAGAAATACCGTGGGCGAGAAATTTGCTGTCTGGCTGGAACCGGAAGTCCGCTTTATCTCCGCGCAGGGTGAAGTAAATGCCGTAGAGGCACTGTCATGAAGGATATCACCGTACCACTGCGCGTAATTGCTATCCTGTCGGACGGAGAATTTCACTCGGGCGAGCAGTTAGGTACCGAGCTTGGCATGAGCAGGGCGGCAATCAATAAACATATCCAAACCGTGCGCGACTGGGGACTGGATGTCTTTACCGTTCCCGGTAAAGGGTATCGCCTTCCTGCGTCCATACAGCTATTAGATAGCGCCAAAATCCTGGCCGCATTGCCAGAGGGCAAGGTCGATGTGTTGCCGGTTATTGATTCCACCAACCAGTACCTGCAAGACCGTATTAGTCAGCTGAGTTCGGGCGATGCCTGCGTGGCTGAATATCAACAGGCCGGACGAGGGCGCCGCGGACGGCGCTGGTTCTCGCCTTTTGGCTCCAATCTTTATCTGTCTATGTACTGGAAACTGGATCAGGGTCCGGCTGCAGCAATGGGCTTAAGCCTGGTGATCGGTATTGTTATGGCCGAAGTCATGCAGCGCCTGGGTGCAGAAGATGTCCGAGTTAAATGGCCAAACGATTTGTACCTTAAAGATCGCAAACTGGCTGGTATCTTGGTCGAATTGACAGGTAAAACCGGTGATGCTGCCCATTTGGTGATTGGTGCGGGAATTAATCTGCGTATGCGTGAACCTGCCGCTGATGTGATAAATCAGGGTTGGATTAACCTGCAGGAAGCCGGTATCGATATCGACCGTAATGAACTGACAGTTACCCTATTGAGGGAACTGCGTTCAGCATTGCGTAAGTTTGAACAAGAAGGACTGTCTTCATTTATTCCCCGTTGGCGCCATTTAGACAATTTCATCGACAGGCCAGTCAAGCTGCTGATCGGTGATAAAGAAATTCACGGTATTGAACGTGGGATCGATCAGCAAGGGGCTTTATTATTAGAGCTGGATGGGGAAATCAAAACCTTCATCGGCGGTGAGATTTCACTGCGTGGCAGAGAATAAGAGTGTTTCAGCAGACCGTTTATTGATAAAGGGAGACGCATTGTCTCCCTTTATATTTGCAGTAATATTATTTCCGTAATCGAACACTCTCTACTGCGTGATTGGCACTCTTGGTCATAATCAGACTGGCGCGTTCACGAGTTGGAAGGATATTTTCCCTAAGATTCAAGCCATTAATCTCATTCCACAAGCCAGTAGCGATCTGCACTGCTTCCGTTTCTGGTAATTGCGAGTAATGGTGGAAATAGGAATCAGGATCGGAAAACGCGCCCTGTCGGAATTTCAGGAAGCGGTTGATATACCAGCTTTGCAACAAGTCTTCTGGAGCGTCGACATAAATTGAAAAGTCGACAAAGTCCGAGACAAATACGCGATGCGGATCGTGAGGATAGTCCATCCCGCTTTGCAATACGTTTAATCCTTCAAGAATCAAAATATCCGGCTGGTTAATCACTTTATTGCCATCAGGGATAACATCATAGATTAAGTGAGAATAAACCGGTGCGCTGACGTTTTTAGCACCCGACTTCACTTCAGATACGAATTTGACCAGTTGATGGATGTCGTAAGACTGCGGGAAGCCTTTCTTCTTCATGATCCCGCGCTCGTTGAGCGTTTTATTGGGATACAGGAAGCCGTCAGTTGTCACCAACTCAACGGTGCGATGTTCTGGCCAGCGGCTAAGCAGAGCCTGCAAGAGACGGGCGGTCGTACTTTTACCGACGGCAACACTGCCCGCAATACCAATAACATAGGGGATTTTCTGCCCATCGGTCCCCAGGAACTGTTCAAGAACAGCCTGTCGACGCAGGTTTGAACTAATATAGAAATTAAGCAGACGCGAAAGCGGCAGATAGATTTGCGCAACTTCTTCTAGAGACAGGTCCTCGTTGATACCTTTCAGTTTCATGATTTCCGCTTCTTTGAGCGTTAATGGCACTGAATCACGTAGGGCTGCCCACTGAGTTCTGTCGAACTGTAGGTATGGGGTTGCCAAAGATAAGTCTCTTTTTTTCATAAGTTAAAGTCTGCCTGTTAGCGCAGGTCAGGAAAGGCGCTGCACGCCAACTCCAGACAGTAAACCAGCTGGCTATTATAGACAGCTTGCTTTCGGGCGTAGACACTTTTCTTGTTAACTTATCGATTTCTTTGATGCAGTTAAAACATTTTTGAGAGCGGATGAAAGAGGGAATTGGAGTTAAGAGTGCATAACCCATTGTTAATTAATTGTTAATGCACTCTTTGAAATTAATTAATTCGTTGCCCCGAGAGGGCGGCGTCTGGAATCAACTGCTTAAAATACACTCTACCACGATGCCTTGAAGAGTAAGAGGCAGCCGTTTCGGCCGGTGTTTTGCCTGAACACTGATAGCCTTGCGCTTTGTAAAACGCCTCGGCAGGAGTTCCCGCCTGAATATCCAACGACAGCAAACTGCGTCGCAGACTAAAAGCAGTATTCTCCAGCTCGCGCATAAGCTGTTTGGCAACACCTTTCCGTCTGGCCGCAGTATCTACAACCAGCGTGGACACGGTGCCGCATTGCGGCGGGGTAGCGCCAGAAGCCAGCTCTAGCTGGACTGTACCTATCAGCCCTTGCTCATTACGTGCAATCCAAAGCAATCGTTGATTCTTCGCAATGGCCTCGCGCAGGTCGTGAAAAAACGTCTCTGCGGCGGCTGGGGTGTCTTCTGGGGATAACAGGCCCGGTAAGCCTCCGGTATTGGCATTATTTAACAGATGTGCCAGCTCATCATGGTAGATGGGCAGAGTGGCGGCATTGAGTAAGACAATTTTCATATTCGCTTCTCCAAAGAAGGACGTGGGAGTATGTGATGCCTGCTCTTTCCTTTCATGAATACGGTAACTCTCTTGCTTGTTGGTACCCGAGGGATCACCCAGAGGCGTAATTAATTAGCTCACTTAAAGGGTAAGCAATAAGCGCGCCAACAAAAAACTGCGCAAATACAGGGGTGCAATGTCATCAGAGGGAGAGGAGGGATCAAAAAGTGTGCGTTAGATCACTTTTATGGTGCAGATATGGTGCAGAAAAAAACGATGATTTAACTTTTTTCTTCACTGAAGATGATCTTTTTTTCCTTTTATTCAAATCCGTGTAGATTTCATGTGCCTGTTGCTGGCGAATAAATGCTCTCAACTGGCTGCTCTTTAAGCGATAAATAGGTGAAAATGGGTCTGAAAGCACTGTTTTGAATAAAACATGACCGAATGAACAATTATCGCAATTTTTTTGTTGCATGACCCGCCAAGTCCCCATAGAATGCGCAGCACTTGATGCCGGCTTAGCTCAGTTGGTAGAGCAACTGACTTGTAATCAGTAGGTCACCAGTTCGATTCCGGTAGCCGGCACCATCAAGTACTTAACACAATTAGGTGGGGTTCCCGAGCGGCCAAAGGGAGCAGACTGTAAATCTGCCGTCATCGACTTCGAAGGTTCGAATCCTTCCCCCACCACCATC
>CAWUIY010000350.1:0-4720 GCA_963922555.1 uncultured Serratia sp. | reverse complement strand
CGTGCAGCAGCAGTTCCAGCGTGACGTCCAGCCCGTTATCCCAGACCACGCCCTGGTTGGCGCTCAACAATTTTTCCCCCTGTAGCTCCCAATCGCCCTTCAGCACCAGCAAAACACCGCCCATCAACAGCGGCGCGCAGAAATCGTCTCTTTTGGCGCTGACCACCGCGCGGCAGGTTCCACGTCGCGTCATGATATTAAAATCGGTGGTGGTGCCGCCGGTGAGCGAAGAACTCAGCGTCAGATCGCCGGAAAAGGCGAAAGGCTCGGCGGGGGTGGTCAAATAATGATCCACCTCGCCCTTGGCAAACAGGTGAACGCCCTCACCGGTCAGTAAAGTGATTGAACGATCAATGCCGTGAAAGGCTGAAAACGGGCCATCCTGGGCGATGGTGGCAATGCTGGCGCGCCAGTTAAAATCGCTGGCATCCTGCGGCGTGCTGATGATTTCTCGGGTTTCTCCCCCGCCGTTGCGCCATGGCGTGACCGGCAGATCGTCCACGTTAAAAAAGGTCAAAGAATTGTGAATAGATGACGCAGCACTCATAACGACTCCTACTCCTGACCCAGGAGTTTTAGTAAAGCCAGAAAATCTTCCGCCGCCTGCGCCTGTTGTGCATGACGGCCTGCAATAATCTTAGCGTCTCCTGCGACCCACACATCCTGAATCTGCGCGGCAGAACCGGCAAACAGCCAACGATTGAGCAATTCATTATCCTGTGCTGCCCCCAGGTAAGGACATTCGTTATCAAGCACCAGCCAGTCGGCACGATAGCCTTGTTCGAGCTTGCCGATTGCCACGCTGCAGGCCTGAGCACCGCCAGCCAGAGCCTGCTGATAGAGGACATCGCCCACCGACGGTTGTTGCTGCGTCACCAGACGATTGCGGCGGGTATCACGCAGGCGTTGGCCATATTCGAACCAGCGCAACTCTTCTACCACGTTGAGTGAGACGTGGCTGTCTGAACCAATACCCCACTTGCCGCCATGAGCCAGGTAGTCCACACCGGGGAAAATGCCGTCACCGAGATTGGCCTCGGTCGTCGGACAAAGGCCCGCCACGGCTCCGCTTAACGCCAGCTGTTTAAGCTCGGCGTCATCGGGATGGGTGGCGTGGATCAGACACCAGCGGGCATCGACCTCCAGCTTGTCAAAAAGCCAGGCGATTGGCCGTTGCCCGCTCCATGCCAGACAGTCATCAACCTCTTTGACCTGCTCCGAAATGTGAATATGCACCGGCAGGCTGGCGTCGCTGGCGGCCAGTACCTGCTGCATCTGTTCTAACGAAACGGCGCGCAGCGAATGGAAACACACCCCCTGATTCTGCGTGGCAAGGCCTTTGATTTGACGAGAAATAATTTGCTGCTGTTGCAGGTAGCTGTCTGTATTTTGAATAAAACGACGCTGACCAGACTGTGGCGGCTGCGCGCCAAAACCGGCATAACTGTAGAGCACCGGCAGCAGGGTCAGGCCGATCCCGGCCTGTTCGGCGGCGTGGCTAAGGTGGGCCGTCATTTCACCCGCATTGGCATACGGATTACCCAACGGATCGTGATGCAAATAGTGAAACTCGGCGACCTGGGTATAACCGCCTTTCAGCATCTCGATATACAGCTGGTGGGCGATAACCCCAACCTGCTCGGGCGTCAGTCGGCCAACCATGCGATACATGAGTTCGCGCCAGGTCCAGAAACTGTCTTGCGGATCGCCTGCCACCTCGGCCAGACCGGCCATTACGCGCTGAAAAGCGTGAGAATGCAGGTTCGGCATGCCGGGAACCACGGGGCCTTTAAGCCACTGGCATCCTTCGCTACTGGCGTTTGCTACCACTTCAGTGATAAAACCCTGTGCGTTGACATCAAAACGAACGTCGTTGGCCCAACCGGCGGGCAACAAGGCGCGAGAAGCAAAATAGGCGGGCATGGCGGGTTCCTGAAATAAGAAAATGGACCTGAAAAAGTTACTCTGAAGTAAATTTTTTTCGACTTGTGAGACTTTCCTGAACAGCTTGTCTATACATATACATACGGCAGTGAAATCTGTAAACTCTGGATGTTGGTTTTTTTAACAAAACGCGCATAAAAATTGACTAATTAAGTGAGGTGAGTGGCATGTCTGACCAACCGTTGTCTGAACAACAGGTGGTGTCACAACAAATTTTATCGCAGCTGTCGGCGGCGATAAGCGATACACCCGCCCCGATCTATCAGCGCGTAAAACAGGCTATTATCGGCCAAATTCGTACCGGCGTATGGCCGCCGCACCAGCGTGTGCCGTCCGAAAGCGAATTGGTTAACGAGCTGGGCGTCAGCCGCATGACCATCAACCGCGCGCTGCGTGAGTTGACCAGTGAAGGTTTTTTGATCCGTATGCAGGGTGTCGGCACCTTTGTTGCCGAGGCCAAGGCCTATACGCCGATGCTTGAAGTCCATAATATTGCTGATGAAATTGCCGAACGCGGGCATCGTCACAGCAGCAGGATTGTGGTGTGTGAAGCCCGTGCCGCCGATACCGATCAGGCTTTGCAACTGGGTATCGCACGCGGTGAACAGATGTTTTACTCGCAGATTATCCATTACGAAAATGACGTGCCGGTGCAAATCGAGGACCGCTACGTTAATCCCAAAACCGCACCGGATTACCTTCATAACGTGTTCAGCAACAGAATGCCCTATGACTATTTGATGCAGGTTGCTCCGCTGACGTCGGGAGAACATCGGGTTGAGGCGGTCAGCGCCAGCGCAGAACAAAGCGCCCAGTTGCAGCTTAATGAACACGAACCCTGCCTGTTGATCCATCGTCGTACCTGGAGCGGTAATCAGGTGGTCACCTCGGCGCGGCTGATCTATCCCGGATCGCGCTATCAGCTGTTTGGCCGCTTTACCAGTCACGGCTGACAGGCCAGAGGCGGCCTACGCGGGGCATAAGAAAAAGCTATCGCCGCCGCGCTTGCCGCCTGAGAGGTAATGCGTTAGCTTGCGTGTGGTTGTCTATACAAGATACGTTCAGTCAGGAGATCCTCATGGCGGTACCCTTGCATTCAGCGCCCTCTATGGACGGCAAAATTCACTGCGACAGCCTGTGGTTTGGGGCCGACCTGGTCACCATGCACGACGGTTGTTATAGCATCATTGAAGACGGCGCAATCGCGGTCAAAGACGGCAGGATCCTGTGGATTGGCCCGCGAAGCCAAAGCCCTGACTTTTCTGCCCCTCAGCGTACTGATTTTGGCGGCGGCATCGTGACCCCCGGCTTTATCGACTGCCATACACATCTGGTATTTGGCGGCGACCGCAGCGGAGAATTTGAGCAGCGCCTCAATGGCGTAAGCTATGCCGAGATTGCGGCCCAGGGCGGCGGCATTCTCTCTACCGTTAACGCCACCCGTGACGCCACTCAACAACAACTTTTTGCCGCCGCCGAATTTCGCCTTGGCCCCTTGCTGGCGGAAGGGGTGACCTGCATTGAAATCAAATCGGGTTACGGACTCAGCGAAGAAAGTGAGCTGAAAATGTTGAGGGTTATCCGCGAGCTGGGCGCAACCCAGCCCGTTGAGGTCAAGTCAACCTGCCTGGCAGCGCATGCGATCCCTCCCGAATTCAAAAGCCAGGCCGATGACTATATCGACTTGATTTGCGAAAGTTTATTGCCACGCGTTGCCTCAGAGGGGTTGGCCGATGCCGTGGACGCGTTCTGCGAGCATCTGGCATTTTCGCCCCAGCAGGTTGAACGCGTATTTAACAAGGCCGCCGAACTGCACCTGCCGGTAAAACTGCATGCCGAGCAGCTTTCATCGTTACACGGCAGCACGCTGGCAGCGAAGCATCGTGCGCTTTCAGCCGATCATCTGGAATACGCCACCGAGTCTGACGTAGCAGCAATGGCAGCCAGCGGCACGGTCGCCGTATTGCTGCCTGGCGCGTTCTATCTTTTGCGTGAAACCCAAAGCCCGCCAGTGGAACTGTTCCGACGCCACGGCGTGCCAATGGCCTTGGCCAGCGACGCTAATCCGGGCACCTCTCCCGCGCTGTCGCTGCGACTGATGCTAAATATGGCCTGCACGCTGTTTCGCATGACGCCGGAAGAGGCGTTGGCGGGCATTACTGTCCACGGTGCCAGGGCGTTGGGTCTGGAGAAAACGCACGGTACTCTGGAGGCTGACAAAGTCGCCGATTTCGTCCATTGGCCGCTCAAGCGCCCTGCAGAACTGGTTTACTGGCTGGGCGGTCAACTGCCCTGCACCGTTGTTTATCGTGGAGAAATTCGTTTATGAGCCTTGCCGAACCTTATGAGTTCATTCAGGGGACTGCGCCCCTGCTGATCAGTATCCCGCACGCCGGAACCCATCTGACCCCGGAAGTCGCGAGCGGTCTGACTGACGCCGCGCTGCCGCTGTCCGATACTGACTGGCACATTCCCGAGCTGTATGATTTTGCCAAAGCGCTAGGCGCTAGCATTATTATCGGCCAATACTCGCGCTTTGTGATTGACCTCAATCGTCCTGCCGATGACAAACCGCTTTATACCACGGCCACCACCGGGCTTTATCCCGATACCTTGTTTGATGGCCGCCCGACGTTCAAAGCAGGCCAACAACCTACCGACGAGCAGCGCAAAGGTTATCTGGACACTATCTGGCAGCCTTATCATCAGAAAATTCAGCATGAACTGGCGCGTATGAAACAACAGCACGGTTATGCGATGCTGTTTGACGCCCACT
>CAWUIY010000349.1:0-4734 GCA_963922555.1 uncultured Serratia sp. | reverse complement strand
CCTCAGGCCCGCAAGAGGCTACATGGTCACTGCTTTGGAAAACTGAAAGTCGATAATTTACCGCCGGGCAACCGGTTTGGGAGCAATGATGCATTTTATAACTCGAAGCGCGCTGGGCGTGTGTTTGGCGTGGATTTGCGCGAGCGTTCCGGCCAAGGCCGACAGGAATATTGCCAACGGTCAGGCAAAATCGGCCAGCTGCGCCGCCTGTCATGGTGCGGCGGGAAAAGCCAGCAACGCGCTTTATCCCAACCTTTCTGGCCAAAATGAGGCCTATCTAGAGTCGGCTTTGCATGCTTATAAAGAGGGAGGCAGAACAGGGGGGCAGGCAGGAATTATGCAGGCTTTCACTTCTGGGCTTTCGGATCAGGATATCAGCGATTTATCGGCCTACTATGCCGCTCAACATTGATTGAAAATCAGTAGTAACCCTTTGTAATAAAAATAAAAACGGGCAATCAGTTGATTGCCCGCAAACACAGTAGCGAAAAGGACAGATACTTCAGGGTTAATGTTAATCGCTATTCAGCGCTAACAACCACGGTACCAATCTTCGGATTACTGAAACTCTCGATCCAGTCGAGCCGCAGTTCCAGCTGTTGGCCACCCGAATCAACAATCAGATACTCCACCTTTTTCCGCATCAACAGATCTTTGGCTTTAGCCTCGACAAGCTCTCCACTGCGCATCTTCAGAGTCAGAACCAGATTGTCCTGACAGGCAAGCTCGAGATTATCGTAATCATCGCAATTGATGGGTTGGTACTCATCATTCATCGACATAATCGCTCACCAGTAAGTTAGCGGCGGCATAAGCCGCCTGTTCTCGAACGGAAGACGGAAGTTCGGCGTTGGCCGCCACATCGTCTAATGCCTTTAGCACACAGCCCAACGCGTCGGGCACATAACCGAGATCGCCACTGCCGATCTCAGCATATTTTTGGCGTACTAACACAGAGTATTGTTGCATAGGTCCTCCTATAGAGCTTGTTCGAAATGGCTCTTTACGCAACTTTTCGAACAAGCTCTGCAACGTTTCCCGAAAAAAAGCTTTCTACATAGTCTAAAGCCTTTCAGTCGGGAAAATATAAACTTCCGTTATTAAACGACTATAGCACAGTCAAGCTGGAGTTATCAGCAGGGGGAGTAAGCTTTATCTTACGTTGATATCAAGTACAATGTGCGTCCATTACTTTGAGGTTTCCCATGGCGTTAAAAGCAACTATCTATAAAGCCGCAGTAAATATCGCCGATATGGACCGCAATTTTTTCTACGACGCGAACCTGACGCTGGCGCAACATCCTTCTGAAACAGAGCAGCGCATGATGCTGCGTTTGCTGGCCTGGATTTGCCATGCCGATGAGCGTTTGAGTTTTACACGCGGATTAAGTGCCGAAGATGAGCCGGAAATCTGGCGTAAAAACGATCACAATGGCATCGAACTTTGGGTAGAGCTGGGTTTACCTGACGAAAAGCGCCTGAAAAAAGGCTGCAACCAGTCACGCGACGTCGTGCTGTATGCCTATGGTGAGCGAGCTGCCAAGGTTTGGTGGTCGCAAATACAAAATAAAGTCAGCCAGTATTCTAACCTCAGCGTGCGCTATATTGACGATGAGTTGCTGGCGCAGCTGGTGGCTTTTTGCCAGCGCAACATGGTGTTACAGGCAACGCTGCAGGATGGCGCGATTTGGCTTTCTGACGCGCAAAATAATCTGGAGATTCATTTCCAGGAGTGGAAAGACGGTAACTGGAAACAGGAAGGGCAATAAGGTGTTGATCCTTTCCGGCAGGCTCGAAATCCCCGATGGAGAAATAGAACTCACTGCCATTCGCGCGCAGGGAGCGGGGGGGCAGAACGTGAACAAAACCTCGACGGCAATCCACCTGCGTTTTGATATTAAAGCCTCAAGTCTGCCTGAGTATTACCAGCAACGTTTGTTAGCCTTTAAACATCATTTAATAACCGCTGAGGGTATTGTGATTATTAAAGCGCAAGAATACCGCAGCCAGGAGCAAAACCGCGAAGCGGCTCTGGCTCGCCTTTCTACACTGATTGATCAGGCGATGGTAATTGAAAAACCGCGCCGCGCGACGAAACCTACGCGTGGGTCTAAAATACGTCGTGTAGAAAGTAAGGTCCGTAAAGGTGCCACCAAAGCATTAAGAGGAAAAATTCGCTCGTCTTAAAACTACAGGTAGAGTGAAATAAAGTTTAAAACGCAGTGGGAGAAAACTGTGAAAAAAATAATGATTGCTATGGGGCTGTCGCTCAGCCTGTTATCGCTATTCGGATGTCACAACAAGATTTTTGCTCAGGAACAACCCTTCGAAGCCATGCAGCAGAGCTATAAGGGCGTACTGCCCTGTGCCGACTGCGGAGGCATTGAAACTTCTTTATTCTTGCAGCAGGACGGCACTTACATTCTGAGTGAAGTCTACAAGGTTAAAGCTAAGGATAATCAATCTTTTGCACAGTATGGTCGCTGGGCGCGCACCGCCGATAAACTGGTGCTGACCGAGGCCGACGGTGAGAAGCGCTATTTCCGGCCTGCGGGGGACAACCTCGAGATGCTGGATATTCACGGCGAGCCGATCCATACCAGTGCCAGCCGCCTTAAGCAGTTTTATCAGCTCAGGCCGGTAGAGCAGCGCATGCCGCAAACGCCGATGCCGCTTAGTGGTATGGTGCGATATGACGCCAATAATGTGGTGTTTACCGACTGTGCAACCGGAAAAGTCATCCCGATGGCAACCAGCAGCACGCTGGAAAAAGCCTATATGGATGCACGTCGCAGCCCCGATGAGCTGGTGTTTATTTCGATGGACGGTCATTTTCAGCTTGAACCCGGCGGCGATGAAGGCAAAGGCCACAAGCTGCTGGTGGCCGACAGCAATATCAGCGCCGATGCCAGCAAGCGCTGTAAATAACGTGCTGTAACTTTTCGATAAGCAAATAAAACGCCCGCCGACTGTAGACAGTTCGGCGGGCGTTTTTTTAACTATCAATCATGGGCAAGCCTGTCGCCTGCCGGTGATTTTTAGCGTGGGATCTGGCTCAGCAGGAAATCGACAACTTCGCTGATTTTAATCATCTGCTTTTCACCGCTGCGGCGGTTTTTGTATTCCAGCTCTTCTGCATCGAGGTTACGCTCGCCGATGACAACCTGATGCGGAACGCCAATCAGTTCCATATCGGCAAACATCACGCCTGGACGCTCTTTACGGTCGTCGAGGATAACGTCAATGCCTTTGGCACGCAGAGTGTTGTACAGCTCTTCGGCAGCGTCTTTCACGCGGAAAGATTTGCTCATGTTCATTGGCAGAATCGCAACCTGGAAAGGCGCAATCGCGTCTGGCCAGATGATGCCACGCCCGTCGTGGTTCTGTTCGATAGCGGCAGCAACAACGCGAGTCACCCCGATACCGTAGCAGCCCATGGTCACAACCTGGTTTTTACCATCTTCACCCTGAACGGTGGCTTTCATCGCTTCGGAGTACTTGGTGCCTAACTGGAAGATATGACCGACTTCGATACCGCGTTTGATAAGCAGCGTACCTTTGCCGTCTGGGCTAGCATCGCCTTCAACCACGTTACGGATATCAGCAATCTCTGGTATCGCCAGATCGCGCTCCCAGTTAATGCCAAAGTAATGCTTGCCGTCGATATTGGCACCGGCGCTGAAATCGCTCATTACCGCGACAGTACGGTCAATAACGATTGGCATTGGCAGGTTGATTGGACCCAGAGAACCTGGACCGGCAGTCACCAGCTCGCGAATTTCGGCTTCGGTAGCGAAGGTCAGCGGCGCAGCAACCTGTGGCAGTTTTTCCGCCTTGATTTCGTTAAGCTCGTGATCACCACGAACCAGCAGGGCAACCAGCTTATGGGCGCT
Organism: uncultured Serratia sp.; assembly: GCA_963922555.1. GTDB lineage: Bacteria > Pseudomonadota > Gammaproteobacteria > Enterobacterales > Enterobacteriaceae > Rouxiella. The sequence goes on along the minus strand of CAWUIY010000349.1, from coordinate 841 downwards.
ACCTTCGACAGCGTGAACCATCAAGGTCTTAACGGTTTTTTCAACCGGCAACTCGAACTGTTCAACCAGCTCGGCGATAGTTTTGGCATTTGGCGTGTCGATAATACGCAGCGCCTCTGTAGCCGCACCGCGTGGCGTAGTGGGTGCCAGCGCTTCGGCTTTTTCGATGTTGGCCGCATAATCTGACTCGGTAGAGAAGATCACGTCATCTTCACCGCTCTCTGCCAGTACCTGGAATTCGTGCGACGCGTTACCACCGATAGAGCCGGTATCTGCTTCTACTGCGCGGAAATCCAGACCCATGCGGGTGAAGATTTTGCTGTAAGCGGTGTACATCGCGTCGTAACCTTCCTGCAGAGACTCCTGCGAGGAGTGGAACGAGTAAGCGTCTTTCATGATGAATTCACGTGAACGCATGACGCCAAAACGTGGGCGAACTTCATCACGGAACTTGGTCTGGATCTGGAACAGGTTCAGAGGCAGCTGTTTGTATGAGCTGATTTCGTTACGCATCAAATCGGTAATGACTTCTTCATGCGTAGGACCCAGCACGAAAGCACGGTCGCCTCGGTCAACCAGACGCAGTAACTCGGGGCCGTACTGTTCCCAACGTCCGCTCTCCTGCCACAGGTCGGCGGGCTGCACGACTGGCATGGAGATTTCAATCGCACACGCGTTGTTCATCTCTTCGCGCACGATGTTTTCGACTTTCTTAAGAACACGCAGACCGGTTGGCAGCCAGGTATAAAGACCTGAGGCCAGTTTGCGGATCATTCCGGCGCGCAGCATCAGCTGGTGGCTGATAACTTCGGCGTCCGCTGGCGTTTCCTTCAGAGTGGAG
>CAWUIY010000348.1:0-4750 GCA_963922555.1 uncultured Serratia sp. | reverse complement strand
CTCAAAACCGGTCAGCTTGCCGTCATCACCCTGAAAGCTAAAGGGCGGATAGGTTCCTTCCAGCCCAACGATCAAGGTTCCACGCTCTTTGATTTTTGCTAAAACGTTTTCAGAGGCTGCGAAGGCGTGAGTCACCATACCCGCAGAAAGTGAAACCGCCACCGCTCCCAGTACCAGGCGACGACGTAATTTTGAAAAAGCCATATTCACCTCATTGTTCATTTTATTGGCAACTATTTTAATAGTGCAGATTTTGTAATCGATAAACCGGCAAAAGCTTATCATTTTAAGATATAGAGTTTTATCAGAATATAGCAACATCAGGTGTCAAAACATGTATAGCCGGTTATAAACCTGCATAATTGTTTTATTAAAATTTGAAGAAAATAGAAACTTTGGAGTCGAGCGGAGAAATAATCACCACGCCCTGTGAGAGGGTCTTACGCGAGTAATAATACAAAGCTGCCCGCAGGCAGCTTTTTATTTTAGTTAGGGAGTTCTGAAACTTCCTTAACTTCAGCTTTATTAATTTGCTGTTTATTACCCCAGGCATCGGTATACCCCAGCATGCCGGTATCAGTATCTTTAGGTTTGCCATCGCTAATGATGGTTCGAGCATCATTGGTATGAATTGCGTAACTCGTCCGCGTGCAGCCGGTCAAAGCAGCAACAGATAGCAAAGCGGTCAGTGATATAACAAATGCCTTTTTCATACACATCTCCTTGGATTGGTCAGTTATTCAGTTCACACAGGTTGCCTATCTCATTACTTTCTCGCTGTGACATTGAAAGTGTAGATGATTTTTCAGCGTTGGTTTTTTCTTGACCTATTGCGGCGTGATGCACGGCACACTCTTTCGTTTAATCAGTTGTTCAAATTTATTACTCCCCAAGATCCTTAGCCCGCCTACCCTTGGTCCTACCAATTATTGGAAAAAGTCGATGACGGTCTCAGAAACAACAAACAGACAGCGCCTCGTCTTGCGTGACATCGACAATTACTTAACAATTTCGCCCAATTCCGACAAATTTGGTCGGACCAAAAAATAATAAACTTTTCGCAGGAGCGTGTGATGCCCGCACCCCAATCACATCGAACGGAAAATCTGGCCGACAGGCTGAGCGCATTTATTGCACAACAGCAGTTGCTGCCCGGCGCGCGTTTACCCGCCGAACGCCAACTGGCTGCCACTTTGGGTGTATCCCGATCCTCTCTGCGTGAAGCTATTCAGAAACTCAGCAGCGAAGGTCTATTGTTGCGGCGTCCGGGTGGCGGCACTTTTCTGTGTGAACAGCCACCGCGGTGGGCGCAGGCACAAATCGTCGAGCCGCTGCGTGAGTTACTGAATCAAGACCCTGAATATCGTTACGACATCCTTGAAGCACGGCATTCGATAGAGGCCAGCACCGCCTGGTATGCGGCACTGCGCGCAACCGATGCTGACAAAGAGCAGCTGCAATACGCTTTCGATGCCACCTTGATGCTAAATGAAAACGAAAATCCCGCTTTAGCAGCGCAGGCCGATGTGCGTTTTCATTTGGCCATCGCTTCGGCTTCACACAACGTCGTACTGCTGCAAACCATGCGTGGTTTTTTCGAGCTGTTGCAGTCTTCGGTGCGGCAAAGTCGCCAACGGATGTACAGCCAGCAAAGCATTTTTTCGCATCTCACCGATCAGCATCGTGCCCTGCTGGAGGCTATTTTGGCGGGAGATGTCGAGCGCGCCCGTGAGGCGGCAATAGCCCATATCGGCTTTGTCCACTCGACGATGAAGACGCTCGATGAAGATGAGGCCAGACAGGCTCGTATCACCCGCCTGCCCGGCCAGGAAAGATAAACCCCACGGAAAACACAGGAATTCAGCAATGATTATTTCAGCGTCCAGCGATTATCGCCCTGCCGCACAGCGTATTTTGCCGCCGTTTCTTTTCCACTACATCGACGGCGGTTCTTATACCGAGTCGACCCTGAGGCATAACGTTGACGATCTGTCGCAGATTGCGCTGCGTCAGCGGGTTTTGAAAAACATGTCAGAGCTGAATCTGCAGACTCAGCTATTTAATGAAACACTGTCGATGCCAGTGGCATTAGCGCCGGTCGGCCTGTGCGGAATGTATGCCAGACGCGGCGAAGTGCAGGCAGCGCGTGCAGCAGCTAACAAAGGCATCCCTTTCACCCTTTCTACCGTTTCCGTGTGTCCGATTGAGGAAGTGACCCCAGAAATCAATCGCCCAATGTGGTTTCAGCTTTACGTTTTACGCGACCGTGGTTTTATGCGTAACGCGTTGGAACGCGCCAAGGCCGCGGGCTGTTCTACGTTGGTTTTTACCGTGGATATGCCCACGCCGGGCGCTCGCTATCGTGACGCGCATTCCGGGATGAGCGGCCCTAACGCGGCGATGCGGCGCTATTGGCAATCTGTCACCCACCCGCAGTGGGCGTGGGACGTGGGGCTTAACGGACGGCCGCACGATCTGGGCAATATTTCGGCATATCTCGGCAAACCTACTGGCCTTGCGGATTATATCGGCTGGTTAGCCAACAATTTTGACCCTTCAATATCCTGGAAGGACCTCGAATGGATCCGCGAGTTTTGGGAGGGTCCGATGGTCATTAAAGGGATCCTTGACCAGGAAGACGCCCGCGATGCGGTGCGTTTTGGTGCCGATGGCATCGTGGTGTCGAACCACGGTGGACGTCAGCTCGACGGCGTGCCTTCGACAGCGCGTGCCTTACCCGCTATTGCCGACGCGGTGAAAGGTGATATTGCTATCCTGGCAGACAGCGGCGTGCGCAATGGGCTGGACGTCGTGCGCATGATAGCACTGGGTGCCGACACAGTGCTTCTTGGCCGCGCCTATCTCTACGCTTTGGCGACGCACGGTCAACGCGGTGTCGAAAATCTGCTGACGCTGATCGAAAAGGAAATGAAAGTGGCAATGACGCTTACGGGTGCGAAAACGATTGGTGAAATTAGCGCCGAAATGTTAGTGCAGGAAAGCAAAGCTTTATTGAAAGGATAAACGCCCAGCGCAGAGGATGATAAAACAGGCAATCAAAATGAGCTGCCTGTTTTTAAATCAAAAAGTTGTTTTATTAGACGATAATGTTTCAAATATCATTATTCAGAAAATTTGAATCCTATCGTCAATATTTTTGAAGGTCCTAATGCGCCTGAATCTTATAAATAGGCAAACAGCGCCGGGGAACCCCCAGTATGAACAAACAGCACTGGACCATCGCCCGGGATCAGCTGACGCTCTAGAGCATCCAGCAGCCCTGCCATCGCTTTGCCGGTGTAAACCGGGTCAAGCAGCATCGCTTCCAACTCGGCCAATAGCTTGATGGCGGCCAAACCTTCTTTATTAGGTTCGCCATAGCGAGGTGCAAAATAATCATCCCACAGAGTAATCGTCGGAACGTCACCCTCGATGTCGAGCAGGCCCATTAATTCCTGTGAAAGATTTTCAACTTTAGGGCGCTGATCTTCCGCCTTGCGTGACACCGTCACACCAATCAATTGGGTTGTTGGCATCAATTCACGCAGCGCGACCGCGAGCCCTGCATGCGTGCCCGCACTGCCAGAGGCCACTACCACCGCGCTGAAATCGACAAAGCCCGCTGAACTTTGTTCGGCAATCTCAATAGCACATTGCACATAACCCAATGCGCCAAGCGCGTTAGAGCCTCCAACCGGAATGATGTAAGGACGAAAACCCTGAGCTTCAAGCAGCGTAGCCTGTTCAGCCATCTGCGCCATGGGATCGACCAGCCCATCACACATCACCACTTCCGTGTTAAACAAATCTAACAACAGGCGGTTACCGTTGGTGAGGTAGTTTTCTGCATCTGTACCGATTGGATTTTCAAGCAGTGCCAGGCATTTCAGGCCCAACTTGGCCGCCACCGCAGCGGTTTGACGCACGTGGTTAGACTGGATAGCACCGGCGGTAATCAGCGTATCTGCGCCTTCTTCGATGGCGGCAGCAGCAAGAAATTCTAGTTTTCTCAGCTTGTTACCGCCCAAAGCCAGCGGCGTGACATCGTCACGTTTGATATAAATATCGCGTCCGACAAAGTCAGAAAGACGATTTAAACGCTCAAGCGGCGTGCTGCTCCCCACCAGGTCAATGCGGGAAAAGTTTTCTAATTGATGTTTTAAGACAGCAAGTGAAGATGAGTCAGGCAAGGATGAAGGCACGGTGTTCCCCCGAAGCTAAGTTTTAGGCTGATGCATTCTTAAGAAAAGTATCGTTCTATTATATCAGTCTGTGACACAAAAAAAGCAGGCATCAAAGATACCTGCTTGGTTTAGGAATAACTTTAGCTATAAACGATACAAGCTATCAAGCCCGTTCAGTACAAATACCATTTGAAGATATTTCACTTTGCCAATCGAGGAATTGATCATATTTCCTCAAGGCAATTCGATAGTTATCGGTGATGGCTAAAGGTACATCTTCCACAATACGCTGATGAATATTTTTCCCCTCAACTTTCTCCTTTGGATAATCGCTGGCGGTCAAAATTTCATCCAGCCTGCGCAGGCGAACAACATATTCCCGCACAGTACTGTGGTTCATTTCAGTCTGTTCAAACAAATACTGCTTGAACCCCACAATATCAAAATAGTAATACGTGCTATTAAAGGAAATCTCACTGCAGAATCGGCACAACGCCATTAAATCTTTAGAGAGATCGACCCATAGCTCATCATCAACAGGCTGGTCCATTCTGGAAATGGCTTCC
>CAWUIY010000347.1:0-4777 GCA_963922555.1 uncultured Serratia sp. | reverse complement strand
CTGCCGGTTAAATGCCCATTGCATTTAGTGAACCGGAAAAACTCCTCGGTGCTTATTGACCTTAAGAAAGCCCGTGCGCAGCACAAAAACCACAAATTGATCGGTCCAGCCAAAACTCCTCGGTGCTTAATGCCCTTAAAAAGCCCGTGCGCAGCACAACATCCCTACGCAACAACTAAGCTGCCTTTAAATCCCAAATCTAAAAAAACATTTTTGAAATTAGAAAATTCAGATGTAACCGATTACACTTCAGCTATCATAAGGGTTTTAATAGATAACCCAGCCCCCTTCCCCCCCTTGGTACGAGGTCTGAGGCAGTGGTAAACTAAGGGGTGTAAACGATTCCATTTTATAGGATGGATCACCTTTTTACGCGCCACAGCATGATATTGTTGCCCACATTATTTTCATCGAGGAGTCGATATGTACGTTCTAGTGACAGGTGGTAGCGGTTACATTGGTAGCCACACTTGCGTTCAATTAATCGAAGCGGGCTATTCGCCAATCATTCTGGATAATCTTTGCAACAGCAAAGCCAGCGTTTTGGAACGCATCACTACCCTGACGGGCAAAACTCCCGTTCTGATCGAGGGTGATATCCGCGATCGCGCTTTGCTGGACAATATCTTCAACGAATACAAAGTCGATTCGGTTATTCATTTTGCGGGTCTGAAAGCCGTTGGCGAATCAGTGAACAAGCCGCTGGAATATTACGATAACAACGTTTATGGCTCTCTGGTGCTGGTTGAAGCGATGCGCGCCGCGGGCGTGACCAATCTGATTTTCAGCTCGTCGGCTACGGTTTATGGCGACCAGCCAAAAACGCCTTATGTTGAAGATTTCCCAACCGGCACACCTTCCAGTCCTTATGGCCAAAGCAAGCTGATGGTTGAGAAGATCCTGCAGGATTTGCAGCGTGCGGAACCAAACTGGAGCATCTCGCTGTTGCGCTATTTCAATCCGGTGGGCGCGCATCCGTCAGGTCTGATGGGCGAAGATCCACAGGGTATTCCTAATAACCTGATGCCGTTTATCGCTCAGGTTGCGGTAGGCCGTCGCGATTCGCTATCAGTATTTGGCAATGATTACGACACCCCAGACGGCACCTGCCTGCGCGACTACATCCACGTTGTCGATTTGGCTGATGGGCATATCGCCGCGATGAAAACGCTGCATAACAAACCAGGCGTACACATCTATAACCTCGGGGCTGGCGTCGGCAAGAGCGTGCTGGATGTTATTAATGCTTTCAGCGAAGCCTGTGGCAAACCGGTTAGCTACCACTTTGCACCACGTCGCTCCGGCGACCTCCCAGCCTATTGGGCTGACCCAAGCAAGGCCGCCAAAGAACTCAATTGGCGTGTAAGCCGTACCCTGGAAAACATGGCGGACGATACCTGGCTGTGGCAATCAAAAAATCCGCAGGGCTATCCAGATTAAGGAAAGAGAATGTCTGATTTTGATCCCATCGAACACCCGCACCGCCGTTATAACCCACTGAGCGATCAGTGGATATTGGTTAGCCCGCATCGCGCAAAACGTCCGTGGCAAGGCCAACAGGAGACCCCTTCGCAGGAAATCTTGCCTGCGCACGATCCCGACTGTTTCCTGTGCCCTGGCAATACGCGAGTGACCGGTGATGTAAACCCTGATTATCAGGGGACGCACGTGTTCACCAACGATTTTGCGGCACTGATGCCGGATACGCCTTTTGCGCCGGAAAGCGAAGATCCGCTGATGCGCTGCCAGAGCGCGCGCGGCACCAGCCGAGTGATCTGCTTCTCGCCGGACCACAGCAAAACGCTGCCACAGCTTTCCCTGCCTGCGCTGGAGCAGGTTGTACAAACCTGGCAGGAACAAAGCGCGGATTTAGGTAAAACTTATCCTTGGGTTCAGGTTTTTGAGAATAAAGGCGCGGCGATGGGATGTTCGAATCCGCATCCTCACGGCCAGATCTGGGCCAACAGCTTCCTGCCAAATGAGGCAGAGCGTGAAGATCACCTGCAACGTCAGTACCTGGCGCAATACGGTTCTTCCATGCTGCTTGATTATGCTCAGCGCGAGATGGCCGACGGCAGTCGTACGGTAGTAGAAACTGAACACTGGCTGGCCGTGGTGCCTTACTGGGCAGCCTGGCCATTCGAAACGCTGCTGCTGCCAAAAACAAAAGTGCTGCGCCTTACCGAACTTAGCGCGGCACAAAGCAGCGATCTGGCTCTGGCGCTGAAAAAGCTGACCAGCCGCTACGACAACCTGTTCCAGTGCTCTTTCCCTTATTCTATGGGCTGGCACGGCGCGCCGTTTAAAGAAGGCGATAACTCGCACTGGCAATTACATGCCCACTTTTATCCGCCGCTGCTGCGCTCTGCAACGGTAAGAAAATTCATGGTCGGCTACGAAATGCTGGCTGAAACCCAACGTGATCTGACCGCCGAACAGGCCGCTGAACGTCTGCGGGCAGTCAGTGATGTTCACTATCGCGAAGCCGGAGAGAAATAATGGAATTAAAAGACAAGACCCTGGAAATCTTCGAAGAAAAATTCGGCTATCCGGCAACAATGACTATCAAGGCACCCGGCCGCGTCAACCTGATTGGTGAACATACCGACTACAACGACGGTTTCGTGTTGCCCTGCGCGATTGACTACGAAACGGTGATTGCCTGCGGAGAACGCAACGATCGCACAATCCGCGTAATTGCAGCCGATTACGACAATCAGCAGGATGAGTTCTCACTCGACGAGCCTATCGTCAGCACCAATGCGCTGCCGTGGGCCAACTACGTGCGCGGCGTGGTCAAACACCTGCTGCTGCGCAACCGTGAATTTTCCGGTGCAGACATGGTGATCAGCGGTAACGTGCCGCAGGGCGCGGGCCTCAGCTCATCGGCCTCGCTGGAGGTTGCCGTAGGCCAGGCACTGAAAAGCCTCTACGATCTGGATATCGACGGCGTTCAGCTGGCGCTTAACGGCCAGGAAGCGGAAAACCAGTTCGTCGGCTGCAACTGCGGCATTATGGACCAGCTGATTTCTGCGCTGGGCAAAGAAGATCACGCGCTGCTGATTGACTGCCGTTCGCTGAAAACCAAAGCTGTTTCAATGCCTAAAGATGCCTCGGTGGTGATTATCAATTCCAACGTGAAACGCGGCCTGGTCGACAGCGAATACAATACGCGTCGCAAACAGTGCGAGGAAGCGGCGCGCTTCTTCGGCGTCAAGGCGCTGCGCGATGTCGATATCGCCCAGTTTGCGGCTAAACAGGCGGGTCTTGATCCCCTGACGGCTCGTCGCGCACGTCACGTTATTACCGAAAATGATCGCACCGAAGCGGCTGCCATTGCGTTAAGCCACGGCGATCTAAAAACCATGGGCGTGCTGATGGCAGATTCTCATGCTTCGATGCGTGACGATTTTGAAATCACCGTGCCGCCAATTGATACGCTGGTCGAGATCGTCAAATCGGTTATCGGCGAACAAGGCGGCGTGCGCATGACCGGCGGCGGCTTTGGTGGCTGTATCGTAGCGCTAATGCCAAGCGATCTGGTCGAAAAAGTGCGGAAAACCGTTGCTCACGAATATCACGCCAAAACCGGTATCAAAGAAACATTTTACGTCTGCCACGCCTCGGAAGGTGCCAGCATATGTTAACACCAGTCAACACCCAGCGAGCCCCTGATGGCTCGCCTTTTCAGTTGGTTACGCTCAAAAATCCTGCGGGGACAACGGCTACCTTTATGGATTGGGGTGCCACCTGGTTGTCTTTAGTTTTGCCGCTGCAAGGCGGCGAACAACGCGAGCTGCTGTTGGGCTGTGAAAGCCCGGAAGAATACCCTAAGCAGACCGCTTATCTGGGGGCGACGGTAGGCCGCTATGCCAACCGCATCGCCCGTTCGCAGTTTCAGATCGACTGCAAACCGCATCTGCTGGTTGCCAATCAGGGCGTCCACCAGCTACACGGCGGCCCGGAAGGGTTTAACGCCCGTCGTTGGAAGATACTTAACTACACCGAGCAGAAGGTCAGCTTCCAGCTGGTTTCGCCCGATGGCGATCAGGGTTATCCGGGACAGTTAACGGCGGAAGTTCATTATGTACTGACCAACGATAACCGTCTGGAGATCAGCTATAAAGCACAGGTTGACAAGCTATGCCCGGTGAATCTAACCAATCACGCCTACTTTAATCTCGACGGCGAAGGCCATGACGTCCGTAAACACAAGCTGCAACTGTTTGCCGAACGTTTCCTGCCGATTGATAGCGACGGCATACCGTGCGCCGATTTAACCTCGGTGCAGCAAACCGGGATGGATTTCCGCAAGCCGAAAACGCTGGCGCAGGACTTTCTGGCCGATCGCGATCAGCAACGGGTCAAAGGATACGATCATGCTTATTTGCTGTATGCCACCTGCAATGCCAGTGACAATGCGGCGGCCCATCTTTGGTCATCCGACGAGAAAGTCAAAATGTCGGTATTTACCTCGGCCCCTGCCCTGCAGCTGTATACCGGCAATTTCCTTAACGGCACGCCGAATCGCAGTGGCGGACAATATGCCAACTACAGCGGCGTGGCGCTTGAAAGCGAATTTTTGCCCGACAGCCCTAACCATTCGACCTGGCCTCAACCCAGTTGCTGGTTAAAACCGGGTCAGACCTATCGTTCATCAACCGTGTATCAGTTCTTCGCGATTTAAGGTTGTCTGACGATAAAAAAGGGCCATCTCGTGAGAGTGGCCCTGTGCTTTTTAGTGGGTCAACGTCGTCATTAGAAGTCTACGTTAACA
>CAWUIY010000346.1:0-4812 GCA_963922555.1 uncultured Serratia sp. | reverse complement strand
GGCCGCCAATCTCGACGATTAAACAAAAACCGGCAACCTGATCTTAGGTCCAAAAGCGTTCTCTCAAACTAAGGATCCCTGAACTTAGGTCCAAAAACGATCCTTCAGACATAAGGTTATGTTTTTAAAGGTATTGTGAAGTGATTGCTGAGATTGGTGTTTAAAAAATGGCGGTGTGGGTCTGGGTCATTAAGGATTTGTTTTTAGTACGCGGCTCGCGTTGTTGAAAGTTATTCTTGCGAGCCTGGCTGCTTAGGTTTTGGAATCAGGAGGGGAGGGGGGCACTCTGGCGCTTCATCGCCAGTATTTGTCGCACAATGTTTGGCAGGCTAATTGTTCGCAGAATATCGCGCGTCATTGCGCAATCAGCCATGATGCCGCGCAGCAGGCCCATTTTTTTTGCCTTGTAGGGGCTGATAACCTGTGGCCACTGAATGACGCCGATACGGTATTTTTGAGCAATCCACAGACGATTCAGCCACACTTCCAGACCAAAGTTTGCCAGCGCCTGAATCTCTGCCAGACGCGAAGCCACCAGGCTGCGAGGGAAAATGCGCTCACCGGAAATATAATCGATGCCAATCAGATGCCAGAGCCGTGGGCTGTTGCGTCGCAGGCTGAGCGTCACGTCGACCCGACCTGAAATAACCGGTTCTAAAAGAGCGGTCACGTCATCGGCAGTAAGCCCGACCAGATCGGCATCGAGCAGTAGCAGATGGGTGCCAGTTGCAGCTGCGATCCCGGCGGCCACTGCACCGCTTTTACCGAGATTCTGCGGCAGGGCGATCAGGGTGACGCCATCTCGTTGTGCCTGTTCGACAGTGTTATCGGTCGAACAGTCATCGACCACGATGAGTTCACTAATCAGCGGGTGCCCGGCTATAGCGTCAAGAACTTTGCCGATACGTTGAGCCTCATTGTGAGCAGGAATAATACAGCTCACGCTGACTTTTTCTGAGCTTTTATCCATACCACGCCTCCTGCGACCAACAGCAGCAACATGCCTACTGAAAGATAAGCGATCCAGTGATCGACTTGTCCTATTACGTGTCCAAATGACCAGCCAATGGCGACAAAAAACAGGCTTTTAGGAACCTGCGCCACGGCGTTGTAGAAAAGAAAACTGCCAAAGGGCATACGGGCCATACCGGCGGCGGCCAGCACAACCGCACCCGCTGAGTGGGTCAGCTTGCCTATGACCAGCAAGCGTCCACCGTGGTTTTCGAAACTTGTCACCACTGAGGCAAGTCGGGCCTTGTTCAATCCAAGAAAACTGAGCCATCGAGGCGGTTCACCGTTGGATGTAATCGCCCAGCGACCCAGGCTGTAGTAACCGGCATCACCAACCAGATCGGCAAGAATAACGATCACACATACTGCCGGAAGGCTGAAATAGCCCATCCGGGCAGCATAGGCGGCAATCACAGTAACAATCGGCCCCTCGATAACGGCGAGAGGGGCCAACAACAGAAGTCCATATTCTCTGACTAACTCTTCAATATGTTGAAGATCAAACATCCTGAAATTTATCCTTATTACTTCCCATGTTGCTCTTCAACAGTGGCAGAAGATTCGTTTTTGAGCATCGTTCCACGCCAGACAAAACTGCGACCAGCCCAGCACCAGATCCATAACGCGGGCAGCATGATATCGCGGATCAGCATGGCAAGCACGTCACGCCATTTATGCGGCCAACCAAGAGTGCGAGCGAAAATCCATTCGGCAGCATACCAAAGGACGGTCAATATGGTAGGGAAATACCAGGAAACGTTGCCGCTGGCAGCCAAATAAATTGCCGCAATTAGGGCAGGTAACAGGCCCTGGGTAATTTCCGGCAAGAATAGCCAGAATACCCCGGAGCGTCTAATTCGCGCCCAGCGTAATTGCCGACTCCATACAGCGGTCAGACTGCGTTTGCCAATCGGATGGGCAAACGGCTGCGGAGTCAGTCTGACTTTGAGGCCCGCGCGACGTACAACTTTGGTAGCTGCTAAATCTTCCGCTATTTCACGGCCAAGCGCTGGCATACCCCCGCCGTTGTCCAGAACATCGCGACGCCAAAACATGGTTTTACCCTGAGCGAATCCGGCGCCGGCCCAGTCGGAAAGAAACTGCCAGCGCGCCTGATAGGTATTAAGCGTAGCGGCTTCGAGTGCGCCCCAGAAATTTTTAGGTCGTACGCCGATAGCCGGAGAGCTAACCATCCCGGCTTCTTCATCATAAGAGGAAAGAAGCAACTGAAGGTAATTTGCAGGTAACAGCAAATTGCTGTCAGCCATAACGGCCCATTTTGCAGAGGTCTGGAACCAGGCTTTGTTGAGATTGTTTAATTTAGGGTTGGCAGAAATTTTATCGTCGCCAACAAGCAGTCTTGCCCGTTGCTCAGGGTATTCGGCCATCAGCCTTTCAACCAGTTCGACCACGGGGTCAGATTGTGAAGCCACGCAGAACAGGATTTCGTAATCCGGGTAATCCAGCAGGAAACTTGAACGCAGGGTTTCCTCTTCGTAGGTATCCTTACCACAAAGTGGGCGCATAACAGCGATAAAAGGGAGCGTTTCAGGAAGAGCGTCCTGATTCATTTTACGGGTGATTCGCCACAACGAAACGGCGAGGGATGCAAACTGCATGAAAACGAGAATGCTGCACACAATCGCAGCAACCAGAGCGGTAGATATCATAAAGGCACTCCTCTGCTTTGCTCTAAATAGGCGACATAACCCGACATGTCCTTCTCCGTGCAACTATTCCTGATAACCAACTTTCACCAACGTTTGATTAAGTGTAGACAAATAAAACTTAAAAATTCCTTATATTCTATAAAGCACAACAAATATGACAATAAAGTGAAATCAGAAGCTGCATTATGCAAAAAATGCTGATATGCTGTATATAATTACAGTATAAGGAGCAGATCATGGCTGTTGAAACAAAATTTGTGGTGGTCAGAAAAGGTGAAGAAAAAATGACATTTGCCAGCAAGAAAGAAGCCGACGCCTACGACAAAATGCTTGATATGGCTGAAGCTTTTACTGACTGGCTGCTTCAGAGCGGGCTGGAACTCGATGAGACTCAGGCAGAAAATACCGGCCTGTTCCTCGCCGAGCAAAAGGACGCCGTGCAGCATATTTTACGTACTAGCAAGCTTCCTGAGCCAGACGCCAAAAACCAGCAATCTGGAGCTGATGTTAATTTGTCTGAAAATGAGCAAAGCGAGCCTGCTGAAAACGTTGAAAAGCAGAAAATTCGGGCAGTAAAAGCGGCATAACTTTTTTAGATTTAAAATGTTACAGAGTTTTAAGTAAAGGATAAATCTGCCTTTGAATGCACTTTTATCTGCCGCGTTTTTGTTGATCGAGCCAGCGTGGCAGGCGCAGGGTAACGATCAGGGTCAGCATCTGCATTGCCGACAGCAATATAAACACCGCGACGTAGGGGGGTAAACGACTATCATCGGCCGTCGCGGCGTTTAATCGCCACTGTAGAAACACGGCGCACAGCGTGGTCAGCGCTGGGCCGCCTAACCGCTGCGCGATATTCAATGTCGTCGTAGCCATTGGCAGGCTCTCGCATGAAACCGAATTGTAGGCCGCAGACATAGAAGGTAACCCGATCATCACTAATCCCGCGCCCCGGACAAACAGCGCAGTCACAAGTAATGGCAGGTTTAGCGCTTTAGCTGCGTGATAGTGAGAGGCCATAAAGATAAACGCCAGTGTGCCAAGCAGAGCCATCAGCGCGCCAGTTGCCGAGACGTGACGAATACCGAAACGCTGAGTCATTTGCCCCATCAGCGGATTGGCACACATCATTCCCAGCCCCATCGGTAATAGCATCCAACCCATTTCTCCTGCCGAATAGCCGCAGCCCTGAATCAAATAAACCGGGATCACCAGCATTGCAGCAAAGGAAACCCCGTTGCTAAGAAACTGGGTGATGGCCGCAGCTGAGAAAGTTTTGCCAGAAAACAATTGAATGTCCAGTAATGCCCGTCGGCCTTTTTGGCGGGCATGGAGAATAAATGCCGCAATCAAAACCAGTGAGGCGAACAAACTCCACGGTCCATAGGTCTGCGTCAGGTACTCCGCAGAGTACAAAAACAGCACCAGTCCGGGAGAGAGCAATGACAGCCCCAGCCAGTCGAGTTTGTGTGGGGGCGCTGCCGACTCATCGTGGGGCAAAAATCGAATGGCCAGCAGCAAGCCCAGCGCCCCGAACGGCAAGTTAATCAGAAACAGCCAGCGCCAGGACGAGGCGTGCAGAATAGCGCCGGCAATTACCGGACCTAATACCGGAGCCAGCAACACCGGTACTGCAATGAAGCCGACAATCTTAGTCAGGTTTTTTCCTGCGGCACGCGCCAGAAGCGTCTGCGCCATTGGAGCCAGCAGGCCACCGCTGATACCCTGCAGGATACGAAACCCGATCAGCGAATTAGCTGACCATGCAAGTCCACACAGGGCAGAGGTCAGGGTGAAACTGGCGAAACATCCCAGATAAACGGCTTTTGCGCCAATACGACTGACCAGCCAGGCATTGAGCGGCAGCATCAGCGTCAGGGCCAGCAGATAACCGCTGGTAACCCATTGAATAGTGGTTAGAGAGGTGTGCAGGTCAGTGGCAAGGTTGCTCAGAGAAACATTAATCAAAGAGGCATCTAGCTGGGAAATAAATGAGCCAAGCAGGGTCACTGCGGCAATTTTCCACACTTCAGGGGTAAGCGCGCTGTTGTCTGTCGCAGAATTTTTTTCAGGCGTGAGCTTTGAATGAGACATGGACCCTCCTGTGCTCAGTATAGCAGCAGCTGAGAGG
>CAWUIY010000345.1:0-4817 GCA_963922555.1 uncultured Serratia sp. | reverse complement strand
ATACCGGCTAAATCCCTGGCGTATTTTCCTGGGTTTTGTTGTTTAGCTTGCAGATAAGTTTCATAGCTGAGTAGGGGCATGAGAGTTCTCGCGAATAAATAATAAGCACAATGTGTTTAATGATAATGAGTATCACTTTGATAATCATTATCATGTGAATGCCATGTTACATCAAGCGATAAAAACAAAAAAAGGGACCTAAAGGCCCCTTGTCGAAAATTTTACAACGCATCGAACTGAGTTGCAGGCTAGAAACGGCTGCGAGTTG
Source organism: uncultured Serratia sp. (assembly GCA_963922555.1). Taxonomy (GTDB): domain Bacteria; phylum Pseudomonadota; class Gammaproteobacteria; order Enterobacterales; family Enterobacteriaceae; genus Rouxiella. The sequence goes on along the minus strand of CAWUIY010000345.1, from coordinate 4,549 downwards.
CCTCGTCCAGCATCGCGAGCAGCGTTTCAGTATCTTCCCAGCTCAGGCAAGGGTCGGTGATTGATTTACCGTAAACCAAAGGCTCGCCGCTGACAATCTTCTGCGTGCCTTCTTCGATAAAGCTTTCTGCCATGATCCCGGCGATACCGTTACCACCGTTGCGAATTTGCTGGCATATATCTTCTGCGACCTGCAATTGGCGGCGATGCTGTTTCTGACAGTTACCGTGACTGAAATCGACGACCAGGCGCTGTGGCAGATCGAACTCGGCCAGATTTTCGCAAGCCTGCGCAATATCGGCAGCGTGGTAATTGGGCGTTTTGCCACCGCGCATTATGACGTGACCATAGGGATTGCCTGAAGTACGGTATACGGTCATTTGGCCATCTTTATCTGGCGAAAGGAACATATGGCTGACTCGTGAGGCGCGAATTGCGTCGATGGCAATCTGCGTATTCCCGTCAGTACCGTTTTTAAATCCTACCGGACAGGAGAGGGCTGAAGCCATTTCGCGGTGAATTTGGCTTTCGGTAGTCCGTGCGCCAATTGCGCCCCAGCTGATCAAGTCTGCAAAGTATTGCCCAATGACCATATCAAGAAACTCGGTCGCGGTCGGTAATCCAATTTCATTAATGGCAAGCAAAACTTTTCGCGCCAGCTCAATACCATGATTAACCCGATAGCTGCCATTGAGATCTGGATCCGAAATCAGGCCTTTCCAGCCAACCACGGTACGCGGCTTCTCAAAATAGGTGCGCATAACAATCTCAAGACTGTCATGGTATTTTTCCCGCAACACGTTGAGTTTACCGGCATAATCGATGGCGGCTTCAATATCATGAATCGAGCATGGCCCGATGACGACCAGCAGGCGTTTATCCTCACCGCTGATAATTTTTTCAATGCGCTGACGTGATTCGGTGACATTGGCAGCAACGGCAGGGGAAACTGGTAATTTTTCAGCCAGTGCTCGTGGCGTTATCAGACTGCCTATACGCGTGGTGCGCAGTTCATCTGTTTGTGACATGTGGATCTCTAAAATTTTGTTCTTCGCAGCGGCAGGAGTGCCGGGAAGTGATGGATGTCACAATAACGCAAAATCCGAGCAATTCAACTCTCGTTGAGAGTTAATCTGGCCTATCTCAATAAATACCAGCATAAATTGTTAAAGCATCAATTATTCACAGTTCAAATACCTTAGAACATGCGGCGACTCATACCAAAGCTGTCGAGGATTTTGGCTGAAATTTCCTCAACTGAATAGTTGGTGCTGTTCAGGTAGCGGATTTGATTTTTTCGAAACAGAGCCTCGACCTCTGAGACTTCCATTCGGCACTGCCTCAGGGACGCATAACGACTATTTTCGACGCGTTCCTGACGAATTGCCGCCAGCCGTTCAGGATCAATAGTCAGGCCAAAAAGCTTTTGCATGTGAGGTTTTAGGGCGGTTGGTAGCTGAATATTGTCCATGTCGTCGGCAGTAAAAGGATAGTTAGCTGCACGAATGCCGAATTGTAGCGCCAGATAAAGACTGGTGGGGGTTTTACCACAGCGAGAAACGCCCAGCAAAATGACTTGTGCCTGTTCGAGATTGCGCAGCGAGATGCCATCATCATGAGCCAAGGTGTAATCAATAGCCGCAATGCGTGCATCGTATTTGCTGATATTGCTGGCCGTCAGACCATGAGTTCGATTAGCTATGGGCGAGGGGTCCACCCCTAATTCGTTTTGCAAAGGTGCAACCAGAGCCTGCACGATGTCCTGGCAAAAGCCCTGACTGCTGGCGATGATGTCTTTTATTTCTGTAGAAATAATAGAATAAAACACCAGAGGCCTGACTCCGGTTTTTTCATAGATATCGTTGATTTGCTGACAAACTGCCTTGGCCCGGCCTTCAGTTTCTACAAACGGTAAGGAAAACGTGGTCGCGTTAACCGGGAATTGCGATAGCACAGCGTGACCCAACACTTCGGCAGTAATCGCGGTGCCGTCGGAAATATAAAATACGCATCTATCCATGAATCCTCCGGGTTGCACATCCTTCATCATTCAATCTTGACCTTAGGTCGAACTTTGTTAGTCATTAAAGAACCGGGTCAATGATTTCAATGGTGAAAGCTTTCAATAAGCATTAATCAGAACTCCATTATTAACGGGTTTACGAGTAATAAAAAAGGGCTGTCTGACTTTCTTATTCTCTTTTCGAGACATGCCGCAATTCTGTTGTAACAGGTGAAATGATAATTTTATTTTTCCGAGAAACCTCGAGAGGTTATGACTTACTTCAGCAGGATGTCAGCAACCCGCGTAAAGTTGGGGCCACAGGAGTTTAAAAGTGACTGACAGGCTGATTTTCAAAAGATTTCATAAAACTGTGATCTTCATCTTAAAACGTCGGTAGCGATAATTCCTAAAGCCAAAAATATAGATTAGCTGGATCGATTCACTCCTCTTAAGGATATGGATCATTATGCTAGTCTGAAGGAGTTAGGGGCTAACTTATCCCCCTGAATTAATGTTTTTGTTTTATGACACTGACTTTCCAATTAACGCCCTAAAAATAGAAAGGATTGTTTCATGGCCAATCTTGATTCTGATTTGCGCAATATCATCTGGTACAACCAGCTGGGAATGCATGACGTTGATAAAGTTGGAGGTAAAAATGCCTCTCTGGGTGAAATGATTACCAACCTGACCGATTTGGGTGTTTCTGTACCCAATGGTTTTGCCACTTCTGCTCAGGCTTTTAATGATTTCCTCGATCAAAGCGGCGTCAACCAGCGCATTTATGAGTTGCTGGATCAAACCGATGTTGACGATATTGCCCAACTGGCCAAGGCCGGTTCTCAAATAAGACAATGGATTGTTGAAACGCCTTTCTTACCAGAGATGGAAAAAGATCTTCGGGCTGCGTATCAGCAGTTATCGGAAGGGGAGCCAGATGCCTCTTTTGCCGTTCGTTCCTCTGCAACGGCTGAAGACATGCCAGATGCTTCGTTCGCCGGCCAACAGGAAACTTTCCTTAATGTGCAGGGCTTCGAAGCAGTATTGATTGCTGTTAAACACGTTTACGCCTCGCTGTTTAACGATCGAGCAATCTCATATCGGGTACATCAGGGCTATGACCACCGTGGTGTGGCACTGTCGGCAGGGGTTCAGCGCATGGTGCGTTCAGACCTTGCAGCTGCGGGCGTGATGTTCACTATCGATACCGAATCCGGTTTTGACCAGGTAGTCTTTATTACCTCGGCCTATGGTCTGGGGGAAATGGTTGTACAGGGCGCAGTCAACCCTGACGAGTTCTATGTGCATAAACCGACACTGGCAAAAAATAAGCCTGCAATTGTGCGTCGTACCATGGGTTCCAAAAAAATTCGCATGGTTTATGCCGACAGCCAGGAGCATGGCGAGCAGGTACAAATAGAAGATGTGCCTGAAGAATTGAGTCAAAAATTTTCGCTGACCAATCAGGAAATTGAAGATCTGGCTCGTCAGGCATTGCTGATCGAGCAACATTACAAACGCCCAATGGATATCGAGTGGGCTAAAGACGGTCACAATGGCAAGCTTTATATTGTGCAGGCGCGTCCGGAAACTGTGCGTTCCAACGGGCAGGTGATGGAGCGCTATCAACTCAATGGTAAAAGCCAGGTGCTGGTGGAAGGCCGCGCGATCGGCCATCGTATTGGTGCTGGTCCGGTAAAAATTATTCATAACATCAGTGAAATGCACCACGTGAAGGCTGGCGATATTTTGGTAACCGATATGACCGACCCGGATTGGGAACCGATCATGAAGAAGGCCTCGGCCATTGTCACCAATCGCGGCGGACGAACCTGTCATGCAGCAATCATTGCTCGCGAACTGGGGATCCCGGCAGTCGTGGGCTGTGGAGATGCCACAGAGCGTCTTGTTGAAAACCAGAAGGTTACCGTTTCTTGTTCCGAGGGTGATACAGGATACGTTTATCAGGATGAGCTGGATTTCAGCATTCAAAGTTCAGAAGTCAATGAGCTACCAGACTTGCCTCTGAAAATAATGATGAACATTGGTAACCCGGATCGCGCGTTCGATTTTGCCTGTCTGCCTAACGAAGGGGTTGGCCTCGCTCGACTGGAATTCATTATTAACCGCATGATTGGGGTTCACCCGAAAGCCCTGCTTGAGTTCGACCAGCAAGACCCGGCGTTGCAGCAAGAGATTAGCAAGCTTATTCAAGGCTATGATAGCCCTGTGGAATATTATGTTGCACGGCTGACTGAAGGCATTGCAACCCTGGGAGCCGCATTTTGGCCGAAACGAGTCATAGTGCGTTTATCTGATTTTAAATCAAACGAATATGCCAACCTCGTTGGCGGTGAGAAATATGAACCACACGAAGAAAACCCGATGCTGGGCTTCCGTGGTGCGGGTCGTTACGTTTCTGAAAGCTTCCGTGATTGTTTTGCGCTTGAATGTGAAGCTGTGAAACGCGTGCGCAATGAGATGGATCTGACTAACGTCGAAATTATGATCCCGTTTGTTCACACTGTGGCCCAGGCCGAGGCGG
>CAWUIY010000344.1:0-4851 GCA_963922555.1 uncultured Serratia sp. | reverse complement strand
GTCACGCGGGGTTAACAGCAAGGAAAAGTGAAATCCAGGCAATAAAAAAGCCCTCGCAGCGTGGCTGAGAGGGCTTGATAACTGACAGGTCAGAATCAGTTAACCTGAGTTGGCATCCCTGAACGCAGAGCGATAGCTTTGTCCAGCACTTGCTGATTAACGCTTGGATTAGCCATCAGAGAGGCGTTGCTGCCAGTGAGGGTGATTGGCAGCGGTTGCTGAGAATCAAACTCTTCCTGGTTGGCAGACAGCGGGTTGTGGACTTCAACATAGCGCGCGCCGTTTGGTTCAACGGTGGTTTTAACTGGCTCGTTGATAAACTGTACACGGGTACCCACTGGCACGTTTTCGAACAGCCATTTGATGTCAGCATCACGCAGACGGACACAGCCGTGGCTTACGCGTAGACCGATACCGAAGTTGGCATTGGTACCGTGTACCGCATACAGACGGCCAACATACAGCGCATAAAGACCCATCGGGTTGTCAGGACCGGCAGGGAAGGTCGCTGGCAACCATTGACCCTGAGCCGCGTATTCTTCATGCATTTTGGCCGTTGGCGTCCAGGTTGGACCGGCTTTTTTATGCTGCACGGAGGTAACCCAATTCAGCGGGGTATCTTTACCCAGTTCGCCGATACCAATCGGCAGAACGACAACGGTATTGGTGCCTTTCGGATAATAATAGATGCGCATTTCGGCGCTGTTGATCACCAGACCTTCGTGTGGGGTATCCGGCAGGATCAGCTGCTGAGGGATAGTCAGTACGGTGCCTGAGGTCGGCAGGTAAGTATCAACACCTGGGTTGGCTTCCAGCATGTTCGACAGACCCATTTGATATTGTGCAGCGAAATGCTCTAACGGCAGTTTGTTATTTTGTGGAACGACAACGGTGATGTTTTCACCAACCAAACGACCATTGTTTGCCGGCAGTGGATAGACAACTGCAAAAGCAGCCTGACTATACGCAGCAACAGCTAGAACCAAAGTAAAGATCGCGCGAATGCTCATTTTCATATTTTCTATGGTTATTCTTGCCACACAGGCACTAGTTTATGGGATTTTACCCGGAAAGTTTCTACCGGGATGACCCTTATATTGTATGTACACAGTGGCTTGAAGGTGAATCAAGATGTGTAACCAATCACTTTTCAGGGCCGCTAATTATAAAGAAATATTTCAATCAGGCCAAAACTTTCTCAATAAACAGGTAAAGTTTACCTTTTAGCATTTTTAAGAGTAGACGATGGGGAGGGAAAACGCCGCTTGCGTCGTGTTGTCCCCTGGCAGGAACATGCAAGCGGCGAAGGGATTTAGAAGTCGTAACCCACCGTAGCGACCACGGTACGTTCCTGACCCCAGTAGCAATAGCTGGTGCCGTAACAGGCTGCGACATACTTCTTGTTAGCCAGATTATTGGCGTTAAGCTGCACGTAAGCGCCTTTCAGCGATGGGTTGAACGCCGCCAGATTCACACGCACCGAGGCGTCAAGCAGCGTTGCTGCCGGAACGCGTTGCGTATCTTCGTTGTCCGCCCACTGTTTGCCGATATAACGCACGCCACCACCAAAATTAACACCAAAGTTGGCGCGATACTCTGCCCATAGTGACGCCATCTGGTTTGGCGAGACGTAAGGCGTATTGCCGTCGGTGCCGTCCGTAGTGTCTTTCGATCTCACGTGGCTATAGGTATAACCGGCGATGACGCTCAGACGATCGGTAACGTTGGTGCGCGCCTCTAACTCAAGGCCTTTCGAACGAACCTTCCCGGCAGGGACATAATAACTGCCTACAACTACGCGGTTGCCGACGTGGTTCTGCGTCAGATCATAGACGGCCGCAGTGAACATATTGCTGGTGCCAACCGGCTGGTACTTGATCCCCGCTTCATACTGCTTGCTGGTCATCGGCTTCAATAGCGTTCCATCCTGACCCGCCAGTGCAGAAGGGGTGATTGCCGAACTGTAGCTGATATAAGGCGAAATACCGTTATCAAAGGCATAGAGCAGGGAAGCACGGCCGCTGAAATGCTTGGCCTCGCGCTCACTGTTCGTTTGAACGCCGTAGATGCTTTCGTATTGATTACTTTTGATTTTCAAATCATCGTAACGGCCCGACAAGGTCGAGTGCCATTTGTTCCAGGCCATGTCGTCTTGCAGGTAAACGCCCGCCTGACGATAAGAGCGTTTGCCTGTGGTGTTGCTGTAAAGATCAATGTCATCTTCGCCGTTGACACCTGATACGCCGGTATACGGGTTGAGATCGCTGGCGTAACCCCCCTGATCCTTGAGGTTATTGGCGTAATGCTGGAAATCGAAGCCGAGCACCACTTTATGCTGCACTGCCGCTGTCGCGAAATCAGCTTCGAGTTGGTTATCAATCGCAAATGAGTTCAGTGAAGACTGCTCGCCAGAGTAGTAACGGCTCATCAGGCTGCGATCGGCATTCCATCCTGCCTGATAAACCTGCTCAAGCTCGGTATTGGAATGGGTGTAGTTGGCATTCTGGCGGAAAGACCAGACGTTATTGAAACTATGTTGGAATTCGTAGCTATAGATTTGTTCCCAACGCTTGAACACGTTGTGGTTTGTGTCGCCATCAAAGAATCCGCGGCTCAGTTTTTCGCCGTAGATACTGCCATCAGCCGGGACCGAGGAATGGTATCCGCCAGAAGGATCTTTTTGGAAGTAGGCGCGTAACAGCAACGAAGTGTTTTCATCTGGCTGCCAAAGAAGCTGTGGTGAGATGGCGTAACGTTCTTCACGAGTGTGATCGTACTGGGTATCGCTGCTGCGCGTCATGCCGGTGATGCGATACGCCCACTGGTCGTTAATCGCCCCGGTGTAGTCAAATGCGCCACCTTTGGTATTGAAATTCCCGCCGGAAAGTTGCACGTGACCTTCGCTGGCAAACTGTGGTCGCTTGCTGGTTTCCATCACCAGTCCGCCTGGAACGCTTTGGCCGTAAAGCGCGGAAGACGGGCCTTTGATCACGTCAATGCGCTCGAGGAACCACGGGTCGACCTGAACGGCGTTATAGCTGCCGCCATCGGTGGCCAGACGCAAACCGTCAAGAAACACGTTATCAACATCGCCGCCGTGGAAACCACGCAGAGAAACCGTGTCATAGCGGGTTGCGCCACCGGCGAAGTTAGTGAATACGCCCGGTGTGTAGTTAAGCGCCGAGTTAACGGTGGTGGTGTTCTGATCGTCCATTTGCTGGCGAGTCACGACGGAGACTGATTGTCCGGTGGTGATCAGCGGAGTATCGGTTTTGGTCGCCGCCTTGCTGGTTTTCACGGTGTAGCCCTGCGTTGGCGCATCAGCAGTGTCTGCCGGTTTAGCCGTTACCACGACCGTATCGTCGGCGAAAGCCGCAAGAGGAACAAAAATTGCCATCGCGCATAGGATCGAGGATCGTTTAAAAGGAAAAGCCAACGTCGTCATCTAAATTCCCTATAAAAATGTTGTTTTAATCGTCAGGTTTAGCGTTGCAATCAATGCACGGTATCTAGCGGCCATGTCACTATTGCGACGAAAGAGCGTGAGTATGGTAAACGAAATGATAAAGACTATCATTATTATTTACGTTTTAGATTGAACTTTCTGTTTTCAAAGGATCGCTATGTTTGTCAGACAGCTGCAAATAAGTGGGTATCGCTCGATCCGCAATATCGAACTGGAACTTGGGCAATTGAACGTGATCTGCGGACCCAACGGCTGCGGCAAGTCCAATCTCTACAAGGCGGTTAAGCTTTTGCACGAGGCTTCTCGCGGTGAGTTGGCGACAGCGCTTGCCGAAGAGGGAGGTATTCAGAAAACGTTGTGGGCTGGGAAAAAGCGCACCGGAGAAAGCCGGATGATTTTGTCCGCTACGCTGGAAAATTTTGACTATGAATTGCAGGTGGGATTTGAGGATTTTCCACGTCCGGGAGCCAGCATTTTCACTCTCGATCCCTGGATTAAAGCCGAATCGTTATGGATGACTGGGCATCAACGCCGCCCCTCAAGCCGCATTGTTGAAAGGTCAAATCAGACCGCAAAACTGATTAATTTCTCCGGAGAACAGGTTCGTTACCCGCTAAGTATCAGCCCGCATGAATCGATCTTTGGTCAGTTGGCGGAACCCCATCTTTATCCCGAGGTATCGCAACTGCGTGAGATGTTAAAGGGCTGGCGTTTTTATCATGAGTTTGCGGTATGGCCCGGTTCACCACTGCGTTTGCCACAAATCGGCATTCGTTCGCCGGTATTGGCCCATGATGGCAGCAATCTTGCTGCAGCTTTCGAGACTATCAACGAGATTGGCAATCGCGAATTGCTGCACAAGGTGTTGAGGGAGGCTTTCCCGGACAGCGAGTTTTTTGTCGATGCCTCGATGGGGCGTTTTCAGATGATGATGCAGCGCGAGGGGATTTATCGACCACTCGAGGCGACAGAGCTGTCCGACGGTACGTTGCGATTTGTCTGTCTGGCGGTCGCCATGCTCAGTCCGCGACCGCCGTCTTTTATGGCGTTTAATGAACCAGAAAATAGCCTGCATCCGGATCTTATTCCTGCACTGGCGATGCTGCTGGCGGAAACTAGTCGCTATAGCCAATTGTGGATCACCAGCCACTCACCGGCGTTAGCGGAGCTTATTCGCCAGCACGCCGAGGTGCGGTATTTTGAGCTGGCGCAGAGGCAGGGGGAGACTCAGTGGGTAAGGGGTTTTTAATTTCAAATCTTGAGGGTAAATCTTAAGGGCAGATCTTAAGGGCAGATCTTAAGGGCAGATCTTAAGGGCAATAAGCACCGGGGAGTTTTTCCGGTTCACTAAATGCAATGGGCATTTAACCGGCAGCGCCGGAACC
>CAWUIY010000343.1:0-4881 GCA_963922555.1 uncultured Serratia sp. | reverse complement strand
GCCAGGTCGCTTACGGGCACGATGGCCCCCGCGTCAATCAAAGAATAGGCTTCGATGTCGCCAATCACCGCGATTTGCGGCGCATTCCTCCCGCGGAAGGCGGTCAGTGCCTTGGTCACCGTGGTGGCGTAGTCTCCGGTATAAACCGGTTGAATACTGATTTCTGGATGTATTTTCTCGAAATCGGCAACCAGCCCGTCAACGGTATGGGTAATTTTTCCGCCCACGGCAATCGGATAATACATTTGCAGTTTTACCGGATCAGCCGCAAAGGCCGAGGTAGCAGACACCAACAAACAGGCCGTAGCCAAACGGGTCAGGCGCATCGCAACAGGCATAATATTCCCTTGAGTGATTACTATTGGTATGAAAAATAAACAATAAATTTAAGGGGTTGAAATTTAGACGGCCCTTCTTTCTTCTAGCGCTAACACGTTTTCTCCGACGTGATAACAGCGCTTCCCCGTGGCCGTGGCAAAGAAGTATTGCGCTGAGGTTGGCCATGACAGGCCGACTGAGCTGCCCTCGGTCAAATGGCGCATGCCGGGGATTTTCACCGTCAGCAAAGCCTCGCATTGGGCAATTTTGCAGACCACCAGCGTGTCAGATCCCATATATTCATAGCTCACCACTTCGCCTTTAAGTCCGGTATCTTCGGCGGCACACAGTTGGATATCTTCGGCTCGCAGTCCCAGACAGAGACTCGACGTCGGATAGCTATGCACCACAGGCAGGCTGAGTTCGCCCAAATAATGACTCGCGCCTCGCTGGGTCAACGGCAAAATATTCATCGGCGGCGCGCCAATAAACTGTGCGGCAAAAATAGTTTCAGGGTTATTGTAAAGATTGTCTGGCGTGTCCTGCTGTTCAATACGGCCATCATTCAACAGGATGATTTTATCCGCCATGCTCATGGCTTCGGTTTGATCATGAGTGACGTAAATCATGGTCAGGCCGAGTTTCTTTTGCAGGGCACGAATTTCGCGGCGCATGCTTTGTCGCAGCTTGGCATCAAGATTCGACAGGGGTTCGTCCATCAGACACAGCTTGTTATTGGCGATCACTGCACGTCCCAGCGCCACACGCTGCTGCTGACCGCCAGACAACTGAGAAGGCAGTCGGTCAAGCAGCGTTTCCAGCTCCATAAGCTTTGCCACCTCGTCGAGACGGCGGGCAAACTGCTGTTTATCTTCACCGCGCGCCTTGAGACCAAAAAGCAGGTTTTCGCGCACCTTCAGATGCGGAAACAGCGCATAGGACTGAAACACCATCGACAACTTGCGCTGCGACGGACTGAGCTGAGTGACATCACGCTGTTGAAGATAGATTGACCCACTGTCGGCGAACTCTAATCCGGCAATCGTCCTGAGCATGGTGGATTTGCCGCAGCCCGAAGGGCCAAGCAACGCAATAAACTCGCCCTCCTGCACATCAAAACTGATGTCGTTCAGCGCCGTTTTAGTGCCCCATACCTTGCCAATATTGTGCAGTGATAAAAAGCTCATAAGCATCGCACATCTCTAAATGAGTAATGGGCATAAGCTAACGAGGTTAGATGACTTTTTTATGACGGCGAAGTGATGCTTGCTTGATAGAGGACGATTTTGCTCACAGTTAGAGATATTTAGGACATTTTGCAGGAGTTCGGGCAATAGTATGGATTCACTGTGATGCATCATTCAACGTTCACTTGGCTAATGACTCATTCGCCTTATCGGGTATTTACAGTGCATGAAACAGGCAAACTCATGTTTATATCACCGTCATCAAGCGTTACTCAGCAATCCGAGCCATTACCGCTATCCGTAAGCCCTGCGCGCCGGAGCACATTCAGTCGTGCAATGACGCGAATTAGAAATACCTTCCGTCGCCCTGCGAGCCTGGATCAAACCTCTAACGCGACGCCGTGTGAGATTGGTAATAGCGATTTTCGAAAATATCTTTATAAACGTAAAGGGCAAGTCCCCACCGCTCGAATTTATAACGGCGTAAAATTCTACAACGCCACCGAGCCTTCTCGGCAGATCAATAAGTGTTTCAAGTGCAATGGCGATACTTTTATCGATGCGGAGTTTTTTGGATGGCATGCGCCAACGGGAACACAGTTTGAAGGTTGTCTGTTCAAAACTCATGATCAGCGATTGAACTGGATGGACCCAATATTTGGCAATACAGATTGGCGAGGTAGTACCATTGATGGTTTATACAAAACCAGTGAGCGGCTGGCGATGCCGTCGATTATTTCCCCCCGCCTATCGGATGCCCAGATGCAACATTGCCAATTTAAAAATCTGGTCTTCGGACTGCGGTCTGCGCTGAAATGCAGAGGGGTCGATTTCAGTCATTCGCAATTTGAAAACGTCACGTTTACCGGTAATACGGGGAATGGAAAGTTTCCCTACTCCTTCAGGAACGGCAGTTTTGAAAAAATTCGTGCTCAAAATCTGACGTTCAAACGCGTTTATTTCGAAAACAACGTGAACTTCAGCAATGCGCAGATTAAGGATCTTGTCTTGAAGGATGACGTGGATTTTTGCGGTGCTGATTTTGGTGACTACCAGCCGCGCCAAATTACATTAAGTGATAAAATGTTTGCTTCTGACCAGAGCATTGATCGCAATCTTAATCGAGTAAATAACACGCTGACCGGAGCCGATTTCTTTAATAGCCTGGCATCGATTAGTGATGTTCGGGTGAGAATCGATTGGGCAGAGCAATTGGTGACGAAATTCAAGAGTTTAGAACTGCTAAAAAATAGTCTGCAACACCCCTCGCTAAGCGAATCTCTGATTGAAGAGTTTAGCCTCGCTTGTTACAAAAAATCGAGTTTAATCAGTCATTTTCTTTGGGAGCTTCTTGTTGAAACCTTCAAAGATACGGCTCTGCCAGCAGCGATTAGCCTCAAAGTGACCGTTTGCCAACAGCTGGTGAACTCTCTGAGTTGCAAAGTAGAAAACCACATAACCACTGAATTTCCCGATCCAACAATATTCGAGTATCAGTTTTTGGCCCATCAATTGTTCGCTTCTTATCCTTCGTTGGCTGATATCTGGAATCAACTCTCACCGTTGCCAGAACTGCTGCATAATCTAAATAATAATATTCTGATGACGCAAAACGCCAATTCTGGCTCACAACGTATGTTTTACGATCCACATACCCGCCTGGCAATCAGCATTCCAGCCTCTGAATTTGCTCTGCTCATAACTGATTTACAGATCCCAGAACAATTTGCGTTATTTGAATATAATCGTGATGAAGATGTCGTCAATTTGCCCGTCAACCAACAGAATTTAAGCGCAGCGTTACGGTGTTCAACGGGGCTACAGCAGCTATGGTCGGCGACAGGACATTATTTAGCCCCGGTTATCAATAGCTTTTTGACAATAAATATACCTCTCAGCGACCTTGAGCGTTCGAGGCTGAATGAGATAAAGGAACACCTTAGGGCGCAGTTATTGAAAAAGTCGACACAGAAATTAGATTTGACGGCTTCGGCCGATACGCTGCTTTTACACAGCGTACTGGCTGACTTTTACCGTGGCGAACCTTCCGTGGCCAGACGCCAAAAGATGCTAGAAAGTTGCTATAAAAATATGCAGCCGTGCTTTGCCCACGCTCACCTCAGTGAGAACCAGCTAAAGTCGGTGATTTCACTCCTCCTCGCGCGCGTATTTACCGCCTTTTCATCCTCTGCTTTCTGTGGTACTGAAAGTGACTCACCGATGCCACTACGACTGTTAGCCAATGCCCTGCTTGAAGATTCGACCCGCTATTGGCGTGAATTGGTGACAGATGGCGAAATGAGCAGTTGGCGGGAAAAGCTCATCCCGCGGGATCCGCGCACTTTTTCATGTACCGCGCTGCTCTCCGGTTCGATGTCTACCTATGGCTATCCCTCTGTCGCAGGTGAAGATCTTGGCGCTTTGATGAAGATGCTCTATCCACTTTGAGTTATTGCCATTGTTGGCGATTTTCACATAAATTGCGCAATCGAATCTGCTGGAGTGGGTCAGAATCTTCAAACAATGTATGTTTAACCCTGCTGCGGGTCTGCAGCAGGAAAGATTGCTCAAATTCTGCGACTGATTTTATTGACGGTAACAAAACTTCTGTGGAATTTGGGATTGTTACATTTACTTCAGACTGGCTGGTGGCAGAAGAATGCGTGACAGAGTATGTCAAACCTCCCTCCAATGTTTAAATGTTACCACTGGATATAAACCTCCTCTTTGAGCCTCAATGGGTAAAAGCCTATATATATCACTCTCCCCTTTCACTTTATAAGCCAGCGAATAAATAATAATGATAAGAAACTTGAAACAAATTAGTGATGGGCATTTATCAACAACTGACAATTTGTTTTATCAGCCTTGAAATCAATGGTGTGTTTTTAACTGCTCAAATGATCACATAATTCACGAAAAATAATTTTTGTCGTTAGTCTTATGCTATTAATAACAAAATATTTTCGAAATCTTTACACTCTATAATTAATGTTCGCTGCAAAAGTAAATAGACAAAACACCCAATCATCATTAAATATAATAAAATCAATTAGATAAACAGAATTTAGGCATCTTGCTTGAAAGACTAAAATCAGGCCTCACACTAACTTCACAATTTAAAAAAACCTTAAAAAACATAGCCATGACATAAATTTACGCTCTAAGATATATCTTGATTCCCTCTCGAACGAGATATATCTTCAAATGAGACTATTTATGGCTCAGGGAGTCTTCGCTATGGCGATAAAATTATTAAAGAATACGAGGCAAAAATCACCTAATTTGTTGATGTTTTGTTAACGATTTATTTAAAAAATCAAATCGTCATTGTTTAAAGGGCAGCCAAAAAATGACCCCTCGTCGAGGTAAAACA
>CAWUIY010000342.1:0-4890 GCA_963922555.1 uncultured Serratia sp. | reverse complement strand
TTGGGTACGTGCCAGATTGTCTGGTTCCATCTGAGCTCCTCAGCATGATGCTATTTATTTTTAGGAGTTAGGTATTTTAGTACTGGCTTATTGCCAGACTGATAAGCATTCTATAACCCCTTGATTATCTGTCGTCCTTACCTTCTAAAGAAAACAGATCGCCTTTTAATCAATTAGCATTAAGGTCTTGACCGATTTTTGCGCTATACTACGCGCTGGCCCAAATAAAACCGGAGGTTTTATGAGCTCCACCGCAGTTAACGCTCCTGACGAGTGTCCATTATGCCAAAGTACAATCAAGACCAAGACTTCACTCAATTTGACTGAAAAAGTGGTTAACGTAACCTGTACAACCTGTGGACGTTACAGTATTTTCCGCAAAACGGTGCAAGAAATTTCCGTTGATCGAAGCAAGCGCGTTGCTCTGCAAGCCTTCTTCTCTAGTCAGCCAAATTACCATTTGCCTCTTTCCCTCAAGGCAATAAGTAATCCTGAACCAGCGGGTGATTTCTAGCCCTATAACCGCCCTTCGGGGCAGTTTTAAATTTGTTTCCTTCCCATATTATCCTGCTCATTTTGCTCTCAACCTTGACAAAATTGCGATCTGACTCACATATTTTAACTGTGGGTTCGCGACACCTTTTGCCCGTCATAAAGGCCTGTCAGCGTTCATAAAGCCTTCCTCGGCAATGGGTTAACCCAAACACAGGAGCGCCTAATGAAGATTATCAGTCATCATCGAGTATCAAGACGCGATTTTTGCCAGCTACTGTTACTGGCCTCTGCCATGCCACTGACCGGCTATGCGCAGGATATGCAGCCACATATCAATATCCGTTCGCTAGCGTTGAATAAAACCGTTGGCGGCGTGCCCAACGATAAGCTGCCATTATTAATCTATCAACAGGCCGTGCCCGGCAACACGGCCAATACTGACAGCTATCTTACCGACCTTTTTGCCCGCAATGGCTGGCCTGTGCAATGGCGCTATCAGATTTTTACTTTTACCCATTACCACTCCAATACCCATGAACTTTTAGGCGTCAGTCAGGGACACGCAACCGTACAACTTGGCGGAGAAACAGGTCCCACAGCCACGGTGCAGCAAGGCGATGTCATTTTGATACCCGCAGGGGTGGGCCATAAACAGCTTTCCGCCAGTGACGACTTTGAAGTTCTTGGAGCCTACCCTAACGGGCTAAGCCCCGATCTGTACCATGACGATCCTTCAAAGCTGACAGAAACCCGGCAAAATATCGCCCGTGTGGCCATGCCAGCGACAGATCCGGTAACCGGCGTTCAGGGAGGTATTAAGCAAAGATGGCAGCAAAGCTGAATACGCCGCTAAGTGATTATCGAAAAAATAAAATGGAACCGGTACCAGCATGGGTTAATCGCCGGCTTCTTATTAAAACTAAGGAAAAATCATGTTTTTAAGGAAATTATCAGGGTTTGCACGACACCTGGCTAAGGCTACCGTTGCGCTGCTGCTGACTATAATCCTGATGCTGACTGGCACAACGCTGGTTTCCAGGACGGCAGAAGCAGCCTCAGCGCAGGTCCATAAGATAGGGATTATTGGCGGCGGTCAGATGGGATCTACCCTTGGCAGGCTGTGGGTAAACGCGGGCTATCAGGTCATGTTCGCCTCTCGCCATCCCGACGAACTAAAGCCGCTGGCTTCCTCTTTAGGTCATCATACCCAGGTTGGAACAGTGCAGCAGGCTACGCAATTTGGTGACGTGGTGGTCATGGCCGTTCCTTATGGCGCACTGCCGGGATTAGGCAAAACGCTAGGCCAGGCGCTAAATAATAAAATCGTTCTTGATGTCGGCAATCCTTATCCAGGCCGCGATGGCCAGACGGCGCAAACGGCATTAAGCATCGGTAGCGGTCGAGCCAGCGCCCAGTTCTTACCCGGTGCGCAGGTGGTGAGAGCTTTTAATTCTATTGCTGCCAGCACGCTGGCATCCGATGCCCACCAGTCACCGCAGATTGCCGTGCCGCTTGCCGGGGATAGCCACGCCGCCGTCGAGGCGGTGTCATCGCTGATCCGTGCGGCTGGATTTGTACCGGTAGTCACCGGAAACCTCGACAGTGCAAAACTTTTCCAGCCCGGTTCATCGCTGTTTTTACAAGCTTTAAGCGAGAAGGCGCTGCGCGCAAGCCTGGCTAATCCTTCTTCATGAGGCTGAATAAAACTCTATTGCCCCTCTGCATGCGACCCGGACTGTGGCAAAAAAGAGTGCGAGTGCGTCACGAAGAAATCGCCCCGCTCATGTGGGGTTGGTTATATATTTTTTCTCTTTTGTGCGCCTATTACATTATTCGGCCAATCCGCGACACTATCAGCACCGTTGCAGGTGCTCATACTTTGCCGTGGTTATTTAGCGCGGTTCTGGTCACCATGTTGCTGTTGCAGTGGCCTTATAACTATTTGACTCAACGTCTGCCGCGCGAACGTTTTATTGCTTACAGCTACCATTTTTGCAGCGCAATTTTGCTGCTATTCGCCGCGCTGTTTTTCCTTCCTGCTGGGCTAAATAACCCCTGGGTAGGTAGGATTTTCTTTATCTGGGTTTCAGTTTTCAATCTGTTTGCCGTCTCGGTATTTTGGGCGCTGATTGTAGACGTGTTCGATACCCGCCGTGGAAAAAGGCTGTTTGGGCTGCTGGCCGCTGCTGCGACTCTGGGAGCGATTACCGGTTCCGCCATGACCGCCCTGCTGGCCCGCCATCTCTCAACTTCTGCGTTGCTTATTCTGTCGGCATTGCTGGTGCAAATCTCCGTATTCAGCGCAGTTAAACTGTCGCGCCATGGCGGTCAATTGAGCAAACACGTCACAGAATCTGACGCAGATCCGTCAGATTCTGGAAACGCTAAAAACCTGCTGACTCCCTTATTTGCCGGGATCCGCCAGACGCTAAAATCGCCTTATCTGTTAGGTATTTGTGGCTATATTCTTTTTTATTCTGTGACGTCAACCCTGTTGTATTTTCAACAGGCGAATATTGTCAGGCAGGCGTTTGTTGACGAGAACCAGCGAACGGCGTTTTTTGCCAGTGTCGATTTGGCTATTAATGTCCTGACCTTGCTTTGTCAGCTGACCGTCACAGGGAGGATCATCTCGCGATTTGGCACCCCCTACACTCTTGCGCTGCTGCCGTTTATCAGCATCATTGGCTTCGCATGGCTGGGCCTGGCCCCTTCTCTCACTATTCTGGTCGGATTCACTATTTTACGGCGAGCGGTTAATTTTGCTTTGGCACGGCCAAGTCGCGAAATCCTGTTTACCGTGATCAGCAAGCAGGAAAAATATCACGCCAAAGTGTTTATCGACACGCTGGTTTACCGCGCGGGCGATCAAATTGGTGCCTGGTCTTATCAGGCGCTGGGCATTCTGGGGCTAGCGCTGGCTCCAATGGCTATGTTTAGCGTTGCGCTGGCCTGCGGATGGACTTTACTCAGCTTTTTATTAGGAAAATCTCAGGAAAAAATCAGTTTGAGAACCCGGTAATTAGATTGAGCTATTCGCGGAAATGCCCTCAGGCTGATTGCTTAATGGCTTCAATTTTATTTTAATATTTACTGAATGAGTTTTGTGCAACATTGCCAAATCATTGCTTCAGTAATTCAAGGCGGATACAAAGCGAATTATCGCTCAGGATAAATTTATTCAGAGTAATCCTCTATTTTTTTACATCTTGAAATCTTATTCCGAATTTAAATCCGGTGATAAAAACTTAGCATGGATGAGTTTTTTTAACGGGTAATGGTACTTATGGAATTTGCACAATCTTCATCTTTATCTCATCAGTCGGGGGGGATCACCGCCCCTGAACTGATCACCAGGATAGACGCCCTGCCCTCATCACCGGGACTGTGGCGCTTTATAATATTATTAGCTATTGGTGGTTTTTTTGAACTCTACGATCTCTTCCAGACGGCGTATATCAGCCCAGGGTTGATCGCCGAAGGGATTTTCCACACTGGCAGCGGCGGCGTATTCGGAATCTCCGATCAGGCCGCTTTCGCTTCTTCGACTTTCCTCGGACTTTTTGTAGGCACCAGCCTGCTTAGCCCACTGGCGGACAAATTTGGCCGTCGACTGACCTTTATGTTTGCCCTGCTGTGGTACAGTTTTTTCACCCTGCTCATCGTTTTCCAGCATCAGGCAGAATGGATAATTTTCCTGCGCTTTTTGGTGGGGGTCGGTTTGGGGATTGAGCTGGTCACCATCGATACGTATCTGGTCGAGATGGTTCCTACTCGCCTGCGCAGCAAGGCTTTCGCCTTTTCATTCTTTATCCAGTTTATGTCGGTTCCCGTCGTGGCCCTGATTTCATGGTGGTTCGTTCCCCACACCTGGTTTGGCCTGACAGGTTGGCGCTATGTGTTACTGGTCAGCGTGGTATTTTCTTTATTCATCTGGATAGTAAGAAAAAAACTGCCGGAATCGCCACGCTGGCTGTTGCAGCAGGGACAGGCAGACAAAGCGCTCGAAGTGCTGGAAGATCTGGAAAAACAGTGCGGTGCCGCAAAAATAGAACGCCTGGAGCGTCTGGTCACTCTGCATGACGAAGCACAGTTCGAACGCCGTGGTAGATTCAAAGAAATCTGGACGCCTCAGTTCCGCTCTCGCACCATCATGCTAATGATTTTTAACATCTTTCAGGCAATTGGCTTCTTTGGTTTTGGCAACTGGCTTCCAGCCCTGTTGGCTGGCCAAGGCAGCAGCTTTACCCATAGCCTGTCTTATTCGATCATCATCACGCTCGGCTTTCCTCTGGGGTGTCTGATTTCAGTGCTCTATGCCGACAAGTTCGAGATCAAATGGCAGGTGGTAGCAGGTGCGTTAGGAGTGGTCATTTTCGGCGCACTGTTTGGCTT